>JAGROY010000094.1 GCA_020439995.1 Verrucomicrobiia bacterium
AACATTACAACAGAATCGCCTGAAAGAGCTGCTGGGAGCGCAGGATTCCGGGCAACTTCAGGCGGCGTTCGATCGGCTGAGGGTACAACAAGAAGCGGTGGTTCGCGAGACAAAGTTAAAGCAGAGGGAGTCTGAACTGGCTGAAAAGGCGGCCCGGATGCAGCCTGAGTATGCCCGTATCCGTGAGCTGCTTGACGTTCGGAGGGAAATGGTCAAAGCCCTGCAGGAGGCGCTCCATGCGGCGCAGGTGATCGCCAGTTTGGACGAGCATCGGCAGCACCTGAAACACGGCGCTCCCTGTCCTCTTTGCGGGGCGCTGGAGCATCCCTTTGCCGACGGAGAGCAACAGCCAAAGTCAGCTGAGCAGTTGCAGCGCTTGCAGAAGGCGCGGACTGAACTGATTGAGGTCGAGAAGTCGGAACGTGAGCTGGGTATCGAATCAACCAAAGTGGGAGAGGCGCTGAGGGGGATTCGCGAAGAACTCACTGAAGTGGCAAAGCTGCTGGTGGATGCGCCCGAGGAAATTACGGCAAAGGTAGCGGAGCTGAAGGCGCAGATCTTGCACGTGCAGGAGGTCGAGAAGCAACTGGTGGTTGCGGAGAAAGCGCTGATCGAGTGCCGGGGTGAATTTGGCAGAGTGAACGAGCAAGTGGTGGCGGCCGAGAAGCGATTGCAGCGGCTTGGCGACGAACGAAAGCGAATTGCCGGCGAAGTCGCGGCGAACGAGCGGGAGATTTCGATCCAGAGCGTGGCACTCGGGCGGATGCTCTCGCCGTTTGCAGTAGTCATACCGGCAGATGGCGGGGAGGCCGGGCTTTGCCAGGCACTGGAAGCGCGCTCACGTGAGTTCGTTGCCCGGCAGCGCTCGCTGGCGGATGTCGTCGCGCGAATCACCGAATCGAAACCGGCTTTGGAAAAGTGTGAGGAACGAGCCAGGCTCAGTCGTGAAGAGGCGGACGAGTGGTCCAGTGCGGTGCACCAGGATGGATTGCAAACGGTCGAGCTACCCAGTGTTCTGCCTGAGTTGGTGGACGTGGCCTCGACGGTAAAGGAGTTCCGGGCCCGACAAGCCGCTGCGGAAGCGACGAGGAAGGAACGTGAGGAGGCGAAGGAGCGGGCGGCTGCGGCACTTCGCAACGAGCAGGCGCTGCTTGCAGAGTCGCTCAAGTCTTCGGAGTTTTCTGATCCCGCTGCGCTGAAAGCAGCCTTACTGGATGCAGCGAGAGTGGAGGCGATTGACGCTGCCCAGGATGCATTGGTCAAGCGCCGTGCGGAGTTGCGCGGACAACAGCGGCAGGTGGATGATACCTTACAAGAGCTGCGCACCGCGATGGCTCCACAGGGAGAGCTTCTTGATACCAAGGAGGCGGAAGCTAGGTCGCTCACCGACCGAATCGAAGCGGCGACCACGCGTCTCGCAGCAGTGAAGGCTGAGCTTGAGCAGGATGACTACAACCGGAAAATGCATACAGAACGGCTGAAGAATCTGGAAGCTGAACGCAAGGATTTTGCGATCTGGCAACGGCTGCGCGATTTGATCGGATCCCACGATGGGCGCAAATTTCGCACGTTTGCCCAAGGCCTTTCGCTGGACTTGCTGTTGCGTCACGCCAACGGTCATCTCGCGAAACTTACGGACCGCTATCAGCTGAAGCGTGTCGAAGGCGAAGCCCTGCAGTTGGAAATCGTCGACCTCCACCAGGCAAATGTCTTGCGTCCGATGGAGAGCCTCTCAGGTGGTGAGAGCTTTCTCGCAAGCCTGGCGCTGGCACTGGGGCTGTCCGATCTCGCTGGCAGGAATGTCAGGATCGACTCATTGTTCATCGATGAAGGCTTTGGCGCACTCGACCATGATACTCTGGACGTTGCTGTTGCTGCACTGGAAGGGCTACGCTCTGGAAGTAAAACCGTGGGAGTTATCTCGCACGTTGACCTTTTAAAAGAACGCATCAGCGCCCAGTTGCGAGTGCAACCGAGGCCCGGCGGTGTAAGCACAATCGAAGCCGTGGCTGGGTAAGGGGCACAGTCCATAGCGCAAAGTAGTTGGATGCTTTACGCGGTTTCCGGTGCGAGTGTCAGGCTGCGCGTGCGTCGCAGCACGGCTTCTGTGACTGCGTCAACGGTAATGGCCTCCATGCAGCGGAAGTCGATGGGGCACTCGCGGAGGAAGCAGGGCGTGCACTCGACGTGTTTGCGCAGGACGGTGTGATTCTTGCCGAGCGGGCCGGTCCAGGCTGGCTCGGTGGAGCCGAATACGGAGACGGTGGGAATCCCATACAACGCGGCCAGGTGCATGGTGCCGGTGTCATTTGTCAGCAGTAGATCGCAGTCGCGCAGGTGGTCGATGAGCTCGACGATGGTGGTCTTTCCGGCGAGATTGGTGGCGTTGTTCGTGATGCCGTCAGCTACTTGCCTGCCCAGGTCAGCTTCGTTCGGAGAGCCGAAGACAAGCCACTCGCAGTCGATCTCTTCCGCGACAGCATTGGCAGTGGCGATGAAGCGCTCGGCTGGCCAGCGCTTGGCAGATCCGTATTCGGCACCCGGGCAGAGTCCAATTCGAACCACTCCATCGGGAGCTGGTGGCGGTGGCTCGCCGAGCGCTGAGGAGAACTCTTTCTGTTGCACTGCTGCGCCGATGCGCTGTGCCATGCGGAGGTAATGGCGCACGTGGTGTTCGACGGGGCCATTGCTGCGCTCAGGGATGATCTGGTTGAGCAGCCAGCGCCGATGGTGGCCAGCATAACCGACGATGCGATCGATGCCGGCGAGCCAGACTTCGAGAGCGGTGCGCAGCGAATTAGGGAGCAGCAGGGCGACATCAAAGATCACGCCAGGCTCTTGTTTCAAGCTGCGCGTAACTTTGAAAATGCTGTCCTTGCTGCCCTTGGTGATGATGTTGTCAACCTCGGGCACGGACTTCCAGACGTCGGCGATTTTGTCAGGTGTCAGGACGGTGATAATCGCGTCCGGTCGCCCGTGTTTGATGGCTCGCACGGCAGGCACCGCCATGCAGGCATCGCCCAGCCAGTTAGGGGAGCGCACCAGAATGCGGAACGGTTTGAGGTTGGCCTCGTCCATTCCTGGTGGCAGGCAGATGCCTCGCTTATAGCGACTGACCAGGAAGTTGGGTTTCGGCGTTTTCCAGCGATTGTGCACCCAGAACCAGTCGCGCGGAGACTTACGGATGACCTCTTCGAGGAAGAGGTTGAGCCGTGCGGTGAGCGTGCTCGCGTCTTCATTCGGGTAGTCTTGCGGGCGAAAGGGTTTGCCGACATGGATCGACCAGCGTGCTTTGCCGGTGGTCGTGATCGCGATCGCGCAGATGGGTGCTCCGGTGCGAAGTGACATCAGTGCAGCAAGGTTCGACGTTGAAGCCAGGCGTCCAAAGAATGGGCACCAGACACCGCTGTCGCCCGCATGCTGGTCCGCAAGAATGCCGAGGGAGCCGTTCGATCGAAGGTGTGCCAGTGGTTCGTAGAAGCCACTCTTACGATCGAACAATTTGAAGTCCCAGCGACCGCGTTTTTTCAGAATGTGAGCATCGAGCCGGGCGTTGGAAAGTCGCTGGTAAAGGGTGGCCGGCGCCATGCTCGGAGAGATGGCGGGCGTCTGTGCCAGTGCCTCCCAGCATCCCATGTGGCAGATGGCGAAGATGAGGCCGTTGCCCGCGGTGGAAGCCGCTTCCGTATTCTCGAGGCCCGTCAGTTCAACCCTCGCCGCGATAGCGTCCACGGGCATTGTGGACATTTTCATGCTGCAGAGCAGATTCGCTCCCAGTGTGCGAAAGTGCTCTCTGGCAAGTGTTTGAATCTCGGCTGGCGACTTCTTGTCTCCGAAGGCGATCGTCAAATTGCGGATCGCCAGTCTTCGATAGCTGGGCAGAGTGAGGTAGGCGAGTGCACCGGCAGTGCGGCCGATAGTGAACACCAGGCCGATAGGCAAGAGCGATGTGAGGAACTCGATCCCGCGATAGCTGTAGTAGGCGAAGGATTGCCCAGCATTCTTCAGGAATGCAGATGGCTGGTGCTTCTTACGTTTCTTCGCCACGGTCTCAAGTCAAAAGGAGGCTGAATCACCGGTGCCGCAGGTGTCGGCCAGCTTAGAATGCGACTTCCGCAGTCGCTGTTCGATGTCGGGAGCCGTTGTTGCTTGGAAAGCAGCTTCTTTAGTTGGGCGCTTCCGTATCTGTATTCGCAGCTGGAGTGTCGTCCTCAGCAGCGGGGGCGGCGTCGCCTTCCGCCTCTTCTTCAGTGGCAGCATCATCATCCGATGTCTCTGCAGTGGGTTCATCCTCAGGAGCAGCGTCAACATTGTCATCATCGCCAGGATTTTCCTCTGTGTCAATGGAACTGGGAGCTGGAGCCGGGGGCTCGATCTCGCCTCCGGCTGGCACATTGTCCGTGTCCGGCGCAGGTGTGGTTGCTGGGTCAGGTGTGGTTGCTGGTTCAGAGTCATCTGCTGGCGAAGCCGCAGCTGCCGAAACTTCCAGGTTGACTCCCTGCAGGCTCCTGGCTTCCGAGGTGCGCGCCTGAATCACATCCAGAGCCATCGTCAGAACGAAGTAGCCCACCGTAAGATAAACCGTTGCTTTTTGCAGGAAGTTCGTGGTGCCGGAACCGAGCATTCCGTCCATCATGCCGCCGCCGAAAGCTGCGCCGAGGCCCTCTTGCTTGGGTCTCTGCATGAGAATGATAAGAAGCATCAGGAGGCACAGTGCAACCAGGAGCACCATCAGGATATTGATGACAATGGACATAAGCGGCGAAGATGTACCAACCTGAGCGGATTGTAAAGGAGGCGTTAGACGAATGCGTTCAGCCGAGAGGTTCACTTGTCGCCAAGTGACTCGTTCACTCGTGTTGAATCGGAAAGGAGGGCCTTGAGGGGCGTCCTGATTTCAGTCGCGATGGATCCGGGGGCTGGTTTTCTATCCAGCCTCGCTCAGCTCCGCTTTCCGAATAGCCACTTTCACGAGAATCTCGGTAAGGGCAGGATCGTAACGTGCAATATCGCTTGCGAGGCGAAAAAGATCGCACTCATCGTGATCGGTGTAGTCAAATCCCTGGTTGGAGCCAGAAAGATGGATATCTGGGGAATCGATCGAGTCGACGTCTAGCGAAGTCGCGTCGTTCGCCTCAAGGGTGGGGAGTCGATTTTGTGACATGTGGGTGTGTAGTAGTCAAGATTCGATAGGGGCCATCGGTGGGAGCTTCACCAAGTCTCCCGATTTCAGAAGATCCTTGACTTGATCTTGAATCAGCAGCGTCGCGGTTTCCGCCACGTTCTTCCCGTAGAGCCCCGTGCTCGTCAGCTGCTCCAGATAGTTCTTTATCTGGAGAGTTGTGCTGAGGGTGACCTGGATTGTCTCCAGGCTGTTTTTCGTACGAGCCATGATCAAAAGGTGATAATAATGCCATAATAATGCCGTATTTATCGTTTACAAACGATAAGTCGCATTTGTGCGCATTTTCTCTTGCTTCTCAGCGGCACTGAAAATCTGAGGCTGAAGGCCCCAAAAACGGGGCAAAGACGTGGCCAACATGAAGTCCAGGGTACTCTGAACTCGGGGCGGGATGCATTCAGAGGTCAGTGGGTGTCTGAACCCCGAGAGCTTCCTGCTAAAGCCCGTCAAAAATCGGAGCTCACTCCTTCGGGAAAATATTTCCGGGAGAAAAAACAAAACGTAAACAACTATACGTCAGTTACTTATGGGGAATGTGCAAGCTGGCGAGAGAAAATTGACCGCAACGGCTTGACGACGAGCGGAAGGGTGCTACTATCTCGCCACTAGCCGGAAACGCTAGGCGCGACTTCGATGTGAACGTCGACCGCAACACATGTTGCGATCGGCTTTTTTGTCCCCGCGATTCGTTCTTTTACATAACAGGAACTCGATTTGAGATGCCGATGCGCTCAAATCTGAGAAGAAGATAAGGTTAATTTGTGCGTTGCGCATCTCAAGTGATGCGCACGGACAGAACCAGCGTGGCGATTTAACTTCCTTCATAGGGAGTTTGAGAACCATGTGGTTCTGACCAGTCAATTTTCTATACGGAGAGTTTGATTCTGGCTCAGAACGAACGCTGGCGGCGTGGATAAGACATGCAAGTCGAACGGAGTATGCAATTAGCTTGCTAGATGTATACTTAGTGGCGGACGGGTGAGTAACACGTGAGCAACCTGCCCGAAAGTGGGGAATAGCCCGGGGAAACTCGGATTAATACCGCATGTGATTATGCAAGGCATCTTGCACTAATCAAAGCTGGGGATCGCAAGACCTGGCGCTTTCGGATGGGCTCGCGGCCTATCAGCTTGTTGGTAAGGTAACGGCTTACCAAGGCTACGACGGGTAACTGGTCTGAGAGGACGACCAGTCACACTGGAACTGAGACACGG
>JAGROY010000458.1 GCA_020439995.1 Verrucomicrobiia bacterium
AGGCCAAAGGGCTTCTGAAGTCGGGTTGGGATGGCGTACAGCGGATCATGCAGCGAGGAGTTGAGCGCGGCCTGCAACGGCGCAACCTTGAACAGATTCCCTATGCCGGGATTGACGAGAAGAGCTTTCGTAAAGGTCACAACTATGTCTCTTTGCTCAACGATCTGAGCCAGGGGCGAGTCCTTGAAGTAGCGGAAGGAAGAACTACCGAAAGGGCTGATAGTCTGTGGGATTCGCTTGGAGAAGAAGTGCGCAACTCGGTGAAAGCAGTGGCCATTGACATGTGGGACGCCTTCATCAAGAGCGCCCGTAGCAACGTGCCGGACGCGCTAATTGTGCATGATCGCTTTCACATTGTCGGCTATCAGACAAAGGCAGTGAACCAAGTGAGGAGCAAAGAATACAAAGAGTTGGTCAAAGAGGGCGATGACTCATTGAAGGGCACTAGGTATCTCTGGCTATTCAACGTTGAAAACATCACCGAAGATCGTTGGATGGAGTTCGACCGGCTCTTGAAAATGGATCTGAAGTGCGCCGAAGCCTGGGCCATGAGGGAGACCTTTAGGTATTTCTGGGACTACAAGTACGCGGGCAATGCACGCAAGTTTTTCGTCAAGTGGTTGAAGTGGGTTGAAGAGCACGGAGAAGAACCGATGAAGAAGGTAGGAAGGATGCTTAACGACCACCTGCCGGAAGTCCTCAACTACTTCCGGCACCGGATCACCAATGCAGTGAGCGAAGGGCTCAACAGCAAGATCCAATCCATCAAGTCAATGGCACGCGGATTCAGAGGGTTTGAGAACTATCGCATTCGGATTCTGTTCTTCTGCGGAAAGCTTGATATGGCCGTTTCCTCCGCTACCCACTAAATTCCCGGAAGAGCGCATTTTTGTTCTCCCGCGCCAGCTGGCACGACGCCTGCACCGATATCGCCCGCCGCTACCTCATCTGGTGATCCCTAACATGAACACCGTTGCTTATTTTCTTATTTTATGTCCCTTATTCTTATTTCCCTCCTACTCACCGATTGAATTCACCACGAAAGGCGATAATAACCAGTTCGTCGGCCGTCCTTTGGCAAAATCGCCGTCACTGTGGCATCCGTTTCAGATCGCGACACTTCGAGTGTGATCCACGATGACAAATCTTCGCTGTATTCTACAGAAGAGGTGGTCGGAGCCGTCGTGATCCTCCATGTGAGTTCGCTGCGAAGACCGAACGTTGGAGGCGAATAAAAATCCATGGAGCTCTGCTGAACCAGCCAGCGTGAACGCCATTCCAAACCGTCACCAGTAGCCCGGGTCTCGGGCTCGACGATGTGAACAATCGTAGAATTTCCGAGCTCTTCAATCTCGCGATTGAAGCGGATCGCCTGTTCTGAATCGATGATAAGGTGCCGGGGTGGTCGCTGTAGCAGGGGCGCGATGCTCAGTATAGGAACCCCTCGAATCGAAATTATGGCCAGCGGCGGCATTAGCGCCAATGTCTCAATGTCTGATAGAGCGTTTCCGTCGAGCACAAGGCCTCGCAGTTGGCGGCATTGTTCCAGGCCTCGAAGAGAGGTCAGGCGAAGCCTGGACAAGTCGAGCCAGCCGATGGATTCAAGATCTGACCGGGTCAGTTCATCCGGCTGCACATTCACCACTGCTGCAAGATTGTCGCTGATGAGAACGTCCATGGCCTCCAAGGGCAAATTGCGGACACCGTGGACGCGGACCACTGCCCTTACTTCGTGTCCATCATATTGACTGAAAGGCCCTGAGAACAAAACATCGCCCCCAGGAGTAACCGTAGCCTGAGCGGGAGCCTCGTCAAAGCCTGCCCCCGGATCGAATCGATGGTCAAGATACCCACTGGGCAACATCCTGGCGACGCCCTTTCGCGGCTCTCCGTCTACTATGTCGAAACTTCCGGTCACGTAGAGGCCACCGTCAACGTCTGCTTCCACACTAATGAAGCCGTACCATCTACTCTCACGAAAGGTCAAGTCCAACTCACCGTTCTCGGTGAACCGCATGAGCCTGACATGTCCGATCGACGGATTTCCAACCACCGCGAGTAGCCTGCCCTTGTGATCGACATCAAACGATAAAATGACGTGAGCTGCCAAAGTCTCATTGAACATCCTATCAGCATCGATGTCGATTGATACGCGCTCCACCGATGGAAACGCCGCACCGACGGGAAGAAAGGCCGAGCCGCTCGAGGAGATCACCGGGACGGACCTGGGAGGCTCAAGGAAATCAAATCCGACAAGTGTATCCATCGTCTGAGGATCTCCGCCATCGCCAGTAAAAGTGTATGCATAGTACGGCGTACCGAGAACCCCTTCCAGACTCCAGAACCCGATTGCCGCCAAGATTCGGTCGCCCCATTGTACTGCCACAGCTTGGCCAGGATAATGGTTATTATCCATATGCGGTGGCTCAAGATTAAAGGAAGGATCCCTTGAGCCATCAGGCAGCATCCGCCAAAGGAAATCGGATTTTGAAACCAATCCAATTAAAATCCTTTGATCTCGCTGGACGGCAATGTGCTGTATGGCAAGAGCGCTAGCATCTGAAATATCCGGAGTGAATTCTGGATCAATCTGACCATCTTGATTCAGGCGCACAATAGGAGCTGATCTTGGGTGATCCCACTCGACGTTTGCTACGATAGCCCTGCCGTCTGCCTGCACTGCGACCACGACTCTTTTGGTTTCTCTGGACAAGACTGCTGGCGGTTGAAATGACTGGTCGATCTGGCCCGACAGAGGCTTGTCGATGACATCGACGAGCACATCTTGCGAGGCGGCCGCCCCCAGGGCATTGGTAGCAATGACGCGATACCAGTCAGTGTCTTCTGAATTTGCATCTTCAATACACAGTGAGGGTGCAGTCTCGCCAGGAATATCGACTCCGTTGCGCTGCCACTGCCAAGTTGCGGGCGGAGTCGCAGCCACAACCGCGCGCAGCTCGACCGATGTTCCTTTGGGAATCTGTTCGCCCGTTGGTTGCAACAAAAATTTGGGCCGCAGTGACGCACCAGCTCCTCCCACAGTGCGGAACGGACGCAGCGATTCCACGCCACGGATGAACTCGTATCGTGCGCCGAAATCGGGAAGGAAATACAATCGATCGTCCCGCAGAAGTGAAATACCCTTGCTCTGCAATGGATACCCTGGCCCAAAACTTACATCGATGGTTCCATCCGCGTGAAGTCGGCAGACGGACACCTGATTAAGTCCGTTGACTCTCTGAAACGCTCCCACTACATGCATCCCGCCATCCGAGTTGGGATGCACTGCCTCGACACGGTCGGAGAAACGATTCAGGAAGAAAGTAGGATCGACCATTCCATTTGGAAGCAACCGGGCCAGGTTTTCCACTTGAGTTTGATTGACGGAGATGATGGCACCGAACAGAATCAGCTTTCCGTCTTCCGCGATGACCGCGTTGATATCACCCATGCCCCGTACATCTACTGCAACTGAACCGAATGCGGGTATAGGATCGAAGCGGTCTGACATCCTGCGAAGTTCGAATCCCCCACTCGGCGCTGCACTGACAAGGAGCAGCGTCCCATCGTCCAGTGGCAGAATGCGCTCGTCCACATCCATCGAAAGGGGCGCTGGTTCTGCGGGCGCGCCCACTGTGAGTTCGAAAATCTGGGTTCCTTGCCAATTCTTACGCTCAATCAATACCGAGCCATCCGAACGCCACGACAGGAAGCGATCGTAAGAATCGCTCCAACTCCAATCCCAATCAAATCCAGGCCGCTGCCGTCCGTTTGATTCCAAGACCACGATTTGGGTATCAGCTACCGCAAGAAATTCGCCAGTGAGGGGATCCACTGCAAGCAGTTGAAGCCTGGATGGCTCCTGACCAACCAATGCAACATGGAAATCGGGATCCGCCTTACCATCCGCCTGGAGCTTTAGAACATCGAACTCAAAGCGGTTCCACAGCACGATTCCGCCATCCAGTGTGGGGAACGCGCCAGTCACCCAGGGAATGGGTTCCTCCGGGTGCCAGGTGTAGTCGGGCGAATCCGGAGTCGCAGGAACGACTTGGAGATTCAGCACTCGCCCGTCAAAAACGCCATTCCTGTCAGTCACCCGAATGCTGTAGACACCTGAATCATCAACCTCCAACGATGTCAGTCTCAGGATGCGATCGGTCTGCCCAGACATGAGCGCGCCGTTATGAAACCACTGAAAGTTGGCCTCTACATCGCATGCAATCAACGGTGCAAAAATAAATGGTGTCGAAACAGTCTGAACAATAGAAGAAGCTTCCGGCTCGACCAGCACCGGAGGCGCTGGCGTGCCCGCACCCAACTCGAAAATCCCAACGCCGAAATCACCCACCGCTACAAGCCTCCCTTGAAAATCAATCGCACAGTCGCGAACCGATCCATGCTTCGCAACATTGAAGCTTGGATCAGGAGTACCGTCTGGATAGAGACGCGTCAAGTCTTCGCCCCACAAAATGATCCGACCGTCAGCTTCGACAAGCGTGCCATATTTGCTGTATGGTTTGCCGTTCTGTAATCGATACCAGAGCGAATCAACTCTTCCATCCTTATCAAATCGTAACGTGTTCGACTGAGTCACAAAAGGCGTATTCCTGAACTCTCCCACCAGAAGTAATCCATCGTCGGAGAGCAGTGCAACGGCCCAAAGATGCGCACTGTCGGAAATTCGGCCATAGGGATCACGGTTAAACCCGCTCAGGTGAAATTTCTGATCGGGCGTTCCGTCAGCGAGAAATCGGTGCAATTTTGGTCCGCTGGACGAACTATTGCCGATCGTAACTCCATCCTGTCGCAGAGCATAGACACGACCTTTCGAGTCGACTTCTAGATCAACCGTGTAGCCCAGACCATCGAACATGGAAAACGACAGGTCTTCCTTGCCGTCCGGAAAAACCCGGAAGATCTTTCCGCTGCCTCCGAAACTGGCGCCGATTACGATTCGTCCATCTTGCAACGGTATCGTCTCCACAGCATAGGGATACGGCGGCAACCATGACAGGTCGAACGTTTCGTCCCGCTCACCACTGGAATTCATCTGAAAAGGCTGTGCAGTATCGAAGTCGACCGTCCCATCGAGAGACCGAATCCGCCCATAGACTCCCGATACCAGAACGTCCCCATCCGGCAAAGTCACTAGACTTTGCAGAGAGCCACTCCCAGCTTCAATCCGCCGGAGCAGCCGCCCCTCGCTATCAAGCAAGAACAGATGGCGATCAACACCCGCCCAGATATGCCCGTCATCGCTACATGCCACGTTGGATAAAAATTCAGCCTTCCCCGCCCACGAGACATTCCATTGCGCGACCAGATCGCCCGGCTTTGCCTCAGCGCCGGTCGAAACCATGAACATGGCCCACATCAAGCACCCGAAGCGACACAAACGGCCGACCAACATCTTCATCATGCTGAATGATTCCCGGTTACGCAGAGTCCATCAAGTCATTTATTCCAGGCACGGTCTAAACTGACGGCACGGGAGCGGAATCAAGTTAAAGCCTGCGTAGTAGAATTCCGACGAAGATGCAGACCAGGCCGAGGATTGCGAACCAGTGGGCGATGGACACGAGACTGGTTACAGGCAATGTGTTCGCGGTGATGTTTTCTGCGCGAAGTTCGGGTATCGTTTCCAGAGTTGGCGGCGTGCGGGTATTACATTTAAATATATATGTCCCATATTTTCTTGTCGGGTGGGATCTTACATACTTCTATGTACCGGTTTGTGCCAGGACTCACGAGGGAATCGTCGAATCCAACCGCTCGCGTAGAACCCTGATCGACAAGGCTTGCTCACTACTCAAAGACGTTTGCCAGGAGCAACAATTCATCCTCCTCGCTGATGCCTATTATAATGATAATGGCAAGATGGTTGATGCTCTGAACAACGCGGCGAGTGAGTTGGTTACTCGGGTGTGCTCCAACTCCGTAGGTTTCATGCCTGCCATCCAACCCAAGATACCAAAGCGCGGACGCCCAAAGAAGTATGGCAAAAAGATCGTCCTCCATAAACTCTTTGCCACATTAAATCGCTTCGAGGTGATGCGAACTTCTGTGTACGGTGAACGGGAGGTTGAGGTTCGATATCGCGTCCTCGATCTGTTGTGGAAACCCGCCGGTAAGACCGTCCGCTTCGTCCTCATCGACCATCCTCACAGAGGACGATTGATCCTTCTCTGCACTAACCTTACTCGAAGTGCTCAGGATATCATTCTGCTCTACTCCCTGCGCTTCAAGATCGAGGTTTCCTTCAAGCACGCCATCCATTCCATCGGAACTTTCGGCTACCACTTCTGGATGGCCGACATGAAACCTTTGAAACGCAAGAGCGGTAATCAATA
>JAGROY010000095.1 GCA_020439995.1 Verrucomicrobiia bacterium
AAAAACACTGCACAATAATGCATATCATTGTGTATTCTGCAGCGTGACGCTCGAATGCCCTTGTCTCACAATCCGTTACTACGCTGGACGAGCTTGTCAGCCCAAGATCTGCATGATAAAACTGCAGCCTGTTCGGCGCGGAACTCCAGCGGCTTTCTCTTCCAGCCCCATATTCCAAGTGTATCCGCTCGACATCCTGCAAACTCTTACCTACCTACCTCCATTTCCCAATCAGTCAACCCCCCCGGACCCGGCCGTCCACGGTGAAGTTTGCCCGCAACGCCCCTCTGCCACCGCCATTCCCGGCACCGCCGGAGGAACCGACCGTGCCGTTCTCCTGCCTGCACACCGACAGTCACCGCCTGTCGGCGCATGGGCATGCCGCAACCCGTTGCGCCCCCACAATTTCCCGCCACCGCAACCGGTTCCCCCCGCCTCACCGAGCCTCCCCCCTACCGGGCAAACAGCGAAGCCGGCCGGATTCTCCCACCGCTGGCCCGCGAATCCGTCCACCTGCGCAGATTGCCACCGACCTTGCCTGCCACCTCACCCACACCTTCAAGTTCGCGCGAGAGAGAGCACACCTCGAAGAACCTCCTGTCTCACTCTCGCGGATGCGGGGGGCACCCGACGCTACGGCCAGCGTCAATGAAAAAATCGGCATAACGGCTACGCCGCCCTTCGGGACTTATACGATTTTTACGCTGCGCTTCCTTGACTCTGTCCTCCGGCCGGGTGTCGTCGGGAGGTATGATTTTTCGCTTCGAAAAATGATATTCAATCACTTTTCCTGGGCTTGGCGGGTGATTTCAATCCGGTGTTTTTTGCCGGTCGAGAAGTCGATCTCGGTGTGAAAAATCCGAATGCGATGGATCTCGAGTTGGGAATCCTTGCTGTCGGCACGGATTTCCGAGACCACCATCTTGTGCAGCGCTCGATAGAGTGGCCTCAGGCCGGTTCCTTCGATGGCGATCGTGCAGTCGCCGAAGGTCATGGAGATGGCGGTTCCTTCGGTGGTGATCGCACCTTTCGATGCCGTGTGCCAAGCGTAGCAGAAGTCATGGGTTTCAGTCACGACATTGAGCATCATGGGGGCTGTCCTTGGGATGTGGTAGGGCCTCGCCTCGCTGGTTTCTTCCTGGCCGCTGTGGAGCTGAAAAACGGTCATATGGCGTCTCGCATGTTTTCGCCGCGGCGCATTTCGAAGACGCGCTTTTCCGCGCGCTCCCGATCACTTTTCTCTTTGCGCTTGGTTTCAAGCAGGAGCGGAATCGGATTGTAGCGAGACTCCGGATTCTGAGATTGCGATTCGTCCACGAGTTCGATCGCTGCCTTGCGTCCTCCGTATTCCGCGATCACGGATTTCAGTCCGGCCTTGTCGTCGGTGTAGACGCGCACCGCCGACTTTCCCCTGCTCGCGGAGACGTAGAATTGCTCAGCGTCGGCCGCCACGAATGATTCCGACCCTTCGGAGATGATCACTTCGTCGACATCCCGTCCCTGCACGGCGTGCGAGGTCATCACGTAGGCGTGGGTCAAGTGACCGTATCCGAGGTCGAGGCGCCAGCCATTGTTCAGGACAAGGTGATCTTCGGTGATCTTCTTGACCTTGTAGACGGAGCCATTTTCCAGGCGGTGGTTGCCGCAAACAGTGGAGCCGCCCTGGGTAATTCGGATTTGCTCGCCGACGGCGACATCCATGGCTTCTGGTCGATAGACCTGAAATTTCTCCGCGTGCTCCAGGCCGAGTGCGAGCACTTTGGCTTCGCCTTCCTCGTTCCGGCAAAGTACCCGGCCTTCCGCATCCTTGCCCAGGATCGTCAGACGTTCGCCCGCCTTGAATCCCCTGGCATTGCGGATGAATTGCACAATTTGCCCGGTTTCATAGTTTCTGGCGGCGGACTTTTCCGCAGTGGTCCAGTTGAGGTTGCGGAGCCGGTTCAAGCGCTTCTCAGCCCCCTTGAGCCTGTCTTGGGCCCGCACCCTTTGCGGATCAGTTCCGTCACTTTACGGCCCTCCAAATGCGTCGGAGCGACCACCAGTGATGTCTTGTTCCTGCCGAGGACATCGAGGTAGTCGTTGGCGACTTTCTCATGTCGGTTGTCGTTGGCCACCTCGTGCACCCAGCCAAGTTCTTCCATCGCGCAGTAGCCGCCAGGCACGTCGCCATCGCCCATCCGGCGCATGGCTTCGCGGTATGCCCCTTGCTGACGATGGATCTGGGTCAATTCCGCTGGCACCACTGTTCCCCTGGCCTGAAGAATTCGCAGAGCGTCGCCCGCCTCGACCGCCCGATGCTGTCGAACGTCGCCCGAGAGAACCACCCGGGCATCGCTCGATTCCGCCAGCTCGAAGATCGCCAACATCTGCCGGACGCTGAGCAGCCCGGCCTCGTCGATCCAGATGCATTGCCCCCGGATCTGCTCTTGTTTCTCTTTGGAGTTGAAGAGTTGCTGCACGGTATCGGCATCGTGAAATCCCTTGTCCCGCAGCACGTGGCGGGAGGCCATCGCGGTTGGGGCAAAGGTAAAAACGCGTCTACCGGTTTTCTCTTCGATTGCGGAGATGGCCTCCTGCATCATCGAAGACTTCCCCGCCCCAGCCGGGCCGCGCACCGCCATGAGCTTGTCCCTCGATGTGAGCAGATGAAGGACGGCTCTGCGTTGCCCTTGGTCCAGGAACACCGCCTTGAACTGGTGATCAGCGTCACCAAATGGAGCGCAAGAATATTTTCCTAGTTTGGCCAAGCCGATCATTCGCGATTCCATTTCCAACATCGTCCTCGTGGTCACGTAGCGATAGCTGCCCAGCTTGCGGCAAATGATGTCGGGATGCTCTTCGAACGCTGCTGTGACCTGCTCGGCGGTCGCCCTGCCGACCGCGTGCTTGATCGCGATGGCCAGCACCAGCGATTCCCGCATCACGGATCTTCGTTCGAAGCAATGCCCGAGCGCATGGTCGACGGCGACCTTCGCCGCGTGCGCGGACAGGATTCCGCTGCCGCCACCGTCAGAATCTTGCGCCGCTTCCTCTCTCACTTTCCGAAGCTGAAAGAGCTCCGCCGCCGTCAGTCGGGATTTCCAGTCCCGGTGGAGGTCTTCATTCGTCAAATGAGCGACTTTCTTCGAGCGCGTTCGCGCGCCGAGCTCCCCTTTCCCCTTCGCGTCGGTGATCCCTTGCTTTGCCGCTTCCTCCTCGATCTGCCGCTGTCTTCGGGAAAATTTTTCGATCAGTTCCCGATCGATCCCTGCGATGTCCCAGCCGCGCCGATGCTGCTCGATTGAGTAGCCAAGCGTGAGAAGCTTTTCTGCCAGCCGCGATTGATAGCGGGCATCGAAGAGTGGGGCGTCACGGCAGATTTTGTGAAACTTTCCGGCCTTCCAGCGATCTTCGACTTCATCGTGGACCGCATTGAAGGCAAAGGCGTGCGTGTGGAGATTTGGATCGGGAACTTGTCCCTCCACTGGGCGCGCCGTGGTGTGGACGAATTCCGACCACACCATGTTGCCGACGTTGCGATCTTCGTAGGCCCCGTTGGTTCTGACCCGCGTTTCCATGGCCGATTCGATCTCGGCCATGGTTTCTCTCACCGATTCCTGCAGGGCCTTGAGCAGCCGGTGGTCGCCGGTCAATGAGATGATCAACGAAATCGACTTCGGACAATTAAAGTTGAAATCGTAGCCGACAATTCGGTGATCGCCGCTCCGCGCGGTCAGCTTTTTACCCGAGTCGGGCCGACGATTGTCGCAGAGCGCGAAGAAATCCTCCTGCTCGACTTCCCCCGAAAGTCCAAGCCGTTTCGCTCCCCTGCCGAACCAGGTTCCGGCATGCCCTCTGGACTCGGAGTAGTAGTCCGCGCGTTCCAAATGGGCGTAGTAGTCCTTGGTGGCTCTCGATGATTTCTGCGCCCTGATCCGTAGCAAGCTGTCCTCCCAACCTTCCCGTGGCAGACATTGACCACCTCCCCTTGAGATACATTCAGGCGTCTGCCCTAACAAGTGTTAGCGGCCTCGAAAATACCATGCAAGCCCATCCACGATTCGCGTGTCAGATTGCTCTCAGCCTGTGGTGTCATGGCAACAGAATCACGAGGGAAATGGAAGCATTGGCCCAGTAGCGTTGCTCTGGAAATGGGGTAATTCTCTTTGCTTTTCGATTGCGGTGTCTGGAGTGGCTACGCTGAGATCGGGGATGCTCGACCGGCGGCCTTCGCCTTTTTGTCAGAACGGTTTTCTGGATGAGAGAACCGGATCTGCGATTCAGGGTGGCCAGTTTTTCTCCAGGCCTCCGCAAGTTTCGGCGCGAACGCATTTTCGACGTAGTCGGCGATGAACCCGCTCGGAGCGGCGATTTCGAACATGCCGTCACCGCAGGCGATCGGCCGAAGTGGATCGATCCACGCCCGGGCCGTCGCGGCGGGAATGGCCAGCGAACGCTTGGCCGCGTCCCAATACTCCAGCAGCCTCGCGACTTCAGCATCGCCGCTCTGGCCGAGTTCCGAGCGGCGTGTTTGGCACCAGGCTTCGAAAACCTCGAGATTCTTCATCCTTGCATCGGTGGCATCCGCTCTGCCTTTCGCCAGTTCGGAGGGCGACACGAAGTCGGCTGGTGCCTTGTAGTCTTCGCGGATCGAGGCGACGAGGAACCCGGCTGGATTCGCCGGTGCTTTCTCCTTGCCCTGGCTGAGGAGGTGCTCGACCACTTCGATCTTGTGGACGAGGAATTCATGCGGAAATTCCGACGCCAGTTGTGCGGCTTTTTCCGGAGTCAGGCCCAGTTGCTCCATGCGCGACTGGATCTCCGGGAACTCATTAAGCTTGCTATTTGATGGTTCCTTTTCCGCCGCCGCCTTTTCAAAGACAATGTCCCAGCTGCCTGGGCCACGCTTGCGGTAGCGCTCTGATTTTTCCACGGCTTTGATAAAGCCGATTCCCTCCAGTTCGCTGATCGGGCGTTCAAGCGTCTGCTTGAGTTTACCGATCCCTCCCGCCCGCGAAAGCCCGAACTTCTGATGCCCCAACATCGCCAGATCGAACCGCCGCCTGCTCGAGTGATGGAAGTGTTTGTCGAGAAGCCGGTAGAGGCTGTAGGCGATCGGACTGCGCAGCTGCCGCAGAATGCTCAAATCGAGTGGCTTCACGTAGCCTGCCTGAAAGCTCTTCCACACCACTTCGTTCCACACGAACGCGTTTTCCTTCGTTCCGTCATCCCGCTCGACCGTGGTCAGATTGTCGATTATGTGGAAGCGCTCGGTCATCCACGCTCCCTGATCCTTGTCCCACCAGGCATTCTGGAATTCAAGGGTCACCGATGCCCAGCGCTTGATGGCGTCGCGGATCCGGTTGTAGCTCCATCCTTCATCACGCCACCCAAGAATCTCGATGATCTGCGAGACGCTGTAGGGCACTCGCCGGTCGGCGAACTTGGCAGCCGCCGAACATTGAATCAATCCGGTGAGCACCTCACTGTCCTTGAACGTTGGCAGGCCGGGATTCTTTGGTCCAGTGATGGTCAACTTGCGATCGACCCACTGCTTCGTGCCCTTGTCCCAAACGCGATCCTCCAGCACGATGGCATCGAGCCCCTCCGGAACGTGGTCAGACAGCACGCAGAGCGGAAACTCGGACAGGTTCAATTCATCCCGGCCGCTGGCCCCACTGACAGCACTGACCGCGCCTTCCTTCTTCAGGGATTTTCTGCTCTCCTCGAATGCAAGTTCCTCTTGCTCCATAAAACCCTTACCTCATACCTTCACTAACGAAACAACAACAAGCTCCGCCGTGTTTGTGTTATTGTATTAACAATAGTTGTTAAGTTGTTCTTTGTAAACACCTTTCTACACCTGCGCTTCCCGCGATTTTTATACTCAGGTTCACGGAATTTTCTACTCAGGTTCACGGATACCGGCGGAAAAACCTACTCAGGTTCACGGGTTTTTATACTCGGTTTCACGGTAAACTGGCGAAAATCTACTCGGTTTCACGTTCCCTGCTCCAAACACGTCGCAATGACGGCTTCATCGAAAGAAGGAATATACGGCTGGAGCCACATCCAGGGCGGATGAGGCGGTTGTAAGGCTCAACCTTGCGTGAACCCGAGTATGTTTTTCGGGAACCTGACCTGTCAGTCTACCGGTCGACCGACATGCTGGCTGAACGGCCGTTCTCCTCGTCAGCCGGGCGGCGGTGTTGCCGGTCTGCCACACGGAAGATAAAAAGTTTGGCCTGTAGATCGATCAGTTGACCACAATGGAGACAAATCGATAGTGCAATGTTAGGATCGAGTCAGGAGGTGATCGATGATCGTTGGCGTTTTGAATTCAAAGGGAGGAGTAGGCAAGACCACCATTGCGGTGCATCTTGCGGTTTGGCTCATGGAGCAGGGCTACGCAACGGCCTTCGTTGATTCCGATGCCCAGAAGTCTTCCACAGAATGGATCGCAGGACTCGATACCGCGATTCCAGTGACCTCAGTTCTTTCATCGAAAGAACTCATCGACGAATTACGGGCGCAGGACAAGGCCGCCGATTTCGTAGTGGTTGATGGCCCAGCCGGATTGTCCGAGATCACCCGCACCATCATGCTTTACGCCGATGTCATTCTTTTCCCCTGCGGGCCTTCCGCCTTGGATCTGCGGGCGGCTTTCGCCGCGATCAAGAAACTGGGCGAGGCCCAAACGCTCCGATCGAAGAACCCTGCCAGGGTCTACTTCGTGCCGAACAAGGTGCAAAAGAATCAGCGGCTCAGCCGCGAGCTGCTCAATGTTTCCGAAGACCTGGGCCTGGGCCTTGCCGGTTGGCTGGGATTGCGCCAGGCCTTCGCTGATGCGGCAGGACAAGGAACAGTCGTCTGGAAAATGGGCCGCCGCGCGGAAAAGGCCACATTCGAAATCACAAAACTATTCAAGGAGGTTTTCTATGGCACGAAATGAACGAAAGAGTTTGAAGGATCTGTCACCAGGGCAAGTGGCTTTCATCACTGGTGACGATAGCGGAGCGAAGCCGTCCGAAGGAAAGGAGTCGCCCGCAATCCAGGAACGTGCTGTTCTCAATAATCAAACCGCTGCCACCCCTTCTTTTTCCATCCCTCCTGAATCCCATGCGGAACCAACCCAGCCAGCGGATACTCCGAATTCACCGATCCGCCTCGACGAAAAGGATCTCATCTGGGTGCAACACACCACTAAACTTCCCCATCATGTCCTCCAGGCACTCAAGGACGAGGCGAGGAGAAGGCAGTCCCGGTTCGAGAAACCGGACACCCAACAGGGAATTCTCACCGAAGCTCTGGCGGAATGGTTCGAGCGTCGCAGCTGACTCTGGCCGGTTGCCGTCACGTCCAAACAACAACACCCGCTACCCGTTCTGATCCGGCAAATGAGCCTCGAAGTCCATACTGTCATGAAGCACTCTGATGATTTCAAGAACACCGTCGTCAGCGATCTGGAAGAACAAAACGTGCCGGGGACTCTTCACCACACCGTGTGACATTCTTGCCTCTTCCTTCCACAAAGCGAGGTGACACTTTTGCACCTTGCCGGAAAAATCCCGAATTCCGGGACGTTCGGGATCGCTCCTCAGTTTCGTAATCGTGACGTCCAGTAACCGCAAATAACGGTCGAGAGCCAGCTCCCCAAATCGCTCAGCCGTGTAACCTGTCAGGTCTTCGATGTCCCGTTGGGCAGCGTCCGAAATCCGGTAGTCAAGCATTGCCCCGCCGCTGCATTGCCTTCACTTTAATCTCGCTTAGGAACGCCTGATGCTCGCCCTCCGATGAAACTGCCCGGTAGCGTCCCGCATCAAGATCTTCAAGCCCCACTCCAATCTCATTCCGGAGCCGCTCCAATCGTGCCTGACGCTCTTCCTCTTCCCGCGCCATCGCAGCCAAAGCAGCGCGATGAACTTCGCTGGCGTTATTGAAGAACCCACCCTCGACCTGACGCTTCACAAATCCGTCGAGTTCCGGGGTGAGATTGACGTTCTGTGTTGGCATGATTCAGTCTCCTTGAGCCAGTCTAGCGATATTGGCAATGATTGTCAACTCCGTCGGATCCCTCCAATTCATCCTTACGAAACCGACATTCCCGTCTTTGACACGAAAACACCGAGGGGATGTTTTGCGGTGCTATGCTATGCTTTTAATCTTTCAAGGTCTTCGGCACTGAGCATGAATTTCAAAAGCTTGTGCTCTCCGACTTCAAGGGAACCGAAGAGTCTTCGCTGAGTTTCACCGAAAACCTCGTTTTGATCGAGCGATGAGTGGATATAGAGCCAGTTGCGGTATGTGACTGGCTCATAGTCTCCTTTTTGAATTTGTTCACTCAGTGCGTCGATCAACTCTTTGGTGGGCCTTAGGACATACATCATACGTCGATTCTTTGATTTTTTTGATTTTCGATTTTCGAGGAATTTTAAACGACTCGGCCCGAGCGATTCGCCTGGAACGAACAACTTGAACGGGACGCTGAGTTCTCAAGCAAGCACCGAAATGGCAGGTATTAACAGGTATCCTTTCACGGATAGGGAGTCAACTGAGCCTGTGGTTCGAACCGGACGTTCTCCTGAGTGTAGAGGTAAAACTCGACCCCGGCTGGGATCTCCAGGATCTTCTCATTCTGCCGGGCTTTTTCCAGCAGATCGGCGGCATGGCGGTCGGCGACGGCGGAAGCTCCTTCGATGCCGGCGTTCTTGGGGGAATAGCTTGGGACGTTTCCGAAGATGCCGGAGGACGTGTCCTTGAGCGAGCGGGCGATACCGGAGATCGCGGTGGCGAGGAAGATGCGGCCGGTATGGCGGTGGGGTTTGTCGAGGCGCTTCCCGCCGATTCCTGCGGCACCGAAGGTAAACCGGTTGGTCTCGGGATCAATATTGCGGTCGATGAGAATCGCATTGAGGGTCCTTGAGGTGTCCCCGATCGACACGTGCCAGTTGGAGGCGGCCTGGAGGCGGTCGCGAAAGATGTCGGCGGCGATTCCGTGAACCGGCGCTCCTTCGGGAATCACCACTTGACCGTGAGTTCGAATGTCCTCGGTGACGACTGCGAAGACGGGAGATTTCCCCTGTCCGGCAACCAGTCCGTGAATCAGCCTGCACGGGATGAGCGTTCCGTAAGGAAGTTCGATGGTCGATGGAGCCTCCTTCTTTGCAATGGTGGGGGTCTTGGGTTGCGGAGTTTCCTTTGGCGCACTGAAGCTGTGAATGAGCACTGGGAGAGGCTTGACCGCTACGGCTACCGGAGGAACTTCAGGTATCGGTTCCGGACGAGGTAATGGAGGCGGGGCCGAAAGGATCTTGTCCTTTGGTTTCCGCACTGGTGTAAACGGTCGGTAGGTATCCCTGCGGTCGATGAGCACCGGGGTGTCGATTTCCGAACTGGCTAACAAATCGCTATCTGGCAATGACGGGACGGTTGGGGCAGCGAGCTCGGCACGCCGCCGTTCTTGGCCGATGATGGAGAATGCCGCGAGGATCACGAGAACCAGACTGAGCATCATGCCTGGAGGCGATTTGACGAAGTCGAGAATGCGTGAGAACATTGGATTATGGTTGAATGTTAGGATGAAGGAGTAACAATGAGACGGAAATCATTGTCGATCGAGAAGTCGGCACGTTTGGCCCCGTCTCCCATCAAGATGGCGGTGAATCGAACCCTGCCATTTCGGGGAATCGAGCCGGGGGCTTGGGCCATCGATACTGGATAGCGGCGCGCTCCGACCTGAACGACGAAATGCTTTGGCACAATACTCGCGCGCTTCCACCTGGAATGATTTCGAATCGAACCGGAGACGACGATGGCGTCGTCTTCCACGAAACGGGTGACCCGTTCAACGGTCGAGGTGACATTCCCTCTTGTGGACGGGAAGTAAACAGAACGAGCAGCGATGCCAGAAGTTGGCAGGCGGTGGGCATTGGCCAATTCGAGAAGGCGCAGCAGGTTCGGCGGAGAGAAGTCGAGCGGCGGCAGAAGTATGGCTCTGCGCACTAGCCCTCCCGGGGCATCCTTGGCCGCGACGGCCTTTGGCGCTGTGAAGGTGACGGCGAGATTCGGATCCTGGCTGTAACTGAGATTCACGAGGAAGAGTTCGTTCTCGATGGCGACAACAACCGGCGCTTCGCTTTCCGGGGAGCGGGCGATCACGGCGACGATCCTGGAATTCGGCGGGTGATTGATTTGAAATGCCGCCGTCTCGTTGCCGTCATTGCCGTCGGTAAGATCGTTGCCGATGATGGCATTCACTGGCTGGGGAAAGAGGATCGTTGTTGTGTGCCGATCCGATACCTTCACTGTGGCTGGCTCCTCAGAAGAGAGCGTTCGCTCCACCACTTGCTGGCCGCATGCAATGGGAGTAATCAACAGATTGATGAAAAAGCCTGCGACTACAACACAAATGGCGTAGAGAAGCACTTCTAACAGGACTGAAATGATTTCAAAAAGAAGTCTCATGGTTGTACTGGTGCGGTTGTGAATTCGAACTCAGTCACCACCGTCGGAAACCCGCCATTGGTCAGCATGTCCGGGTTTCGGGCGAAGGTGAAGCGGGCCTTGATTCTGAGAACTTCCACGAACGATTCTTCGTCGAAGATCCCGTTGCGGATAAGCTGGCCTTCAGCGGTGGCGAGAACCGATTCGTCGCTCACTTGCAGGAGCTGAATGTTGCCAGCCTCGACCTTTTGGTGGATTTCCTTGGCGCTGAACCCTTCCGCTTCCTGCGAAACCATGGCCAGGGCCTCGCTCGACGCAGCCCGATTGAAGAGTCGCTTGAGCCGCTGCGGATTGTCGAGTCCTCGCGGGTTGCGATCGAAGAGCGTTTCCATGGCGAGAGTCACCTGCGATGCATGGAGTTCGGATGCCGATTCGAAGTCGACCGACTTCGGCAGATAGAAGGTGTCGTCGTCCATGATGACGAATTGCGTTCCTTCCGTGAGACTGGCGACAAGCCGCGAACGCTCGTAGGCGAAACCGGCGGTTGAAAGCAGGAATAACACAAACCAGAACCAGGTCTGGCGCTGACGGGTGATGAGGATATCGATTGGGCTTTGTCGTTTCATATTGAGAATGCGTTAACGGTTGTTGTGGGCGATTGCGGCGGCCTCAGCGTTGACATCGCCGCCACCACGTGGCGACGGAGCAGCCGCTGCAACCGCCATGGTGCCAATGGCGGCGGGAACGAGAACGCCCGAGCTTCCCATGGCTCCCGATACGAGCCCCCCTGCCCCGCCAGCAATCGCCGCAGAGCCTGCTGCACCTCCAGATGCGCCCGCGAGCGATGCGGTTACACCAGCGCCAACACCGTAACTCATTCCTTGTCCGAGGCTCGCGCCAAAACTGCCCAGAAGCGCGGTGCCGATCTGTGAGCCCTCTTGTATCGCCCGTGAAATCAATCTCGGTGCCGCTATGGTGCTAACTGGAATCCATATGCTGAGAGCAAGAATAAAGGAGAGTGTTTGGGTTGCCGAACCCTCTTGTTGCGATCCGGTCGAGTTGTAGACGTTGTTGTCGGCGGCCATTTTAAGAAGAGCGTCGGTCATGATATCGGCAGCGGCCCACCCCAGCGGCCACAAGAGTATTCCGAAAAACGAGAGCACGAATTTCACGGCGACGCCTCGCGTAGCATTGAGGGCGAACATGGCCAGGAATCCTGGAGACACGGCAATCGCAAATGCCGCAATCACATGCTGAAGCAAGTAGCCAAGCCACATGATTAAAAATGCGATTTTGCCGAGCAGTAAGATTATGGCATAGATCAGTGCCCTACCAATTCCCCCTTCGTCCGACCACAGAACATCCCAGAAGCCGACGTCGTCAGCCTCATCAGCACCCGTGAGTAGTCGTGCAAACTCCTCGTGGCTTTGGGATGGATCGGAATCAAGCTGGTCGACCAGCGCATGAGACACGCCAGTCAGGGCATCAGCCCAGTCAGGGAAAAAATGAATAACACACGCAAGAATCCCGGTGGAGACCACCGCCCGCAGCATCTCGGAGCTGTCACCGCCAAGCGATCCTCGCCAGCCCGAAAGGACGAGTCCCGCAAAAAGGATAACCATCGCGACTCCCGAAAGCGCGCCGTGGAGATCGCGCGCTTGATCGACAATCTCAGGAAAGAGTTCTGAAAAATTGCTAGTCATGGGGATTACTTTCGAGAACGGAAATAGGTTGGAGTGGTGAGCAACCGATAGAATTCAGCGTCCTTTCGCGTCGCTTGACGATGGCGGGCACGGTCTTCCTCGAGTCTCGCCTTGGCTCGGAGCCGACGCTCCGCCTCAGCTTCGAGGTGTCGCGCCACGATTTCGGCCGAAGCAAATTGCACTTCCTGGTCGATGGCATGCAGCTCGGTCTGCTGACCGATCAGCAGACCTGTCAGCTTGCGGACTTCGCTTTCAGTCTTTGCCGCTTGAAGCTGGGCCGTGGTTGAGGCTACCGATTCGCGCAGTTCCGCTCTGCGTTTCAGCACTTCCTCCCGGACACTGCGGTAGTGTTCGAATCCGCGCTTCGCAACTGCGTCTTCCTTGTACTGATCTGTAGTCCGCATTGCGGCGATTCGGCCATCGAGCGTGATGTCGGGCGAGATGGGTTCGTAGACGGTCTCATTTGACTCCGTAAAGACTTCGGAACCGTCGACATTTTTCGAGAGTTCCTCAGAGGACTTGCTCGGCGCTTGGGCAAGAAGGTCCTCGATCAGCTTTCGAAGTTCCGCATTTGCGACGGGAACGCCAGGCTCCCCGTAGCGCTCGAGGTAATCGTCCATCTGGGTGATCTGCGTTAGGAGCTGCTGAAGTTGCTTCTCTTGAATGGCTTTGCGCAACAACTGCTCAGCGAGATCTTTGGCGTGATTGGCATTACTGCTCGCAATCAGCGTTGGATCGGTGACGATAAGCCCCGCATGTACCGAATCGAGGGGAGTTAAGAACAGTGCGAATGGAATGAGAAATGGCAGGATTCTTTTCATGGGTATTCGTTAGTGATGTCTACTTCTTCATGCGTCGTTTCGCCGGGGATCCCCCACCGGTCGCTTCACTTTCTGATCCTTCGTTCGTCGGATCCTCATCGAGCACGATGTGTCTACCGGTCGCGATGATTGGCTTTGAGCCCTTGTGGACATAGACGAACGGAGCGCCTTGTTCGCGGCTCGGATCGTTGAATCCCAGGATCGATTCCTTGGTCGAATCAGGCAGCGGAAAGCTCTTCGAGATCTCTTCGAGTTCGGACGGATCGGATTGCCGTAAGAAAATACCGATCCGGGAATTGCCGAGTAGACTGGCTGCGGCAGCCGACTCGCCAAGCATGGTTTTTTGCTGCACCACGGAAATCACCCAGGTCGAGTATTTTCTCATCCGAGAGTAGAATTCCGTGACAACTTGCTCTCCTTGAGGAATTGCGCGGAACCCTCCGAGCTCTTCGAGCACGATTCGTTTGCGCAGGTGCTTGGGGCGATTCATGATTTCGTTGCGGATTTGATTCGTGACGAGGAAAGCGGCGAGCCCCCGCAGCTCCTTTCCGGACTCGCCGATTTTGCTCAACTCGATATGCACATGACTACCGGAGAAGCTGACATTGGTGACGCCATCGACGAGCTTGCCGTGGTTTCCCGTGTCATTCCGCCACGGCCCGAGCATCGTTGCCAGGTGGTCGAACTTTTCAGCATTGCGGCTCGATGCCTGACTCCACCTCACAAGCAAGTCTGCCAAATGGGAATGCGTAGGCATCTCGTGTGGCTCCAGAAAGGCGAAAGCCAGGCGCATGAAGTTTCTATCGTCGGCATGGGTGGATGCGTAATCGGCTGCCTCATCGTCGCTGACCCTGTGAAGAAAATGCTCAAAGGCATCGACGTCACTTGAGTGTCCGATCTTCAAAAACAGGAACGCTTCAGTGAACGTCAACTCGGTGCGTTCCAATCGGACTTGCTCAATGAGCTTCGCACAACGCGCCACGTCCAGGAGTCTGCCGGGAGAACTTTCGCGCCAGACCCGGTACCATTGGTCGTAGAGCGCGACCAGAGCCTCGGTCGCGATCGCTGCCTGTTCGGGGGCTTTTCAATTCTCGACGCGGGTCATGATGGTGATCATCGCGGCGGCATCACCGAGATGCTGGGGCGAAAGTGGAAGGCCATTGGTATCGAGATAGTTGAAGGTGATGTTCCCTTCTGGTTGGATCAGTATGGTCGGCTGGTCCGAGACGCTTTCGATATAGCGGGCGTGAGCCATGCCATCATCGACGATAGCGGTGAAGGTGTAGTAAGGCTCGGTTTGCAGGAGGAGATCGCTGAGCAGCATGGATTTCCCGGCTCCTGTCATGCCGGTCACAAGCGCATGCTGCGGAGATGCGTCCTGACCCAAAAACGTGCGAATCCCAATGATGTTTCCATTGTTTCCTGGATAGATCGCCTCCGCATTTTCGAGGTGACCAGTCGGTGATGCAGATACCGGAAGAAGGTTGGCAAGATGGTGATCCTCCAGAAAGATTGAATGATCGTCGTAGCGGTCGCGAGTCCATCCGGGCATGCTGGCGAGAAAATAATTTCGTGCTGTGGGCGGGAAGGCAGGCGCGTAGTAGTTTGCTCCGTGCAGCTTCACCACAGCCGACTCGAGCATGGCGAGTTTTGCCTGCAACCCGGTCAAAGTCGGACTCCAGGCACGTAGGATGAACTGGGCCTTGAACGGCACCACCTCATCGGACATCAGCCTGCGAATTCTCAATTCTCTGGCCTCCATGGTAGAGCGCATACGCTCCTTGGGATTGTGCCGCAGGGCATTGCTCAACTTCTCGCACGCCGCTTCTTCACGCCGGATTTCGGTCGAAATGTCGAGCGGACGCACATTCACCGTAATCGAGTAATCGAGCAGCGGCAGACCAGTCAGAATGCCGATCATGCCGGAGAACGTCGCTTGCGGAAGCGACTTGATCACGAGCATGCCGTGATACTGACCATCCATCCAGAACCCTCCAAAGGATCCATCCTTCACCGGGGCCGCTTCGCTCAGAAAGCAGTTCTCTTGAATCGAATCGAGAACGTTCAGTTCGTGCTCGCGTTCGGCGCGGGAAGGATTGAAGAATTTCAAGAAATCTGCAAAATGCTCGTCGTCGCTGAGCGGCGTGATATCACCACCGAACCTCCGGAACACCTGTTCAAGAACCATCCGGTATTGCTCAAACGCAGCCGCGCTGGAGGCGAGACTTTCCCGGTAACCGGCCGAGCGCTGGGAGAATGCCGGGAGATTCACATAGATCTGCAGCTGATCACGCCGAAGCATTCCACCTTCCAACTGATGCCAATAGTAGGTAAACTTCCTGTTGCGAAGCGTGCGGCTGGACTCCGGCCCCTGGAGTCGATCAGTTTCGTCATAATAGTCGAGGAACTCCCGTCGGTAGTTGCCACCAGCGACGAACCGGAACTGGTAGTGGGCGTCGCCTTTCAGGCTCCGTAAGAGTACCCTCAGCTCGTCTTCGAGAGCGTTCAGCGCAGTCACCGAGGCGTGCTCGATGCTTGGTGATTGAATCGCAAAGCCCTTTGCCACCGAGCTGCCACGCCCACAATCATCGAACACTATTTGATCTTCACAGAAATAGCCGTCAGTTTTCAGTTTCATCGGATCTCAGGATTGGGTGTAAAATTGAAGGTTTCGCTGGTTCCAGGAAGCTCGCCGGCAAATCCGCGCGCCTCTGGAAAAGAAGAAGGAGCCACTCCAGACATTCGCCTGCGTATCGTTTGGGCTTGCCGTTCATGAGCAGCAAAACCCACGTGATCGCCGCGGCCAAAGGAATGGCCGCGACAACCAATGCCGTGAGGCCCTCCCACTGACGCGCGCCGTAAAGGATTCTGAACACAGCCAGCGACCCACCGAATCCACCGGCGACGAAAAGGAGCTGATTGCCCTCGAACCCCCAAAGCACAGGCTCTGAAGACCGGCCCGCATTGGCCGGGTGAATGCGACGAGAATCACGCATGACTCTTAAAGCGAAATGTCGATATCCGTCGGAGCCGTGCCAGCTGCCTCAAACATCGCGCTGACAATCAGCCATGAGCACCCTCCAATGGCAGAACCTACGAGCGCATGCTTGACGAATTCCGTGCGACCGATCGTGACCATGATTCCGGCCAAAATGAGTGCCACAAAAAACAGCAGCATCGAAATGCCATTAATGACTCCAGCGATTTTCCCCAGTGCCTGCGAAAGCTCAGCCTGGGCCAGAAATAGAATAGGACGAGTATACATAAAGTAGATGGAATGGTTAGGTGTTCCTCTCTCTATGCGCGCTTCGCATGACAATCCCCCACCCGCCCGTGGACGATTCTTCGAATTCATGCCATCACCCCATCTCGAGTTGAGAGCTATCCGATCGCTCTATAACGTCGATTCGACTTCCCCGGCCCCGAGCGACTCAATCGATGGTCAGTCAGTGAGACAACTGAATCAACCATTGGGGCATTTGGCTCAAAATGACGCATTGAGGTGGCCGGAGAAGCGGAGC
>JAGROY010000459.1 GCA_020439995.1 Verrucomicrobiia bacterium
GAACTGGGAACAGATGTCTGCTGAAGAGCCGGATCTGGTTGTGGAACGGCGCGCTCGGCTGCCGCAATCTGCTCGAACAGTGTATCAATCCGCTCACGAAGTTCTGGGGAATCTGCCAGCTCTACCGGACGTATTCCCAGATCGTGAACTGTCTTCACGTCCATGATCTGCATTGGAACGAGGGACTTGGAGACCGTTTGCCCGTCCTGGGTTTTGGTCTCAAAGTATCCACCATTAAGGTGAGCCATGGTGCTCATGAACCCAACTTCAAACGCCTGCTCAAAGGTGCCAGTTCCGAGCATGGTGGCCTCGACCGCCAGGTAGGTACCATCGGACAACTGCACGGCGGGCCATGCGTGATTGTTAGTAAGAAAAATCTGCGAACGCAATCCCTCCGATGAGCAAATGCTGGCGAACAAGTTCGAGAGTTCAATGCACAAACCGGCGGTGCCCGCAATGACTTCGCGGGGCAGCCGCACTTCCTGAACGACTGTATTGATGCCGCCCACTTCCTCTGGCAATCCGCTGGTGCCACCATAGCGGACGCCGCAGTCGGCCAGTGTATCGTAAACAGCCTTGATGAATTTCTGCACGTCCTCGCGCTGACCGGAGATGGCATTGCTGCCACCCATCCGTTGCTGAATCCGCTGGGTAAGATAGCGAATGATCGGATCGTGCGGAGTCACCAGACATGCATCGAAGAAAGTGACTTCAAAACGATCTGACGGCAGAATGATTTCCTCCTCAGGAATGTCAGTGTAAGCCAGCTGGTTGCGACCGAGCAGGGTGAATGGCAACTGCCGGGTCTCCTCCACGATCTCGGCATCTTTGCTGGGACGGTAGCGGATGCGAACGTCGATCAACTCGCGATCACGTGTGGTTTTATTGACCACAGAATCGGGAAGATTGGGATAGTAGCAGTGAGTGAGCGTCTGGCCGCCCAGCATTTCAGGAAACTTACGCGGATGCTCCCATTCCGTAAATCCGGGGATGCGACAGGCGATCTCCAGATCGTAGAGGGAATGCTCGCTCTCGTTCTTCAATGTCGACTTGGCGACCCAGAACCGGCCGTCCATCACCTCTGGATCTTTGTAGACCTTGTAGCCGCAGCTCATGACGTATGGCGGAACTTCAAACTGAAAGGAAGGGTGCGCCTCTCCTGTGGGCTGATGCGTGAAGGCTGCGGTCAAACACGCGCCTCCACTGGTAAGAAGGAGACCACCGCAGACACCAAGGATTGTTTTGATTGTTTTCTTCGTATTCATGACTGACAAATAATAGGTTTAAGTTGTTTCAACGATTGCAGCGCCGTCTTCTGAACGGCTCGGAAACGGCAACGTGCGCTGTGCTTCCTGCCCATTACTTCTGCGTCGGATTGAGAATGTGACGCCCGCTGAGAAAAAACGTTTCACTGCCCGCATCCGCGCATAGATTTAGCGGAAAAATGAATATTCCGCGCCGATCCACTGCCCTTCTGCTTTCGATTTCGCTCGCGCTGTCCAGTGCCCTCCATGCGCAGGATCGGCCCAATTTTGTCATCATCATGGCAGACGACCTTGGCTACGGAGATCTGGGCTGCTACGGGCACCCTGCCATTCAAACGCCACACCTGGATCGCATGGCCAGGGAAGGCATCCGCTTCACGGACTTCCACTCAAATGGCGCAGTCTGCAGCCCAACCAGAGCTGCGCTGATGACCGGACGCTACCAGCAGCGCTCCGGCGTGCAGGGAGTCATCACTGCCGCGAACCATCGGCACACAGGCATGCCGCTGGCTGAACTGACTTTTGCCGAAGCATTGAAAACCGTCGGATATAAAACCGGCATGTTCGGCAAATGGCACCT
>JAGROY010000096.1 GCA_020439995.1 Verrucomicrobiia bacterium
AAGGGCTGGAAATCAACGGGGCGGTGGCAAACGTCCAGAAAGTCATGTCAAACGACCTGCCACGGCGCATTGCGGCGCTGCCGACTACGATTTCCATCCCACTCCCCGCAGATCATCCAGAGCGGGCAGCCATCGAATCAGCAGCTCTCACATGTCCCGTCAATGAAAGCCTGCGGCCCGATATCGACCGCCCGGTGACCTTTCTCTGGGAAGGGTGATCAATTACTACTATTGCTGGCTGGAAGTTGTCCGAAAAGGGCCCGAGAGTTGGGAAGATACAAGAAGCGCCAGGAAGGGGCTACAAGTCGATTGCCCGCGCTCATGATCCCTCATGGGTGCTGGTGGGTGCACGACGACTTTGCTATCACGGCATTTTCTTCTTTGTTTCGTTGTCCAATGCCAGTAATTTTGCTGGAGCGAGGGTAGCAGAACGTAGCCATGAGAAAATTTCAGCACGTAGACGGACTTCCATTTTTATACCACAACGATGGCGGTTCGCATCGTCGTCGATACGTTGGAGAGTCGGACGTGAAAGTCGTTCTCTCGCGGCTGCCGAAGCCTCTTTGGAAACGCTTGGAGAAAGTGGTGTTCCGGGATGACTGGGGGCGATCGGGCACGCTGGGTTACACGCTGACCAAGAGCCGTCGTGATATCGCGCTGTGCAATCTGCCGACGCGCCTTAGCCTGCGGCAATGCTGTGCTTCGCATGGTTGTGGTCCCGAGGATTTTGGTGCTCCGCTGCGTGGCCAGTGGCCAGCCTTGGCCATACGACGCTTTCAACTGTATTCGACATTGCTTCACGAAATTGGGCACCTACAAACGATCCACCCGAACAACTCGCAGCCACGTAGGAAGTTTGCTGCTGAGCCGCTTGCCGAGGAGTTTGCGCAAGAGTGGCGGGGGCGCCTGTGGTCGGAGCATTTCGAACACCCAGATCCGGTTCACAATGCACCCAGCGGGGAAGAAATCGCACTCGTCAGGGCGAATTGGGCTGAAGCTCATTCGATTTATCGCGAAGCGAGGATGGAACTTTCGAAGACAAGGAGTGGTCAGCACCTGAGAGAGTTAGAGCCTTGCTTCCAACGGGCCGTCGACCTTTTTCCTCAACATAGTCTCGCCCAGGCTGAGCTAGGCCAGGCAATCTATGTGAGAAAGATCTCGAATTTCGAAGCAGCCCTGGAGTGCTTTCGCCGTGTGCTTGCAGTTGATCCCTGCCATCTAGACGCCAATCTGTACGGTGCCATGTGCCTCAGTCGTCTCCAGCAAGACGACGAGGCCCGCGAGTGGTTTGGTCGGGCGATCAAACTTGATCAATATGCTCCGCTGTGTCGTGCTGTGTTCGCAGAAGAGCTTGCACGAATGGGCTACGACGACGAGGCCGAGCGTTTGTTCCGCGCGATTCTGCGAGCCAATCCGGCCGATGAGTACACCCAGCGGGCCTTTGCGAAGTTTACCAGAGCAGTGGATGAGTCGCTGTAGGAACCTTAAATCCATCTCTGCTGGTGTGTTTGCCGTGTTGCGGAAATGAAAAGCACCGGGAAGGGGCGCGAAAATGTGATTTCTCGGGGATTTGGATGACTCCGAGGAGAGCCGAACGGTATCCATGGTCACTTGACACACGTAACCAAGGACGTAATCTGCTTGTGAAATTTTTCACAAAGTCAGTGGAATCCATTGCCACCAAAGAATGACCACAACGCCCAAACACCGATTCCCATTTGAACTCGTTAAGCCTCAGCTTGAAACGGTTGAGTCGCGCATTCGGGAGCAGGCGAAGGCTTTTGATCCATCCGTGGAAGGCTATGTGGCTTACGTGTGCAACACGAATGGCAAAAGGATCCGTCCGGCACTAAGTATTCTGGGCGGGGGAGCGACCGGGGAAGTTACCGATGCTCACCTGCAGCTGGGAGTGATCCTTGAGCTTATTCATCTGGCGACTCTGATCCACGACGACATCATGGACGGTGCGGATATGCGGCGCGAAATGCCGACCGCTTGTGCACGCTGGGGCAATTCTCTCAGCGTGTTGCTCGGTGATTGTCTATTTGCTCACGCACTGGAGCTGGCAACGGAGTTTGACGAAGTGGCGATCGCCCGCAAGATCGCCCGTGCAGCGAACGAGGTGTGCACGGGGGAGATCCTGCAGACGCAGCGCCAGTTTGACTTGAAAATGTCTGTTGAGGATTACTTCGAGATCATCCGCATGAAGACGGCAGCCCTTTTTGGGGTTGCACTGGAAGTGGCAGCGATGCTCAATGGGCAAAGCGAGGCTGTTCAGATAAGCCTGAAACGCTACGGCGAAATACTGGGCACTGCTTACCAGATTTACGATGACTGTATCGATCTGGTAGGCGATGAAAAAGTGATCGGAAAGACTCTGGGGACTGATCTTGCGAAGGGCAAACTGACTCTTCCTATCCTCAACCTGATCGCGCGTGCCACCGAAAGTCAGCGTGAAAAATTGAATCGCCTGCTCATTCAGCAGGAGCCGATCGACGTAAGCGTGCTGGCAGGGATTGCAGACTACGAAGGGGCGATCGAAGATGCGATCAAGACTGGATGCTCGATGCTTGAGGAAGCACGGGAGGAATTGCGAGTGGCCTGCGGAGGGAACCCGTATTCGAATGCGCTGGAGCAGGTTTCCTTTTATCTGGAAGACCTGCTCCTAAAGTGTAAGTCTTAGCCCGCTGCGCTCGTAAGGTGCAGGATATAAGGCAAGACGATGATCCCTGAACCCTACCAATCCGTGGCAAGCGAATCATTCGGTTCGGCTGGAGAAGCGTCTGTTTCTCCGTCAACCGCGAATGCCTCCCCACGCATTCATGACCTGCCGGAAGAAGAGCGGCCGCGTGAAAAGATGGCGGTGCGCGGTGCACAGGCACTGACAGATGCCGAGCTGTTGGCCATATTCCTCGGCACGGGAACAGTGGGTAAAAGTGCGATCGACATTGGCCGGGAGTTGTTGAAGCACTTTGACTCGCTGAGCGGATTATCGCGCAGGACGCTGACGGAACTGAGAAGCGTGAAGGGGATCGGATTCGCGAAAGCAGTGCACCTCAGTGCCACATTTGAACTCGGCAGAAGACTCGCTAGGGAAAAATTTGCTGAGCAAAAGGTGGATTCACCAGAAGCCGTGTATGAGCTGCTGGGGCCTGAAATGCGACTTCTGAGCAAGGAGTCGCTGCGGGTGCTGCTGCTCAACACACGGCATCACTTGATCCGGATTGAAGAGGTATCGCTCGGAAGTTTGAACGAATGCATCGCTCATCCGCGCGAGATTATGCATAGCTGCGTGGCCCATTCCGCATACGCTTTTATTCTCGCCCACAATCATCCATCTGGCGATCCATCGCCCAGCAGGGCAGACCGTGACCTGACCCGACGGATCGCCGAGGCGGCGAACATCCTGCAGGTAAAGTTTCTCGATCATGTCATCGTTGGCAGCCTTGGAGGCGACGAGAATTGCGATCCCTATTTTAGTTTTCGGGAGATGGGGCTCCTGTGAATTCTCCAGATTATTGCAATGTCAGACACTAACATCCATCCTACTGCAATTGTGTCGCCGGAAGCTGAGATTGGCGGTAGCGTGCAAATCGGCCCCTACGCCATCGTCGAGCGTGATGTGATCATAGGCGATGATTGCCAGATTGAAGCGCATGCCCAGATACTTTCCGGTACCAGGGTCGGCAGCGCGTCGCAGATCGGCCGGGCCTCAATCATTGGCGGCGACCCGCAGTCGCTCGCGTTCGATCGGAGAATGCGGACGTATGTGGAAATTGGTGCTGAGAACGTCATTCGTGAGCACGTCACGATTCACCGGGCTACCGTCGAAGATGGTGCCACTCGACTGGGTGACCGTAATTTTCTGATGGTCGGCAGCCACATCGGCCATGACGCGAACGTCGGTGATGCCAACGTGATCGCGAATGCAGTTCTGCTGGCTGGACACGTCGAGCTTGGAAACCACACTTATCTCGGTGGGGCATCTGTCTTTCACCAGTTCCTGCGGATAGGGGATCACTGCATGGTTCAGGGCAACGGCCGGTTCAGCAAGGACATTCCACATTTTACCACAGCGATCGGCTTTAATCAGCTTGCTGGAATCAATTCGATCGGTCTGCGCCGCGCTGGGATTGCGCTCGCCGAGCGGCAGGATGTGAAGCATCTTTACCACATTCTCTTTGTGGCCAACCGCAACGTGAGTCTCGGGGTGGACATGGCGTGTCAAAGGCAACCGTGGGGAGAAAGCGCCCGCCGATTGCTGGAATTCTGCAATCGAATGACGAAACGGGGAATCTGCAGTCATCAGCGAGGTTCGAATCGAAAGAGCGACTCATTGGATACTGATTAATCCCAACCAACCCACCAATTGACCGTCTTCATGATCGCATTACGACTCCTTTCCATCGCTGTATCATGTGTCTTTCTCGGCGCCTCCGTTTTCGCCCAGGGGATGCTGGAACTTACTAGCCCTGTGGATTTTCAGGTCATTCAGCGGGAGACTCTCAAGAGTGGCAAAGTCAAAGTGGCCGGCAGTCTTTCTGAAGTCGGGCAACTCAACATGATTGTAGATGCCAGGCTTGGCGAGCCAGGGCACGACTGGGGGGTGGTCGCCCAAATTCCAGCTGGACAGCGCGCCTTTGCTGGGGAAATTGAATTGCCTGCTGGAGGCTGGTATCGGTTGGAAGTGCGGCTGCGGAGTGGCGACAATGTGCTGGCTGAGTCCCGTGTCGATCACGTTGGAGTGGGCGAGGTGTTCGTCATTGCGGGGCAGTCCAATTCCGCAAACCACGGCAGCGAGCAGCAAAAGGCGTCATCAGGACTTGTCGCTGCCTTCGACGGGAAGGCATGGAAGATCGCGAATGACCCGCAACCCGGCGCGAGTGGTGGTGGCGGCAGCTTCATTCCTCCGTTTGGCGATGCCATCGCATCCCGCTTCAAGGTGCCTGTCGGAATCGTCGCAACGGGTGTGGGGGCAACCAGCGTGCGCGAGTGGCTGCCCAAAGATACGGTTTTTCTTAATCCTCCCACCATTATGAGTAGTGTCACCGAGACCGCTGCTGGCGAGTGGCAGAGCAATGGCAGGATTTTCGAAAATTTCGTTACCCGGGTAAATCCACTCGGGCCCCTCGGCTTTCGTGCAGTGCTATGGCATCAGGGGGAATCCGACGCCAATCAAAGTGATCCTTCGCGCACCTTGCCGGGAGATTTGTATCAAAAGTTTCTCACTCAACTGATCGTCGAATCCCGCCGCGAGATCGGCTGGGAGTTTCCCTGGTTCGTTGCCCAGGCCAGTTATCACACACCAGATGACCCGGGATCCGGGGATATCCGCTCAGCGCAGGTCGCGGTTTGGGAGTCAGGCGTCGGGCTCCAAGGCCCGGACACCGATGCGCTCACAGGGGCATTGCGTGACAGTGACGGCAAGGGCGTTCACTTCAGTGGCGATGGGCTGCGTGCGCACGCGAAGTCATGGGTCGACAAAGTGGCACCCTGGCTCGACAAGCAATTGCATGCTGACTCTGCCGTTCGTGCAGTTCAAGTGGTAATCCTCGCTGGCCAGTCAAACGTGGAAGGGCAGGGCGTTGTCGCCATGGATCATCCCGACTACTACAATGGCGGGAAGGGGAATCTCGTGTGGTCGATGGAGCACTCCGAAAGCAAAGAGCGGATGCAGCACCTGCGTGGCGACGATGGCAAATGGACGGTGCGTAATGATGTGGAGATCAGTTTCAAGGTGAAAGGGGAAGTTCGCAGGGGCGGGCTCACGATTGGGTATACCGGCTACGGAGGTGACACGCATATCGGCCCTGAGTTGCAGTTGGGGCATGTGTTAGGCGATTACTTTTCCCAGCCGGTGCTGCTCATCAAAACCGCGTGGGGCGGCAAAAGGCTGCAGGTCGATTTTCGTCCGCCAAGTTCTGGAGGGGTAACCGGGACCTACTACCAGCAGATGGTAGAAGAGGTGCGGGAGGCTCTAGGAGAGCTTGGCGGCCAGCCCTACGAGATCGCTGGCTTTGTCTGGATGCAGGGATGGAACGATATGATCTCGAAGGAAGCCACCGCAGAATATGACACCAACTTGGTGAATCTGGTGAACGACATTCGGGCGGAGTTCAAAGTGCCTGAGCTGCCGGTGGTGATCGGAGAGCTTGGCAATGGGGGCGAGGCCAAGCCTGGCAGCGGAATGGATGCCTTCAGGCAGGCTCAGCAGCGTGCTGTCAGGAAATTGTCGCGAGCGATTTTCGTGCCGACCCAATCCTTCGCCCGTCCGGCAGAGTTGTCACCCAATCGCGGTCACGGTCACCACTGGTTTGGCAACGCCGAAAGCTACTTTCTCATCGGGGATGCCCTGGGCAATGGGTTGCTGGAGCTTGTGAAGTGATGGAGCCTATGGCCTGATGAGCTGCAACTGAACATTGGCAGCAGTTTCGGCTTGTGATTGGTGGGGCAAATGCAGACACTCCGCCCAATGAAAATCTCTGAATCACTCTCATTCTGGGCGGGAGTCGCCCTGGTCGCTACATTGAGTTCTCAGGCTGTGACGGCGCAGGATACGACCAATTTCCCCACGCTGGGCACGGTAGTGAGGTTGGCGCCCGAATTGGACGCTGTACTCGATCGCGATGCAAAAATAGAGGTTTTGAGTTCCGGTTTCGACTGGGCAGAGGGGCCAGTCTGGGTCGCAGGGGATGCGCCGGGCAAGGGCTACCTGCTGTTCTCAGATATTCCCCCCAATCAGGTGGTGAAATGGGTGGAGGGCGAAGGGGCGAGCATTTTCCTGGAACCCAGTGGCTACACAGGTGTCGGGAGCTACGGCGGTGAGCCGGGGTGCAATGGGCTGCTGCTGGATGCCAAAGGCCAGCTGGTCGCATGTGAGCACGGCGACCGCCGATTATCGGTGCTGACCCAAGATGGCGGCAAGCGCACTCTGGTCGACAACTTTGAAGGGAAGCGGCTGAACAGCCCTAACGATGCAACCTTTAAATCCAATGGCGATCTTTACTTCACCGACCCCCCGTACGGACTGCCTGAGAAGTGGGATGACCCGCGCCGGGAACTTGATTTCTGCGGGGTGTATCGCCTTTCCACAGACGGGAAAATGACGCTGCTGACGAAAGAGATGACGCGTCCGAATGGGATCGCGTTCTCCCCTGATGAGAAGATCCTGTATGTTGCCCAATCGGATCCAGAGGCTGCGCTGTGGAAGGCATTTCCCGTGAACGAAGACGGGACACTGGGGGAAAGTCGGGTGTTCTTCGACGCGACGGCAATGGTGGGGAAACATAAAGGGCTGCCTGATGGCATGAAAGTCGACAGCGCGGGGAATTTGTGGGCAACCGGCCCTGGAGGTGTGCATGTGTTTTCGCCGAGTGGTGTTCCGCTAGGCAGAATCGATACTGGTGAAGCTACTGCAAACTGTGGCTGGGGAGGGGACGGAAGCGTGCTCTTCATCACCGCTGACATGTATCTCTGCAGAATCCAGACCAAGGTGAAAGGTGCGGGACACTAACATCCGTCCGGTGGTATTCAGCGGCCACGCGGAGGTGCCGGACGGATGCTAGAGCAGGAACGGCAGATTCTTCAGGAATTGTTTGTGATCACCGCGATCGCCGTGGTGATTGCTTGCCCACTGTTCGCGGTGATCCGTCGGCGATATCCTGACCTCAGCTGGAACAGTCACGGCAATGTCTGGACATCGCCATTCGGGATCGTTGAATTTGTTTTCGCCGGGATGGTCTTTGTTCTTGCGTCTGCCTTAATAGCCGCAGCCCCAGCCAAGGCACCGCCTCCGACCGTTGAAGGAGTGCTGGTTGGTAGCCTCATATTTGCCGCCGTTGCTGGAATCGCGATCGCCTATCTAGGCTGGGTGCGCAGGCTGAATCTCGTGGAATTGTTCGGCCTGGGGCGGCTCAAAGGCTGGCCGCTGATGGCCATAGCATTTGCCTGGTTCATTCCGGCAGCCCTCGCGGGATTTGCGATCAAGTTTGGCTTCGATCACTTTGTCTGGCGGGCGGCGGGGCTCAATCTGGAGGATCAGGAGATCGTCATTGCTTTGCGCAACGGCAGCGCCGCACTGAAATTTTCAATTTTCCTGACCGCCGTTGTGATCGCTCCAGTTGCTGAGGAGATGCTCTTTCGAGGCCTCATGTATGCGGCTGTCAAACGTTACACGGAGCGCTATTTCGCAGCAGTGTTCAGCGCCCTCGCCTTTGGATTGATTCACGCGAATCTCGGGAGCTTCGTGCCACTGGTTGTGCTGGGAATGTTCTTTGCGCTTGCCTATGAGATTACGGGTTGCCTGGCGGTTCCGATTCTGATGCATGCGCTGTTCAATGGGGTGTCTGTGCTGATGATCTTGAACGGATAGGGCTCGCGGATTCCCGTCAGTTCAATTCGATTACCGCCTTGATCAAGCCTGGAGTAGTCACGGTTGCGGCGAACTTGTCCGGCACTTCTTCGAAGGGGACGCGTGCACCGATCCACGGTTCCGGATCAATTTTGCCGCTGGAAATTGCCGCCATCACGGATTGAAATGTCTGCGCGGTAGCGTTGCGCGTGGCGAGAATGGATAGCTCTTTGCGATGAAATGTTGGATCATGAAAGCTTACGTCTCCCTGAAACAGCCCAGCGAACACGATGCGACCGCCATTTGCCGCCAGATCAAAACAGCTGGCCATCGAGCGGGCGTTCCCAGTCGCATCGATGATGAGCGAAGGCAAATCACACCCTGAAATGTCCCGCAGTCGATCGGCCAGTGGAGTGTCGCAGGCGTTTCCCATATCCACTGTGTCCGGAATTCCAAGGGCATCGCGGCAGAATGCCAGCCGCGACTCTTGAATGTCGACAACGGCGACTCGTCCGGCATGATTCCGAGCGAAAGCCGCACATCCGAGCCCAATGGGGCCGGCTCCGATCACGACGCAATAGTCGATGGGCTCTGGACGTCCCCGTTCGACTGCGTGAGCGCCAATGCACAGCGTTTCCACCAGAGCCAGCTGGTCGATGTTGATCGACTCACGGGTGTGGAGTTTGTGTGCTGGTAAGACTAGTTCCGGGCGCATGCCTCCGTCGATGTGTACCCCTAACACATTCAAATTCTCACAGCAATTCGTCATGCCCCGCCTGGACGCCTGTGATGCAGGACTGTTCAAGTAAGGTTCCACTGCACAGATCGTTCCTGGTTTCAGGCGGGGATCATGGTTGGCCGTTTCGATCACTTCAACGCCCAGTTCATGTCCGAGCACTCGAGGATAGGTGAAGAATGGCTGTCGTCCGAAGTAGGCGTGAATGTCTGTGCCGCACACACCGATTCGGCGAACGCGCACACGGACATCGTTCTCTTTGAGATCAGCGCACGGCGCAGCGTCACGGAAGTTGAAATGTCGCGGTTTACTGAGAACGATCTCGTTCACTCGGGCAGCCTCCCTGGATTGCGCACTCCCGAACCAGTGATTTTGAGTGACGAGTCGCCCAGGTCGGCACGGGTCGCATCGGCTAGTTGTTGCATCTTCGCGACGACCTCAGGATACTGATCCTTCAGGTCGTCCGATTCGCCAATGTCCGTCTCAAGATCGAACAGCGACAGCTCGATCTTTGCCTGCGAATAGTCCGTCGGAATGCCGTCTGTGCCGCCGGGCCGACCGGCCATCGTGCGATACGCGTGAGGAAAGTGCAGTTTCCATTTGCCCATTCTCATCGCCTGCAGCTGGCCGCCATAGTAGAAATAGTAGGCTTCCTGTGGGCTTTTGGCTCCGTCTGTTCCCGCCATCAGCGGCCAGATATCTTTGCCATCGATTTTGTGATTCGGCAGCTGTGCACCGATCAGATTTGCCACTGTCGGCAGGATATCAATAGTCATGGCAGGTACCGAACACTCGGTGTTTGCGGGAATGGTGCCGGGCCACCACATGAGGGTTGGTTCACGGCAACCGCCGTCAAACATCGTTCCTTTGCCTTCCCGCAGCGGCCCTGCAGATCCAGCATGGTCGCCGTAGCTCAGCCACGGGCCGTTATCTGAGGTGAAAATAACGAGCGTGTTGTCTTCCAGGTTGTTCCGCCGCAGGGCACCCAGAATCTCACCCACTGACCAATCCACTTCCATCATGACATCACCAAAAAGTCCACGGCTGCTCTTGCCTTTGAATTTGTCGGAAACGTAGAGCGGCACGTGCACCATTGAGTGAGGGACGTAGAGGAAAAAGGGCGATTCCTTGTGCTGCTCGATAAAATGGACCGCGTGTTCGGTGTACTGCGTTGTCAGTTGTTCCTGATCCTTTGGCGAGACTTCTGGATTGATGATTTCGTTCTTGTCGAAAAGCGGTAAGTGCGGCCAGCGTTTGACGCGTTCCTCCATGGGGAGATGCCGGACTCCCGGGTGATAGGGCCACATGTCATTGGAATAGGGCAGGCCGTAAAAGTCGTCAAAACCGTGTTGCATCGGCAGGAGAGGACGATGGTGACCCAGGTGCCATTTTCCGTAGCAGGCAGTGGCATATCCCTTCTGTTTGCAAACTTCAGCGAGCGTCATTTCGTCCGGGTTCAGGCCGTGTTTCGCTGCTGGTCCAAGTGCTCCTTCGATACCGATCCTGACATTGTAACAACCGGTCAACAGTCCCGCACGACTGGAGGAGCAGACGGCTTGCGTAACGTAAAAATCGGTGAACTTGCGCCCTTCCTTCGCCATCCTGTCTAGGTTAGGCGTCTCGTATCCTTTTGCGCCGAATGGCCCAATGTCGGCATACGCCATGTCGTCCATAAAGATAACAACGACATTTGGCGGTCTACTCTCAGCATTTGCCTGCTGCGCGCTTGCTGTTGAGTAGAGAGCACAGGCAAGCGCACATGAAAGTCCAGCAAGCGCACGGATAGTTGGAATGGTTTGAAGTCGCATCTCTGACAGCCTGCCCGGATGATTCCGTTTTCGCAAGCCTGCACTGAGCACGAACAGGCGAAGCCCGGGGTGTTCCCCCCAGGCTTCGCCGCGCTTGCTCTTTCCGCCTTCGTAGTTTTACTCCGCAGCGTCTTCAGCAGGGCGGTCCGGGCGCACTCTGCCTTCGCCCTTTGCGAAGCCTCTTCCTTTCCCGCTACCCCTGCCTTCGCCTCGTGCCTCTCCGCGAGGGTCCCGTGGTTTCCCGTCCCGCTTCGCTATGGCTTCGGCCGCCGCAGCAAGTTCTGTGTCGCTCAATTCGCCATCCTCGTCCTTGTCGAATCGCCTGGTCAGCATCTCGGCCATTCTCGGATGTGCCTGCATTTGCTCTTTGATTGTCGCCAGTCGTTCTTCTGCGCTCATGGATGAAAGATCGGGCCGGGGAGCGAAGCCTGGACGCGGGCCGCGATGCCCGCGTTCGCCGAGTGGTGGCTTCCGGTCAGGCTTCGATGACGCTTCATCGTCTGCCGTAGCACACAGTGGCAGGATGAGTGTAGCGACGGATAGGAGTGTGATCAGTGATTTATTCATATTGGTTTTTAGTAGTTCTGAACTTTTTCTAGTCGGCTTGGTTCGCCTCTGGGCTGCGGGACTATTTGTGATCCGCAACTGTAAGACAAGGAACCACAGGACGATCACAGAGTTGGGGCAGTGCCGATTACAGAGTTGTTAGAGTTCCTTCAATTGTCGCTGCCATGCGTCCGTCTCGGAAAAGGAATTGCAATCGTCGGACGGGCACCACAGAATCGCCGCAATGATGAAAAGAAAAACAATCCTCGCACTATCACTACTTTGCCTGACATGGGGCGGAGCTTCCGCTCAGGAAAAAGCCGCAACTGTGGATGAATGGAAGCCACTGTTCGATGGTAAATCCCTTGCTGGTTGGACGAACGGAGCAGGAAAGGAAATCGGCGTTGGCTGGGAGGTGGCAGATGGCGCGATCCATCGAAAAGACAAAGGCGGTGATATCTTCACCAAAGACGATTACTACAATTTCGAGTTGGAGTTTGAATGGAAGGTCGCAAAGGGTTCGAACAGCGGCCTGAAGTATCGCTTCACCGACTACCATGGCCAGAACATTGGCTGTGAATACCAGGTGCTCGATGATGCAAACCATTCCAACGGAGCCAATCCGAAACAGACGGCTGGCTCCCTCTACGATGTCATCGCGCCCAATCAGGATGCGAAAAAGTTGAAGCCGGTAGGCGAATGGAACACGTCACGGATCGTTGCGAAAGAAGGGAAGGTTCAGCACTGGTTGAACGGAAAGAAGATTCTGGAAGTCGACATGGAGAGTGAAGAGTGGGCGGCAGCGCTGGAAAAGAGCAAATTCCGTGGAGCCCCTACCTTTGGTCAGAAGTCCGGCCGCATCATGCTGCAGGATCACGGCGATGAAGCCTGGTTCCGGAATATCCGCATCAAATCCCTCTAACCATCAGATCCCATGGAACACTGGAGCATACCACGAGTTTCCCGGCGCAGATTTCTTAAATCAACGGCAGGCACTGGTGCACTGATGACGCTCGGCGGGCGCGCGGTGTTGGGCGCTGAAAGTCCTTCTTCCCGGCTTCGTGTGGGTGTCATGGGACTGAGCCGGGGCATGGCTCATGTGAAAGCATATCTTTCGGTGAGGAATGTTGAGATCGCCTACGTTTGCGATGTTGATTCCCGCCGCGCTGCCGAGGCTGTTCGTGCAGTTGAGCGCTCTGGTCAGTATGCACCCGCGATACCTGTTACGGACTTTCGCACGATTCTCGATGACAAGGACATCGATGTGCTTTCGATTGCTGCGCCGAATTTCTGGCATGCGCCTGCGACCATCCTTGCCTGTCAGGCGGGGAAACACGTCTATGTCGAGAAGCCAGGATCTCACAATGCCGCAGAGTCTCAGCTGATGGTGAAAGCGGCAAGGAAGCATGACCGGAAGGTGCAGATGGGGAATCAACGCAGGAGCCTGCCCGCGATTATTGAGGGTATTGAGAAAGCGAAATCAGGTGCGATTGGCCCGCTTCGTTTTGCCCGTTGCTGGTATGATGCGAATCGCGAAAGCATTGGTAAAGGCAAGCCCGCGCCAGTGCCTGACTGGCTCAACTGGGATCTCTGGCAGGGGCCGACCCCTGAGCGGCCATTCAAGGACAATCTTGTACACTACAACTGGCACTGGCACTGGCACTATGGGGGCGGTGAACTGGCAAACAACGGAGTGCACGCTCTGGACCTAGCCCGCTGGGCGCTGGGGGTGGATCCGCCCCGGCAGGTGGCATGCACGGGCGGGCGATACCACTTCGACGACGATCAGGAGACTCCTGATACCGCGAGCTGCCTGTTCGATTTTGGATCGGTTGGAGCGAGCTGGGAAGGCAGCAGTTGTCTGCCACGGAAGCACGAGAAGCATGCATTTGTCTCCATCTATGGCGACTCCGGTGTGCTCGCCTTCGAGAGTTCTGGCTACCGAATCTTTGATCTCCAGGGGAAGGAAATCGAATCCAATGTCCCCGCTTTCAGTGACGTTTACCACTTCCAGAACATGGCCGATGCCGTGCGGCTGGGCACGCCGCTGAATGCTGAAATCGAGGACGCGCAGCGGAGTACGATGCTCTGTCACTACGGCAACATCGCCTACCGAACCGGGGGTGCAGTTACCGTCGACCAGAGAACCGGCGCAGTAACCAGCCATGCGGTGGAGAAGTTTTGGGGCAGGGAGTATCGCAAAGGGTGGGCACCTGAAGTGTGAGTGGAAGAATCCCACGAAGCGATCATTTGTTGTCATTCTGGCGTGTCGGATAGCTGTACGTGGGGATACTGTATCGGCAGTGGATCACTGCGGGTAATGGTGCCGGAGCAGCGGGCGACAAGGTTTTGCGCGTGTCGTGTTTGCAGATGCGGTAACCAGTTGCGACAGGCGAGCACGCGAGGTCAAGAACCTCGAAAACACCGCTCTGAATTCTGTTAAAGTTAA
>JAGROY010000097.1 GCA_020439995.1 Verrucomicrobiia bacterium
CCCATTAAATAACCGGAAGAACCGATAAAGTTAATGAGCGGTCTTCCAAACGGGATCGCACAACACAACTTCACATTGCGCTTGACCAGGCAGATTCTCGCGAAACTAACTAACGGGGTAATACCACCATAGGGACGCTCGTTTTTTTGCCTCTTGCACTGGCCCAATGCTCTCAAAGTAATTGATAAGCGGTTCCGGGCGGAACGTCGAACGGAAAGTTACTTCGTGGTCAAACCTGAGCGGCGCGAGGAGGCTGGCCAGGACGTCGAGCAACGGGTGCACTTTGCGTAGTTTGAGCGTCTGCACCACACTCATGAATCTTGCGTAGGCTGCGGCTCCGCGATTGTTCCTTGAATCAAGCGCATCGGGAACGGATCCTACCCTTTCTCTCCCCAAACAATATTCTTCGAAATCATCCTGTCCCCATCGAAGATAAAATCGCCGTCAACAGTTCTTCCACACAATGCATCGGGTAGCCATTCGCGATCGTCATCCCACATTTCGTCGTACGGAATGGCGGCGACTGGCGTCCACAGGGGAATGGCTTCATCGGTTTCTGTGGCAATACCAGTGTAACTGGTTGCAACAAAGATGACGCAGTGAATGGAAAGGCCATCAGTAAATTGAAAGCGCAGTCGTCCGCGCTCATCTGGATCGAGCGCGGTGACGTGGAGTTCCTCCTGAGTTTCACGAATCGCGCACTGCACGGGAGTTTCACCGGGATCAATCTTTCCACCCGGCCCGTTGATTTTTCCTGCTCCGATGCCCCGCTTCTTACGGATGAGCAAGACTTCCTGCGCCCCGTTGTCGGGCGCATCCCGGAGGATAAATAACAAGGTCGCACGAATCTGCGGCTGCCAATGATCCCAGTCTACCTCCATCGTCATTAGTGCTGAGTGACCTTGTGCCCGTTCTTTTGCAACAACTCGACTACGCTTCCCTTGCCGCAAAGATGGCCAGCCCCTACGATAACGAGCGTTGGCGTTTTGGATTTCAAGAATTCCTCGATGGGCTTGACCCAATTGACGTTTCGGTCAAGGAGCAATGCCTTGGCCAGTGCGGGATCATCTTCCATTCCCTCATTCATCACTTCGGCAACTTTCTCTGTATCACCAGATTTCCACGCACTCATCAGGCTGGTGATGAATTCTTTCGCGTCATCAAAATCATCCAGTGAGGAGACCAGTAACTCTTCCTGCTGACTTGCCGGGAGATTTCCAAAAAGCCCCATTTGGAATTCCACGGTTTCCAGCCCCTTGACCTGCTTCTTATCTTTGGCTGCTTTGGTTTCAAAATACAAATCCAGTCCAAGCTCTGGCTTGAATCCCTGCTTCGTAAATTCCTGCAGTCCGATGAGCTGCCCCAGCATCCAGGGCTTGAGCATCTGCACCTGCTCCATCGCCATGCCACTTGTCTTCAAAAAAGTCACAACCTTCTCATAGTTTTCGGAAGACAAATGATCCTTCAGCGTAGTCCCGTCCGGATAGAGAATGCTGCGCTGGATGATGGCCATGGCCTCAGGGGATTGCAGCTCACTGGGAGGAATCTCAAACACGATCTGATTCGCAAGGCCATACGCTTCCTCATATGTGACTGGAAGAGGGTAATCGTTGGCACGCAACATGTGAACTGAACCTGCCAGCCAGATTTCGCCACCGTCTTTTCCTTCCACCTGGAAAACGACTCCTCGCGTCGCGACTTTTTCCGCACTGGATAGAGGTGCATCCTGTGCGCTAGAGGTAGGCGCGCGCCCAAACAGAATAACAAGCGAAGCGACTAGACCGACAATGACAGGAATCTTTCTCACGTCGCCACTATGGCTAAAAAACGGCCGACCGTCATCAGTTAAGTTTAGCTGTATCGAAAAGTCTCTTATTCCGGACGCCGGGCGAGCGCCATCAGCGTCTGAAAGTGCGGTGCCTCGGATTCGCGATCGACCACCGTGATGTCGATATCGATGAATCCCGCATGCTGCAAAAACCCTAACACTTCCACCTTGGAAAACCCGAGCCATACGTCGGCGTATAATTCACGGGCTTCTTCGAAGTCGTGCTTGAGCAAATCGAGAATCGCGATGCGTCCACCAGGCTTGGTAATCCGGAAAGCGGATTCAATTGCCCGGCCGGGGTTTTCGGCATGGTGCAGTGCCTGGCTGAAGAATGCCAGATCGACAGTGCCGTCATCAATTGGCGGATCTTCCAAATTTCCCAACCGGTACTCCAGGTTCACGTGCCCGTGCTCACGCGCCAGCCCGGCACCAAACTCAACCATCTTCTCCGAGTTATCGATCGCGATCACTTTCTCCGCGCGCTGGGCGAGCAGCTGAGAAAATGTCCCCTCACCCGCACCGAGATCCGCAATGACCTGCGATGGCAGCAACTTCAGCAGCGTCTCCGCCAGACCTTTCCATGATCGCCCGGGGCAGTAAGTGCGGCCGAATTTTCCAGCCAGTTCGTCAAAATAGGCCCGGGCCTTGTCGCTCCGGTTGCGCAGGGCAAGCTCGAGTGCAGCGCGGTCGGTCGCCGCTTCTGAAAGCTCCGGGGCGCTGGCGCGAACGAGATCGAGAATGCGCTCCATGGCTTCAGCGGACTCCGGCAGTGGATGGTCAGCCAGCGCGTAGAGACTGTTCTTGCCGGACTTCCGCACCTGCACCAGCTCAGCCTGCTTCAGCTGGGACAGCTGGGTGGAAATCCGGCTTTGCTTCATATTCAGGATATCCTGAAGCTCCGCCACCGATACCTCCGCCTGATCCAGCAGAAGCAGGATGCGCAGCCGCGTGGAATCCGAAAGTAGCTTGAGGCAGTGAGTGATGGAAAGCATCTAAAAGGGCAAATGGAAGCAATGGAACGCAACAGGTGAATTGGCAACCCCGAACTACCGCCTCCGTACTGAGTGAGCAACGGAAGAATGCGCTGCTCGAATGCGACAAAGATACTCGTGGACGAGTGCCGTACGATTCGGTCGAATCATCCAATGTGGTCGCTCAGAACGGTGACGGTTTCCCACAAAAATCAGACACTACAGTAGACTTCACGATCATTAAAAACGGGCAATAATTCGTGCAGAGCAGCCCTCCCGTTTCTTGACAGGTAAACCGCGTTGCCTAGTATTCGGCCACTTGTTTTCAGCACCCAAAACTATGTCAACGCACGTATGCTCGTTACCCGAAGTTCACGCTGAGAATAGGCCTGTTCGGACTAGAAAAATCGGAACCATGAGGAATCTTATAGATGCTGTCAAGCCCGTACTTGGCAGGAGTTCAACCAAGGTAGAGGAAGTAACCTTGGCCGATCGTCGCGTCTTCGCCACAGACGGAACATGCAGGCCAGATCCGGACTACGACGATGCCTGGTACTTTGCATTGGCGGCCAGGCATTCCACTATCATGGATGTGGGTGCCAATCGTGGCTTCACGGCGCTGCTCGCGCTCCTCGCAGGTAACGCCGACAACAAGCGACTTCTGCTGGTGGACGCCAACTCTGAGGCTCTGGGAGTTGCGTGCCAAAACGTGTGCAGAAACGGATTCGGAAAGAACGTCAGTTACCAACAGGGATTGGTAGCTGACGTAGCAGGAAAGCAGGTTCACTTTTTCACCGTCGGCCCCGGCGATGCCGGATCAGTCTACGCTTCCCACGCAAAGACTGCCGCCAACAAGCAGCAGAGCACCGTCCTGACGACCACAACCATCGACGCACTCGCCGAACTCCACGGCATCCAGCCGGATCTTGTGAAGATCGATGTCGAGGGAGCAGAACTGGACGTCTTGAAGGGCGCGACCAATGTCGCGAAATCCCGTGCACCGTTCTTCATTGAAATGCACGAACTGCAAGAGCGCAAGATGGTGGAATCCGCACAGGCAGTGATCGACTGGTGTACCGCGAACGGACGCACTGCCTACTACATGAAGCAACACGAACCCCTCACCGATCCTCAGACGATCGCCCACCGGGGAAGGTGTCACCTCTTGATCATTCGAAGCGATCAGGAATATCCAGCGTACCTCAAGCCCATCGCTCAGGGAGCGCCGATCACGGCCGATCTTTCAAAGGATTGAAGCAACGGGAACTACGCCTTTTCGGGGCTTTGCATTCGCTTGAGGGGTGGCTACGTTGCCGCCCATGACTCTGACACAATTCCTCTGGGTACTGGGCGCAATCGTCGCCTTGGGCACCGTCGTTGTCGTCGCCGTAGCCATCTACGACATCGTGCAGCGGAAGCATGCGATCCTGCGAAATTTCCCAGTGATCGGCCACTTCCGCTATCTCCTAGAAGCAATCGGCCCGGAGCTGCGGCAGTACATTGTCACTGACAATGATGAGGAGCGCCCGTTCAGTCGCGACCAGCGCCGGTGGGTGTATGCTTCAGCGAAAACTCAGAACAATTACTTCGGATTCGGCACTGACAACGACCTTGAGCTGGAACCGAATTACCTCATCGTTAAACACCGGGCGTTCCCTCTCGACACTCCACACAAAGATGAAAAAGGATACGATCCCAAGTATTCGATCCCGTGCGCAAAAATCCTTGGCGGCTACCGGAATCGTACACACGCGTTCCGGCCCGCTTCAGTGACCTATGTGTCGGCGATGAGCTTTGGTTCGCTCGGAGCACGGGCTGTCGAATCGCTTAACAAGGGCTGCCAGATCTCCGACTGTCTGCACAACACTGGCGAAGGCGGCGTCTCCCCCCATCACGGCCATGGTGCCGGACTTATTCTGCAACTTGGCACCGCCTACTTCGGCTCACGCGACAAGGACGGACGTTTCAGTCTCGACGTGCTCAAGGAAACGCTCGCGAAATTTCCGACCGTCAAAGCAATCGAAATCAAACTCAGCCAGGGAGCGAAACCCGGGCTCGGCGGACTGCTGCCCAAGGAGAAAATCACCGCTGAGATCGCAGCCGCGCGCGGCATCCCGATGGATCGTGACTGCGCCAGTCCGGCAGGTCACCGTGAGTTCAACGACGCCGACAGCATGCTCGATTTTGTTGAAAAAATCGCGACGGAAACCGGTCTGCCCGTCGGCATCAAGTCGGCGGTTGGCGAACTGGAATTCTGGGACGAACTGGCCCGGCTTTGTGCCAACACCGGGCGCTCGGTCGATTTTATCACCATCGATGGTGGCGAAGGTGGCACCGGTGCCGCGCCATTGATCTTCGCCGATCACGTTGCGCTCCCGTTCAAGCTGGCGTTCGCGAGAGTCTACCAGATATTTGCCGAGCATTCGATGCAGAACAACATCGTGTGGAACGGCTCCGCCAAGCTCGGCTTTCCAGACACCGCGCTTTTCGCATTCGCGTTAGGGTGCGACATGATTGGAATTGCACGCGAGTCGATGCTCGCGATCGGCTGTATCCAGGCCCAGCGTTGCCATACCGGCCACTGCCCGGTTGGAATTGCCACACACCATCGCTGGTTGGCGCGCGGCCTTGATCCTACGCTGAAATCCGCCCGGCTGGCCAACTACATGTTCTCACTGCGCAAGGATCTGCTGCAGCTCAGTCACGCATGCGGCGTGCGCCACCCGTCACTTGTCACCACGCGCGACTTCGAAATCATCGATGGCCAGCTCCGCGGGCAGACCATCCAGGATCTCTTTGGCTATCCAGACGGACTCGGGCTTCCATCCGACGCCGATCAGTCAGCGATCCGCGAACTGATGGAACAGCACACGACAGCGGGGCCGCGGAAACTAGCCATGGTAGGCGAGCCATGAGAAAACAGTTGTTGCCAACGTAGGCCGAATCCTACTAGCCTTCCTGGCAATGATTTGCATCGAGGATGTGTGGAAAGCATACGATACGCTGGTTGCAGTGCGGGAGGTTTCACTGCAGCTGGAACAGGGGCGTACGCTGGGACTGATCGGGCCAAACGGCGCTGGCAAAACGACACTGCTGCGGATGCTGGCGACGCTGGCGAAGCCTGACCGCGGGAAAATTGAAATCGCGGGCATGGATGCCCGTCGGCACGCGCGTGACATCCGGCGCTGCATTTCATTCATGCCTGCGGAATTCGGCAGTCCGCCAGACATGACGATGCGCGAGTACATGCGCTACTTTGCCAGCCTGTCCGGCATCCCGAAGCGGGAACGCGATGCGGGCATCGACCAGGCATTCGCGCTGACGGAACTCACCGGGCGCGACGAGGTCATGGTGCGCAGCCTCTCCACGGGAAATCGCCAGCGACTGCTGCTGGCAAAAACATTGATCAATGATCCCCATCTTCTGATCCTGGACGAACCATCCAGCGGACTCGATCCGCGTGCCCGTGTCGAGGTGCGCGAGATTCTTCAGGAGCTGGCGGGGATGGGAAAGACCATCGTCATCAGCTCGCACATTCTGGCGGATCTGGAAGAGATCTGCAGTGACATCTGCATCATGGAAGCAGGCCGCATGGTGCTGGGCGGCAGCATCGAAGAACTGCACCGGAACTTCACCCGCGCGCACAAACTGGTTCGCCTGCGAGTGCCAGCCGAAGACACTGCGACCGCTCAAGCGCAGCTTGAGGCACTGGGCGACGTCATCACTTGTGAAATCGAAAACGGCTGGGTGATCGCCGCCAGCGCCCTGGACAACTGCAACTTCATCCTGCGCGAGCTGCTCGACCGCGACATTCAAGTTCTGGAGTTGCAGGAGGACAAGCCGGATCTGGAAGACATGTTCATTCACAGCACAGCCGGGGAGGTCACCTGATATGACGATTATCAAACGCATCCGCTATCTGGGCAACAGCCCTACTCACGAGCGTGACCTCGCCACCATGTTCACGCCGATCCGGCTGGGAGTGTGGTTTCTTTTTCTCAATGCCACGCTGCTCATCGCCATCGGCGGCGTGTTCTGGGTGATGTCGGAGTCCACCGCCTCGCAATGGCGAGGCGGCATGTCTGGCAGCGATTCCTTCCAGTCGGTGGGACTGAGCGATGTCCTCACCTCGATCATCTTTCTGAGCCTGTCGGCGTTCATCACGATCTTTGTGCCGATCCGAGTGGTGGGCCCAATCATGGGGCCGCGGGTCGGGCGTTACTTTGATCAGATCGTGTTGAGCGGCATCAGTCCATTGCGTTATTTTTCGGGAAAAGTGCTGTCGCAGAATGTGTTTCTTGCAGTGATCGCTATGGCGGCGATGCCCTATCTGGTGCTTTGCGTCAGTCTCGGCGGCATCAGTGCAAAGTATGCGCTACTCGGTGTTTTCGTGCTGGCAGTCTACGCAAATATACTGGCGCTGACCACACTGCTGCTCTCCGTCTTTGCCGGTGAAATTGCCAGCATCGCGATCACTCTCGTGGGATTTTCTGTGGCATTCATGTCAGGCCTGATTCCCATGGTTCCGAACCCGACGCCGATCAGCCCGTCGGCAGTGTTCCTTTCACCGCTCGCCCAGCTCATGTGGCCAGGACAAATCGGTCGAATCATTCCGCTCCAGGGTATTACACAGGAACAGCTGCAATTGATCATTTTTCTGACAACCTCTGCCGTCATCGCCTTCATCAGCATCGTCTGGCTGGTGCTCGGCCCGCTCAATTGCATCCTGCAGGAGAACGGTACCTTTGGCGAAGTCGTGCTCAAGGGTGACTCAAAGAAGCGCGGGTTCATGAAGCGACGCATGATGCTGCGCCTGCGCTCCGAGATCAGCTTCTTCTATGAGAACCGTGCTCCGTGGCTCAAGCGCTGGGATTTTATCCTGCGCTGGGGCCTGGCGGAGGGGCTGTTTCTGCTAGCGCTGATTCTGCCATTTGGATTGCTGGTGTTAGTTCCCGCGATGGGTCTTTCTAGCGGCGCCAGCGGAGATGACAAAGCCATGGTGGCCCTCGCGTTTGCCATTGGCTTAGTCTGGGTGTTCCTGAACAATGCGTTGTTTCTCAAAGACCTGACCACCGAGCGCCTGCGACACAGAGGAATCGAAGCCGGGCACGTCGACCTGTTGTTCTACTTTGTAAACCTCGCAATGATCGCTGCCGGTGTCAGCCTGTTTCTGTCGATGGCCGGGGATGCAATGGACAAGCAATGGGAGATGGTAAGCCGCTGGCAGGTAAGCCAGGGCGGGGTATCGGCGGCTCCTCCGGTCTGGCATTTGCCCGGCACGACGGTTGGACTCTGCCTGTTCGTCTTCGGCTTCGAGCTGCACTGGTTTACTCGGTGGCTTTCGATTCGCATGTGGAGCCGCCTGAGCGCGCTGGTACTTGCGTGCATTATCTTCGTCGCTGTCACTTCCTTCCTGCCATGGGTGCAGTTCCTGTTAATAAAGGAAGGGAACATCGCCGGGCTGCCTGCCTGGCTGAACACGCTCGCGCCTATTATTGCGGACCTCTCGTTTACGACGGCTCCATTCTATTGCATCAAAGATTATCCATACCGGGATCTCGCGAATCTGGGAAAAGAGGGGCTTCACTTGATGCTGGGATTTCACTTCTCGTTCGCACTTTTGTGGATGCTGGCGTTCTTCCGCATCCGCAAAGGACTCACCGTTCGCGATCTCAACTGACCTGACCAGACGATATGTTGCCACCACCATTGATGAAGATCGTCTGCTCCATTGTTTGCGCTGTTTCCGCATTGGCCTTCGCAGGATCACTTTCCGCGCAGGAAGCGGATCGAACATTCGACACACCAGACGTCACCATCGAGTGGCAGTTCGGGCTGGCGGGAAAGATCTACGGCAGCGATCGGGAGGACATCCGGCAGGGCTTCGCGAATCATGTGAGCTTCCTCATCACCAACCATCGCGACAGCGTGCTGGAAGGAGTGATCGACGTGGGAATCCGGCTGCAGCAAATGAAAATGGCAAAGCCCGCTCACGAGCCAGTGGACATTGGGCCTGGATCCACCAAGCGGTTCTCCTTTTACCTGGAAACTTCGAACGACGGTGGCAGGCCCTGGGGAGGCTGGAACACACCTTCCTTTGCCGCCCAAGGGGGCGAGGTTGAGGTCAGCTTGAACGAAGCCAGCTCCGGCAGGTTGTTATGGCGGCGCTCCGAGGGCTATGCGGTGGAGGAGATGATGTACGCTTCACCGCTGAGGTGCCTGGTCATCGGCAAGTCGAACCGGGTTCCGATGTATCGAGTCGCGCTGCCCAGCCCTGGCAACCAGCAGGGTCCTATTGGGCTTGGAGACCGTTCCATCGAGTTTAAGGAGATCGCCCCCTGGCAATCACCCGATCACTTCCCGTGCCTGGCTCCGTTCAATGCAGTGGTGCTCTCCCCGGACATCGAACCTGACGCACTCACAGTGGCACAACAGCGGGCTCTCGCGGAGTACGTCGTCAACAGTGGCATCCTCGTGCTGCCGACAGAGACAGTCGACAGCTGGCGCGAATCGATCTTCACCGACACCAGGCGACTGCCCTTTGCACTCAAAGAAACCACCACCACTGACTTGTTCCTGTATGGAAATGGCAAGGTGTTTGCGCTCAAGATGCCAGCGGTCGGCAATCCTGACGCGGCAAGTGAACGGCAACTTTATGACCTGATCGACACCCATCCCCACCCGCCACTGGCATTGACGGAAAATCCGGAGAGATGGTCGAGCGACCTGGGCATCAATGCGACGAAATCCGCTATGACAGTAGCCGGATTCCTTGGCCTGTATGGAGTGATCAGCATTGCCTGCCTCTACTTCTTCCGCCGGATTCGCCGCCCAGCTTTGATCCGTGCAGTGATCGTGATGATCGCGCTCTTTTCCGTCGGCAGCGTTGGGATGGGGCTGTATCTTCGCGTCATTCCCGGTGACGTCGAGTGGTCAACGCTCACCGAAGCCTGCGTCGGCGGGGGCGCGATTCAACATGGAAAGTTTCACTTCATCTCTGCCGGCAACCGCAATCAAACGTTCGAAGTCACGCCAGCGGAAACGCTGCTCCAGCCCAGTAGACCATTGCCCTACTGGTATGGCTACGACAACACGCAACAAGCATGGAGGAGGGAAACATTGCAACTGGATGGCAGCGAAGCCTACGGATCAGCCAATATCCCGATCCTGCCGTGGGGCCACGCCCACTGGAAAAGCCGCCTTTACATCGGCGATATACAACCGATCCAGGTAACCGTTCAACTTCCAGACCGAAGGCAGGACGAAGCCAAAGTCACCGTGACAAATCCTAACACTTTCTCAATTAGCGCGGCAAGCATCACCATCCAGCGATCCAGTGACTCAGCGTCGCTGAACATCGGGAAAAAAGATCGCGGCACCTTTGTCGTCGCCCCGCTCGGATCAATCCCTCCAATGAAGACGATCACCGTCGAAGTGATGCTGAGCACCAATTCGGGCAGTCCCTATGCACAACCACTGCCCGGCCAGATATTTGGCTATTTGTCAGGAAACCTTTCTGAGAGTCCGGGCATCGGGATCACTCCCGGAAAGGGATTTGATGAATCCAACATTTACCAAGGAGACTTCCGCCATAGTTTCCAGCAGAGGCTCGATACTACCGGACTACCCACCGATCAGGAGCTTGTCGATTTTCTAAACACAAGTACGAACATTCCTCCGACGCCAGCTAACCCAGGGGGATTCATTCTTTTACAGTGAGTGAGAGGCCGCTTCGTTTGGAGTGCGCCAGTCTTGACGGAGCTTTTTCTGTTCGAGCATTGTGCGTCCGGCAAAAAAGCGCCGTCAAGACCGGCGCACTCCAGATCAAAAGCACGCTCACCCCAGCTTCTGCGCATGGGCCAGGGCTCTCAGCATGGCCATCGCTTTGTTCACGGTCTCAGTGTATTCGTACTGTGGCTGGGAGTCTGCGACGACTCCGGCACCAGCCTGGATGTAGGCTTTGCCGTTCTTGAGGACACAGGTTCTGAGCGCGATGCATGAGTCGTGGTTGCCGTCGAAGCCGAAGTAGCCGACTGCGCCAGAGTACGCGCCGCGTTTGCTTTTCTCCAGCGAGTTGATGATCTGCATGGCGCGGACTTTTGGCGATCCAGAGACGGTGCCTGCAGGAAAAGTTGCGCGCATCACATCGTAAGCGGTTCGGCCCTCGGCCAGTTTGCCGGTGACATTGGAGACGATGTGCATGACGTGCGAGTAGCGCTCGACGATCATGAAATCGTTCACTTCCACTGAACCGTATTCAGCGATTCGGCCGACGTCATTTCGTGCAAGATCCACCAGCATGATATGCTCGGCGCGCTCCTTGGGATCTGCCAGCAGCTCTGCGGCGAGCGCGTCGTCCTCTTCCTCTGTCTTCCCCCTCCAGCGGGTGCCGGCGATGGGGCGGATGTCGATCTTGCCATTGATCGAACGCACGTGCACTTCCGGTGATGATCCGACCAGGGCAAAGCCGTCCGGAAACTGCAGGCAGAACATGTAGGGCGACGGATTCACATGCCGCAAGGCGCGGTAGAGGTCGATCGGCTCGGCATTAAATTCGACCTCGAACCGCTGCGATGGCACCACCTGGAAGATGTCACCCGCGTGGATGTACTCCTTTGCCTCCTCGACCATCGCCATGTATTCCTCCTGCGAGGTATTGCTGACGGGCGGCTCGGGATTGTCCCCGGGAGGGGCCAGGGTCATCGGCTCGAAGTGCAGCGGCTGGCGTAACTTCGCGATCACCGCATCGATCTTCTCGCGCGCTGCTTCGTATGCGGAGGCAGAGGTGGAGTGATCTTCCGAAAAGACATTCGCCACAACGATGATGCTGCGATATCGATGATCAAAGATGACGACAGTGTCCGAGACAATGAACAGCATGTCTGGAACGCCCAATTGATCCGGTGGCGGCGCGGGGACGCTGGGCTCGAAGTAGCGAACGGCATCATAGGCGAGGTAGCCGACGGCTCCTCCATGAAAGACCGGCAGGCTGTCGACATCGCCGGCCGGCTTGTAGCGCCCCATGAGCTGCTCCAGCTCCGCCAGTGGTTCCATTTCGGTTTCAAATTCGCGCGTCTCCCCTTTCTCCGTGACGCGCACCGTTTTGCCTCTCGCTTCAAAAATGATGCGCGGATCACTGCCGAGAAACGAGTACCGCCCCGCCTCCATGGTGTGCTCCGCGGACTCCAGCAGGAACGAGTGTGAGCCATTGTCAATTTTCCGGTAGGCCGACAGCGGCGTTTCGAAATCCGCGGTAAGCTTGGTATACACGGAAACGAGATTGCCCTTCCGGCACAGCTGCTGGAATTCTTCGATATCCGGGGTGAGAGGCGTTTCTTTACTCATTTCACATCTGCAATTTGGCCCCGAACATCGGCTCCCAAGACCATTTTGCAACTGCTGCCCGCCATGTTGACTTTTTGCTGGTGCCCGGCCATTCCCGTGAACATAGTGCCAAGATTTTCAATTTTTCAGGGAAGGAGGGCGATGCGCAGAATCTACTCAACCAGTTACGAGGCACCAAGCCGCAGCAAGCAACCATCGATCAGGCACCCAAACGCGGGGCAAATTCGCGTGGGAGCTTTTTTTGTCTGGATTCGATGGCTGTCCCTGATCGCAGCCGTCGTAGTGGGCCCGATCGCAGTTCTTGTTAAGGAAGAATGGCTTCCATACGCGCTGGGACTGATCATCTTACACATTGTTGCCACCGTGCTGTTCTTCATCATCGGAGGCAGCCTGCGTTGCCGGGTGTGCTCGAATCCCGTGCTGGTATCCTCACGGGCCAACAAGAGCCCGCACGCCAAGCTCTTCCTGGGCCTCAGCCACAACATGCAGGTCGCTAAGGATGCCCTCTTTACCAAGCATTTCACCTGCATGTACTGCGGCGGCAAAGTCAGGCTCGCCAAGCGCTCCCGCAGGGAAGAGCGAAATTAACTTCCATTCTCCAGCTGGAAGCCTCATGATCGCACTCAATGAAACTACAGAGCCTGCGATTTTTTCTCCTGTCTGCCGCCGCCACTGCGATGGTTTCGCTCAACAGCTGCTGTTGTCCGTGCGCAACAAAAGCAAAACTGCTGGAAGATTTTTGGGTCAGCCCTGAGCGGCAAGTCGAATGGATGCAGCAGCAGCGGACCATGGATGGCGGCCACGCACCCGTAGAAAACATCGACTACCCGTACGGCGTCTCAAGATAACACCGACCATGCGCCCCCAGCGGAATGTTCTCGGCGGCCGATTGGTGCCCTGCAGCATGGATCCCCTCACGGGATTCTACAGGGACGGGCATTGCAGCGTCGGCCCGGACGACCACGGATGCCACGCAGTGTGCTGCCACCTCACCGAGCAGTTTCTCGCGTTCAGCAAAGAAGCTGGCAATGATCTGAGCACTCCACGCCCAGAATATGGCTTCTTCGGACTCAAGCCCGGAGATCGCTGGTGCGTTTGCGCCAGTCGCTGGAGGGAAGCGCTCGATGCAGGGGCCGCCTGCCCCGTCATTCTGGAAGCCACCAGCGAAGCCGCACTCACCTACGTCACCATCAGCATCCTTGAGGAATACGCTTACAACGAGCCCGGTGATATTGGCGATCTCAACCTGGATGAACTCGACGACGAATAGCGAGCCCTACCTGCCAATGTTCTGACAGTGTCAGAGAAATGAGGCGTGTTACAATAAGGTGGTTGCAAAGGATCGCAGCCCTGGCCATTGCGAGCATCCTCATCGGCCTAGGGTTTTCACTGTATGCCGGACATCAGTTGGTAGCACCAGCGCTGCGGACGATCGGTGAGCCTCCAGAGAACCTTGAAGCGAAGACCGTTCACTTTACCAGTGAATCCGGCAGCACGATTGCGGGCTGGCTGACGGAACAGCCGAACGCCGTCGGCTCTGTGCTGCTCCTTCACGCAGTGAGAGCAGATCGAAGATCCATGGTGGGCAGGGCACGGTTTCTCGGTGCCGCCGGGTATTCGACGCTGTGCATCGATCTTCAGGCGCACGGCGAAAGCCCGGGGCAACACATCACGATGGGTTACCTTGAAGCAATGGATGCAGCGGCGGCAGTCGCTTTCCTGCGCGAACGATTTCCGAATCGCCTTGTGGCAGTGTTAGGTACATCGCTGGGAGGAGCCGCAGCACTGATGGCAAAGTATGACTCCCCGCCCGACGCTCTCATTGTAGAGTCCGTTTTCGCCGACGTGGAAACCGCTATCAGGAACCGCATGCGAATGCGATTCGGCGGCACCGCCCCACTCCTGGCACCGCTGCTGATTTGCCAGATTGAACCCAGGCTTGGCATTGGCCCCGATCGACTCCGTCCGGTGCACGCCATTGCCAATGTCAGATGTCCGATCTTCATCCTGTGCGGCTCAACCGATCAACACGCAACGCCAGCAGAGAGCCAGGCACTTTTTTCAGCAGCCAGTGAACCCAGGGAATTCTGGCAAGTGATCGGAGCAGCCCATGTGGATCTCCATCGATTCGCTGGCCATGAGTACGAGCGGCGGATCATCGAGTTTCTTGCCCGACTGAATCGAGCTCAATCCCGACCGCAGTGAGAGCTTGCGAATGCCGCTGCGGATGGCCAATGTCGGCGGATGATCCCTGACCATCACTGCGCATGATTGCTTCCCCAGCCGCTGTAGCTGCCACAGCTGTCACCTTGGGAGTGATCCTCACAACTTTTGCCGCCGGGGGCGAGCGTTCGCCCTGGACGACATCGCACATTCATGGATCGCCAGAGCCCGCGTTGCCGTTTGTGCCTGAGCGGGCGTTGCACCACGGGACATTTGGGGAATCCACGGAGCTGGACTTTGTCCCTGGTTCAAGCTGGGTGCTGGTGATCGAGCAGCAGCGGGGCGTGTCGGCCTTTGACCGCAACGCGCCCGACAAGATCGTCCACGTTGCTGACTTCAGGGAATGGAATGGCGGCAATGTCGATTGCTTCAGCATTGCGTTTGACCCAAAGTGGGAGCAGAACCACTTCGCCTACCTCGCCTTCTCGGACCAAACCAGGCGACCGTGGCGTTCGAAGATTGTCAGGTTTATTTTCAACCCGGGCGCACCACCCGTACTTGATCTGGATTCTGGAAAGAGCATCATCGAGTGGGACAGTGCCGGTCACAAAGGTGGCGATCTCCAGTTCGGCCCGGACGGCATGCTGTATGTCGCCATCGGCGATGGACAAGTTCCTGCGCCGCCGGACCAGGCGCGCACCGGACAGGATATTTCGGATCTCCGTTCGAGCATCCTTCGGATCGATGTGGCCGTGGAGGACGATACGACCGGCTATCGGATCCCGGGCGATAACCCATTTGTCGCCATGCCGGACGTCCGACCGGAAGTGTGGGCATACGGGATGCGCAATCCGTGGAAGATGCATTTTGACCCACGAGACGGCGCGCTGTGGATCGGCGACGTCGGCTGGGAATGGTGGGAGATGGTCTTCCGAGTCGATCACGGCGGATTCAACGGTGGATGGAGCATCGTCGAGGGCCCGCTGTCAGTGCACCCCGACTGGCCGGCGGGCCCGACGCCCATTGAGAAGCCGGTGATCAGCCATTCGCACAGTGAATCGACAAGTGTCACAGGCGGCATCGTTTACCGTGGCGACCGCCTGCCGGAGCTTCGTGGTGCCTATGTCTATGGCGACTGGGGCACAGGAAAGATGTGGGCGCTGTGGTGGGAAAATGGCAGGATCACCCGGCACATTGAAATCGCAAACACCCAGCACCGCATCATCGGGTTTGCTGAAGATGAGACTCACGAACTCTACTACATGGACTATGCGGACGGGGCGGTTTATCGCCTGGCGCGAAACCCGGATTATCACGCGAGCGGCGAGGCCAAAGGCAACTTCCCACGCCGTTTGAGCGAAACCGGGCTGTTCGAATCGACCAGCGAAAACGTACTGGCACCCGGTGTGTATGCATTCGAGATAAAGGCCCCGATGTGGAGTGATCACGCGACCGCTGCTCATGCGGTTGCATTTCCAGATCGGACAGCAGCCGCGTTGCGGGGGAACACTGTCGAGTGCCCGGCCGGCGCGACCCTGGTACGAACGCTTTCAATGGAGATGGTGGAAGGGCAGGCGGAATCGGCACGACGAATCGAAACTCAACTCCTGAACTTTGATGGAATCGAGTGGCGCGGATATTCCTACCGATGGAACGCCGAGCAAACCGATGCCGACCTTGTCGGCAAAGACGGCGCGGTGGCTGAGCTTGAAATCGCCGATGAGCGTGCGCCGAACCGGCGTCGCCTGCAGAGCTGGCGGTTTCACTCACGAGCGGAATGCGTGCGCTGCCACCTGGTGGACTTTCACCAGCGGCACGGCAATCTCAATGCCCTGACAGTGCAACAACTGGGCAGCTCAGAGCTGGGGCGATTGATCGATCTCGGTTTGATCGAGGGGCCGGCTCCCGCCGTTGATGAGCCCAAAATGCTGATCGATCCGCACAGCGTAGAGGCACCACTGGAGCGGCGAGCACGCTCATACCTCCATGCCAATTGCGCACATTGCCACAAACCAGGATCCTCCGGAGCGGTGACAATGTACTGGCCGGTCGACTTTGATCCAGACCGCACCGGAGCCTTCAATGCCAAGCCTGCAAGAGGTGAATTCGGTATCAGCGATGCACGCATTGTATCGGCCGGACGCCCTGGACATTCGACCGTGCTCTATCGAATGTTAATTACGGGAAATGGACGGATGCCCGCGATCGGATCGCGTGAAGTAGATGAAGCAGGTGCACTGCTTTTGCGTCAGTGGATCGCCTCGCTTCCCAGTCAAGCGGACGACGAAAACGTGCCAGAATCGCTTGACGACACTGCCTCCGCGATCGACCAGGCACTGGATGCAATCACGATGAGTCACAGCCAGCGCAGCGACCTCGTCGCCGCCGCAATGCACTCACTGAACCCCGCCACGCGCGATCTCTTCCAGAGGTTCCTTCCGCCTGGCCAGCGACGCCGGGCGCTCGGGTCAGGATTCGATCCGGCCGTCGTTCTGGCTTTGACCGGCGACCAGGAGCGTGGACGTGATCTTTTTCACAGCCCGACCGGCCCCCAATGTTCCACCTGCCATCAGGTGGAAGGAAAAGGCCGCGCGCTTGGCCCCGATCTGTCGGCGATCGGTGCCCGCTACTCCCGCGATCAGTTGCTTCATCACATCACCAAGCCGAATGCTTCCATCGAACAGCAGTGGCATCTCCACCTGATCACGGTGGGCGAAAACGATGAACCACACACAGGATTCATCATCACGTCCGACGTAAAGAACCTTCGTCTACTCAACACCCTGGGTGCCGAAGTCGAGATCGCCACCGATCAAGTGACATCGAACGTTGAACTACCAACCAGCCTGATGCCGGAAGGCACTCTGGACACTCTAACAGCGCAAGAAGCCGCCGACCTGCTCGCGTTTCTTTTGCGCTAGCCCACGTTTGAGGTGGAGCATTCATCAACAGGTAGCGACAGGCGAACGCCGTTCTCCGGCTTGAAAGAACCGCCGCTTTCGGGCAGCGGTTTCTTCTTTGAAATAGAGCTCTGCACATACCCAGCGCATTCCGGCTTCAAGCTCAGCCACGGACATTCCCGCAGGATGAAAATTGACATCTAACAAGGTGCAGCGGTCCCAGAATCTTGGTTGCAGCAGACGTTGTTCCCGATTGAGCCGGTGGTAGAGTTCGGTTCCCGTGTCTGGTTTTTTGGTCGACAGGAGCATTGCGCTTTAAAATGCCTGGTAAATATAGGCTCTTACTAATTATAAATCATAAATAAATAATTATTGAGTGTCCTAGGAATCGAAAAGATCGTGTTCGGTCTGCAACTTTTCCTCCGAATGTAATGGAGGGGTGCTATGATCCTTTATCCCTCAGAGAACCAATACAGTGACACTGACAACGCCATCGCTACGACTCTCAAAGTAATCATCAGGGCAACCATGAGCACATTAAAGACCTCACTAGCACCCATTCGCTGGATTGGCTGGATTCGTTGGATCGCAGTTTCCGCAATCACCTTTGCACTCGGTTGGCATTTGAAACCAGCCCAGATCATCGAGCCAGCTTCCAACGACGGGGCTGCACAGGCAATGACGATGGCTCCCGCGACCACCTTGCTCACGAATAGAGATCGCCGTCCTGCAAATCGTGACGGCGGAGACAACGTCGCGCGTTCTGGTGGACGTCGTGCCCTCAACTCGGAACGGATTGCCGAGCTTGGCGAGCGTCTACGTCGGACGACTGACCCGATCGCCCGGCGCGAAGCCTTCGCCGAATTGCTGGCTGGCCTGACCGCAGAGAATGCGTTGGAGATCCGGGAGCAAGTTGCTCATCTGAACGACAACGATCCAGACTTCCGCGACTTTCACTATGCGTGGGGCCAGGTGGCCGGGCTGGAAGCAGTTCTGCATGGACTTGAGACCACCGATAAAAAAGATATGGGCCCGTCGCTCGCAGGCTGGGCCAGTGCGGATCCTTCCGCAGCGCTGGAATGGTATAACGCACTTGAGAACGAAGGTAACCAGGGTGCCAATCAACAATCCATGAAAGCCGCGCTCGTCCATGGACTAGCGATCGCCGATCCGGATACTGCGGCCGACTTTGTGTATTCGTTAGGAGAAGCGGGCGACAAGCGTGCGAAAGAAATGATGGGCATCGTCATGGGCAAAGTCGTCCAGTCCGGTGGGGCGCAGGAAGCCGCCCAGTGGGCGACCCATCTTGGAGGCGGCGAGGGTGGCGAACTTCGTGGGCACGCCCTGTGGGAGGCCGGACGCGCTGGTGTCCGCGAGAACGCCGACGCCACCCTGGCGTGGGCGAGCGACCTTGCGCGCAGCGATCCAAACGCCGGCAACCTCGCCTACGGCGTGGCCCAGGAAATGGGTTGGCGCGATGGGCCAAAGGTCGCCGAGTGGCTAGGCAGCCTCGACAACGATGGAGTCACCTCTGCCTACGGGCCCTTACTCGGCGGATGGACCAAGACAGATCCGCTCGCTGCCAGCGAATATGTCGCGGCAATGCCTCCTTCGGAAAGTCGCGACTGGGCCATCGGCGGAATGGTGTACACCCATCGCTGGGAAGATCCTGCAGCGGCAGCGGCATGGGCAACTCAACTTTCCAGCGCCGAAGGTCGCGAAAAAGTAATCACACTTGCCGCAGAAGCCTACGTCAGCAAAGATCCCGCCGGCGCGGCTGACTGGCTGCCGACAAGCGGCCTACCCATCGAAACACAACAACGGCTGGTGCAGGGCGAGAAAAAGGCGCGATAGAATCTCCTCGCCAACGTCCATTTACTTAAGGGACGTGAAAGGCAAGTGGCCGTCGTGGGGACGGCTGCAGATTTACCAGCTGGAAGAGGTTTAAGGCCTGATTCCAAGCGCCTCACTGACTCATAACTCATATAACACCGCTATATCCGGGGTCTGAACCGGGCTGGAGGCAACCGAAAACAAATCCCACCACATTCAGATCTACAAACTACGGATGTCGTCCAAATCCTCCCAAGCCAGTGAGCAAGTGGATCGTGGCATTTCTCAGCAGGGTGAAGTAACATCCTTCGTTATCCATGATGCTCAACAGTACCGTCCGCAAACTCAAGAAATCCTTCCAACTCCGAGGAGTGTTCGGTACGGCTGGCTTCGCCGCAGGCAGCGTGGTTCGTTTGCTGCGCGGAGGAGAACAGGCAGGCTTCCGCCCTGATCAGGCAGAGGATGACCAGTTCGATCGGGAGCATGGTGTGGACACGGGCGGGATGGTGGCGCTCAGCGCACTGGAAATAGACAGCTCAAACTGGATTCATGGCATTTGCTACGGCCCTACGAAGACCGGGATGTTCGAGGAAATGTTCGACGGCATCGAACTCCGGCATGAAGACTACATCTTCATCGACCTCGGCTCTGGCAAGGGTAGAGCGCTCATGCTGGCTTCGCACTTCCCGTTCAAGAAGGTAATCGGCGTGGAATTCTCGCCGGATCTGCACCGCGTTGCTAGTGAGAACTTGCTCCGCTACTCGTCGCCGCATCAGCGTTGCAAGGACATCACGGCCGTTTGCGCTGACGCGATCACCTACCGGCTGCCTGAGGAGAATCTCGTTATCTATCTCTACCATCCGTTCGAAGAACCAGTGATGGGCCCGGTGGTCGAGAGTCTCGCCCGCTCAGTGAAGCAGACCCCGCGTGACGTTTTCGTTTTGTATAACAATCCCCTCTTGGGTCACCTCTTCGCGGAGGCTGGCTTCGTCAAGATCAAGCACCGCACAGATCTGAACTACGCGGTGTTCCGGACGCCGCCTCTCAGCTAGAGCTGGTCTCCCAGGCACTGTGTGGTGAAGGATGAAGCGGGAGGTGAGGCTCGTGTTGGCGAAGTTGACTGATTCCTCGCTTGTCATTCCCGCTGAACCCCTCCAGAATTCGCCAATCCTGGAAATCAGGAAACCTTTGAGACCTACGCGATGAAACCCATCATGATCCAGACTTCACGCATCGGCGCACTTGCGCTTGCAACCTTGGCGACAGCCGCAACGTTTTCACTATCAACCGTCTCCGTATGGGCTGACGTGAAACTCCCAGCGCTCTTTACTGACAATATGGTGCTGCAGAGGGATCAGCCAGTCCCTGTTTGGGGCACCGCAGCGGCTGAGGAAAAAGTGACCGTCAGCTTCGCTGGGCAATCAAAATCGGCCACCGCCGATGCGAATGGAGCGTGGAAAGTGACGCTCGATGCTCTGGAAACCAGCGCTGAACCGGCAAGCTTGAAGGTCGCCGGCAACAATGCGATCGCTGTCAACAATGTGCTGGTAGGCGAAATCTGGATTGGATCCGGCCAGTCAAACATGCAGTGGGCGGTGAAGCAGGCGAATGATCCTGAGAAGGAAATCGCCGCTGCAGATTTTCCCAACATCCGTCTGTTCTACGTGCCACGCACGCATTCCGCCCGTCCGCAGCCAGACGTCGACGCCAAGTGGAACGTATGCACTCCGGAGAACATTCCCGAGTTCTCGGCGGTCCTGTATTTCTTTGGCCGTGAACTTCATCAGGAACTGAACGTTCCGATCGGACTGATCCATTCCTCCTGGGGCGGCACCCGCGTTGAGCCGTGGACACCTCTGAACGGATTCGCTCAGGTTCCAGCATTGCAGGACATATACAATGAGGCGTCATCTCGCATTCCTGGCACGACGCAGTATGCCGAAGTAACGGATGCCTATGTCTCGAAACTCGCCGAGTGGCTGCCTGCCGCGCGCCAGCAACTGAAGGACAATGCCACGATCACCGCAGTGCCGGAGCCACCGAACGCGCTGCCTGCAAAGCACCAGACTCCCATTGCGCTCTACAATGCAATGATTCATCCGCTCATCCCCTTTGCCATGAAGGGGGCCATCTGGTATCAAGGCGAGTCGAACAATGGCGAGGGGATGCTCTACTACGAAAAGAAGAAAGCACTGATCGGCGGTTGGCGCGAGTTGTGGAATCAGGGCGACTTCCCGTTCTACTTTGTCCAGATCGCCCCCTACAACTACGGCGAAAACCGCAAGGAGGCACTCCCTGAGTTGTGGGAGGCACAGACTGCGTGCCTGCAGATTCCTCACACTGGCATGGCAATCATCAACGACATCGGCAACATCAAGGACATCCACCCGAAAAACAAGCAGGAGGTCGGGCACCGCTTGGCGCTGCTAGCACTGTCAAATGACTATGGCAAGGACGTCGGCGCAAGTTCCGGGCCACTCTACCATGACCACCAAGTAGAAGGCAGCAAAGTGCGTATCCGCTTTGCCCACGCGGCGGATGGCCTGAAAGCGCGGGACGGCAAGGAACTGAGCCACTTTGAAATCGCTGCCGCAGACGGGAAATTCGTTCCAGCCAAGGCTGTCGCGGACGGTGCAAGCGTCATCGTCACTTCTCCTGACGTTGCAGATCCGGTTCAGGTGCGCTTTGCCTGGGATCAGCTGGCTGAACCCAATCTCATGAACTCCGCTGGCCTGCCCGCATCCGCATTTCGAACACCAAGCAAGTAACTGTGATTCATTCGCTGAAGGTACCCGCGCCGCTGGACGCCCAGTTTCTCCCCGCTGCGCTCTGGAACCGAGATTATCTGGAGAATGGTGATGGCTCAGGAAATTTGGAACCATTCTCGATCGCCTTGGAGCAGCCAGGCGGGGCCGTTTCCGTTCACCGGACGCAGATGCGTGCGCACGTTCCTGAGAATGTCAGTGCCAATCTTAAATACGCAGAGCGGCTGCTGAAGTTCCTGCTTTGGCAAAGGGGTGGCAGTCGCGTGCTTGTGAGTGGCTCGCCGGATCTCGCGGAGGCACTTGAGGAAATCTATAGTTTTGAGGGGCCGCGTGCGTTTGATCAGAGCGTTCTTGGAGGCCGCATCTACCTTTCGGATTTGACCATCGACTACTGCCCGGATGACGAGATGCCTGAAGAAAGTGCTGCCGGGCAGCCGCTCGGACGGCATCTGGACGGTTGTCGCATTGGATTTGATCTCGGCGGCAGCGATCGCAAGGCAGCCGCAGTCATCGACGGTAAAGTAGTCTTTTCCGAAGAGATCGCCTGGGATCCCTACTTTCAAAGTGATCCAAGTTATCACCTTGAAGGTATTCGCGATTCTCTCAAACGTGCAGCGGCGCACCTTCCGCGTGTCGATGCGATCGGTGGCAGTGCTGCGGGCGTGTATGTGAACAATGAAGTGCGTGCCGGTTCCCTGTTCCGCGGCGTATCCGAGGACGACTTCGATAAGCAAGTACGGCGCATCTTTTTCCAGTTAAAAAAAGAGTGGAATGATGTGCCTTTCGAGGTGGTGAACGATGGCGATGTGACGGCCCTCGCGGGCTCGATGTCGATGAAGGACAATGCTGTTCTTGGCATTTCCCTCGGCACCAGTATGGCGTCGGGTTATGTCGATTCCCATGGCCGCATTTGTCCCTGGCTCAACGAACTCGCATTTGCTCCGGTCGACTACTATCTGGGCGCGACTGCTGACGAGTGGTCGCAGGACATCGGCTGTGGTGTGCAATATTTCTCCCAACAGGCGGTAGCGCGACTCGTTCCCGCTGCAGGCATCGATCTCGACTCCGGCATGCCCTTCCCGGAGCAACTGGTCGAGGTGCAGAAGCTCATGGCCGCCGGTGATGACAAGGCACGCCTGATATTTGAAACCATCGGTGTCTACCTCGGCTACAGCATCGCTCACTACTCAAGCTTTTACGACATTCGCAATGTGCTCATCCTCGGTCGCGTGACATCCGGTGAAGGCGGCGAGATCATCCTGAAAAAAGCTGACGAAGTCCTGGGCGTCGAGTTTCCGTCGCTGGCGGAAACCATTAGGCTGTCCACTCCAGACGAGCAGCAAAAGCGCCACGGCCAGGCTGTCGCCGCCGCCAGTCTGCCTTCCATAGCCTAGTTTCGCCTGCTGTAGAAGACGGCTACCTACTGCAGGGCTTCGCCTCCAGCAAGCTCATCAAAGCTCGACGCGCAGGACGTGATTCTTTGCGCGAATGATTCTGAGGCACCTCTGGGCTGAGGATCGTAGCCGAGCTGCTCCATCTCCGGTGCGATCATGTCGGCGAAGACCTGCTGCTGCTCAATCGAGAGTGTCTTCCGGAATCGGTAGACTGATTTGCGGTGAACGGTGTTCTCTTTGCGTAACTTCATATCGCCACCGCCAAGTCCCTTGAACTGGTCAAACTCGAGAACATTGTGCTGCGGCAGCCCAAGGTAGTCCAGCAACTGCCCGGTCGTTTCTTCAGGACGCATCGTCAGATCTTCATAGCGGACGAGGTGCCAGCGATCTGGAGAATTGAAGTAGTGCCGGTAGACCTTTTGCCACCGCTTGACCAGCCCTGTGGAGACGCCGTTTACCTTGCGTCCTTTTCTGCAAAATGCGGATGCCCATTTGTATTCGAGGCTGGACACGTAGCTGTCCCGTGGGTCACGCGTGATCCAGACAAAGCGATCGAAGCGCTTGCGGAAAAAAATCGAGCGCCCAAGGAAAAACAAGTCCATCGGCTTCACGCAGATGTTGTCCAAGGGGACTCCACAGACCAGTGGCGGGAGCACCAGCAACGAATTCAGATCCGAAAAGGATTTGATCGTTGGGTGCTGATGCAGGATGTGCTGGAGCAAGGTGCTTCCGCTCCGCATCGAGTATCCAATAAGTATACGCATGTCAGAATGTTGGCCTGTCCGACAGAAGTCTTAGGGGGGCATTGATCGAAAGGCCAGAAGTTTCTGCGAATCAAAAGGGCATGTCCTGGTTTGCGGTTGTTTGCATTGACTCATTTCGATCTACTGGCAGAATTCCGATGTGGGGGGAGGAGAAGATCCAACGCTCGACACGGCACCCGAGCGATCGATTCCAGATGGCAGCGTCCATACCTTCAATGTTTCGCCGGACAGCATCTACGGAGTCAAATGTGAATATGGTTTCGAGACCATCGGCATCCTCACCTTTGCAGAAAAATTCGAGGACTGGCGGCTGGAGGTCGTGCCCGTAACGGTGTCGGTCGATTGACCGCAGCTCTTTGCTGTAGTGGTGAATTGCTATCGCCCCTGTGGTGCCCGAGCGGCACAAATCAGTCATTGCCAGCGAGCCCCGATTTGATACGGTCCGCGCAATGAAACCCATTGTTCAAATTTCGCTCGATCTCACCACCATTGAAGAAGCGCTGGAGACAGCAGAGTTGGCGATGCGCGCTGGTGTGGACTGGCTGGAGGCGGGCACGCCCCTTATCCTTGCAGAAGGCCTGCACGGAGTGAGAAAGCTGCGCGAGCGATTTCCAGACACGCCGATCGTGGCCGACTTGAAGACCATGGATGGCGGATACCTTGAAGCAGAAATGATGGCAAAAGCCGGTGCCACCCACGTCGTCGTCATGGAGCGGGCACACCCGGAAACGATCAAGTGCGTGGTGCAGGCCGGACGCGATTTCAATGTGGCGGTGATGGGTGACAACCTCGGCAGCGACTGCATGATCGATGGCGCCCGACGGCTTGAAGATCTGGGCTGCGACTACATCGTTCACCACATCGGCTACGACGAGCGCCGGGGCATCGCAGCGCGCGGTGAGCGTATGCCCAGTCCGCTCGATCAATTGCGGGAAGTCGTCGCCGCCGTCAGCATTCCAGTGCAGGCCGTGGGTGGCCTGAGCATTGAACAAGCGGTGAAGTGCCCGGAGTACGGCGCGCCACTTGTCGTGCTCGGAGCGCCCCTTACCATCGATGCTGATTCCTTCCGCACGGCGGATGGAAACCTGGAGGAATCCCTGCGCCGCATTTGCGAAGCTGTGCACGCCTACCGTGACTGATGGACGATCGTTCCACGGATCCTGTCTGTCCGCTCTGTGGTCGCGAAATCCCTGCCGGGCACGGCAGCAGGCACCATCTCACTCCCGTCCTGAAAGGCGGTCGCCACGGAGCCACCGAACTTCTCCACAACGCCTGCCACTCGAAGCTTCACGCGGTGTTCACGGAATCTGAGCTGGCTCGCAATTATAACACGATTGAAAAGCTGCTCGCCCACGAGGAGATAGCGAAATTTGTCGAGTGGATCCGGAAACGCCCGCCGGAGTTTCATGCTCGCAACCGGAGTCTGCGGAAGCGCAGGAAGTGAATTAGTTAGTTAGCGCTACGGCCGCTTTCGCGTCAATGCGTGTAGGATGCATGCCCCTGCGACAAGAATGGCGGCAGAAGGATCTGGCACTAAATTGCTGTCGCCGCTGAATGAAAAATTGGTGAAATCCGCTGAGGCACTGCTATTCGCTGGAAGGGCAGGATCTGTTAAATTGGCACAGATCACCAGCTCATAGACACCTGCACCATAGAGAACACCGCTTCCTGTCAAGTTTCCAACTCCATCAGTAGTCTGCGCACGTCTGCGCACCCGAGAAAAGTGTGCTTGCCAAACCAGTATCGTTAATTTCGTAGGTCACAGAGGGAGCACCAGCCCCCATTCCTGAGGCGACGTTATAGTCAATACCTAGACTCCAATTCAGGATCTCGCCCGTGGCCAGCGTGAACTCGACGATCGAGCATGCATTTGATCCAGCGATCGAGTATGGGCTACCACCGGTTTCGCGAAACACGCTGACGCTTCCGGTTCCTCCAGACACTGCGAAATCAGCACCTGCCAGGCTGGATGCTGGGGCAGAAGCCGTCGCCGACACCGTGTCCGTTTTGCCTTTGTTCGTTACGGATACAGAGCTGGATGTGGCACCGCTGTTGCTCACTCCGTCAAGGATCGACGTCGTCGAGGTCGAGATCGACACCGTAGCGGCGGTCGCAGATCCGATTGCCACCGCAAAGCAACCAGCGAGGCAAACAGCATTGTGGAGTCTGCACTCTGCATACATGTAGAATCGTTGAAATATATTCAATATAAGCATAAAACGCACTTGTGCGCTCCATCAGGTAAGTAGATTGTAAACTTCAGTCAAATACATATTGTTTTTATCGGCGCTTCATGGTGAGCTGCCGGAGTTGAAAAAATGAAGCAAGCTTCGACAGGGAGGGTAACCAAGTCCGGGAATATCAAGTCGCTGCCTAGGTTCGCCCGAGCGGCTGCGCCAGAGGAGCGCCACTGGGCGAGTGCAGCTGATGCAGGAAGCATGGAAACCTTCAAATGGCCCTGTCTCTTTCTGGGGCTGGCGGCGATATGCGTCTTGGCAGGCATGTACTCGACAGGCCATGTAGCGAATGAGATGGTAGCGCGCGAAATCCCTTCGCTGCCCGATGCCGTGCTCGTAAGGGCTGCGAAAACGAACCTCGAGCTGTTCTTTACGACGACTGATAGCGAAATAAGAGCTGGGCTAATTCGTCGTCCGCTTGAAATCCGACTGCTGAGCGCATTCCTTGAATCCCTGCCACCGGAGCGATTCTCCGTTCGATCTTTCAGGCCCGGCGCTGCGATGTTCGGCGCTGCGATGTTCGGAGCTTCGGGAACGAACTTTCTCTCGATCCAGTACGTCACCAACGAATTTAGAGAGCAGGACGCTGTCTTCGAGATAACTCGGGCCGGGCCAAAAATAGACTGGCAGTCTTTGCTCTCGTTTTCCGAAGTTCCGTGGGAAAAGTTCGTTGCCGAAGGTTCAGCAGAGGAGCGTGATTTCCGTCTGAAAATGGTCGAAAGTGATTACTACAATTTTTCTTTCGCTGACGACCAGCAGTTTCGCTGTTACAAGCTTACGGATCGCGAGGAAACAGGGATGTGCTGGGGTTATGTGGTTCGTGGTTCGGCCCTGGATCAGGAGTTGAATTGGATTTTGGCAAGCTCGCAACTATCAGGTGCTAAGGAAGCCAGGGCGATTCTGAAACTAGCTTCACCGCCCAACGGCGAATGGCGCAGGCAGGTGTTCATTCGAAGGATCGTGGCGAAAGACTGGGTGCTGGATCAGGGCAATTCTTACGAGTCGGGCGGAAAAGTTGAAACAAGCGGGACAAGCGGGACAAGCGGGACAAACCGTTCGATCGAATAAATCTGGTAAAGTGTGGATTGGTATTGAATACTTCTTACCATTGTAGCGTCAAAGAGGAAGATCTGGATCCGATCGAGCATATGAATACAAATTGCAATTGGCAATGGTGGAGCCACGAGCGAGTGGTATCGAAAATTTTGTTGTGTATGTTGGCCTCTGGGGCACTTTCGTTGTTGCCTGCATCGGCAGCGCCCGATGACGACGAGCGCCCGAGCAAGGGGCGGCGGAGCGAACAACGCGCTGAAGTGAGGGGGAATCGTGACCGTGGAGAATCTTCGTCGAAACGGGAGAGAGGTTCGCGTTCGGAAACCGAATCGGACCCACCTGCAGCTTCGTCGCCTACTGAAGAAGAGCCTTCATCCACACCAGAAGACCTCGCAGGAGAGATTACCGCGTTGATTAACGATGGTCAGGTACGGGAAGGTATTGCGCTCCTTGAGAAATTTGACGAAATCAGTCCGCCGTCCAGTTTATCCCCCGTGGCGGGAGTCCCTGATCTTGAGGTGCTGCGACTAAAGCGCCGACTGCTTGAGCGAGCATCAGGAGCGTCTGGTCGGTCGATTTTTCCGGGCGAGGAATCTGGGGATCGGATGGGCAAAGGGAAGCATGCTGCGGCAATCGGACGGCTGGACGCGATCGATACCGCGACACGTCAGCAATTGGTGACGTTGCGGAGCAGCCGAAAGCAGACGCTTTTCGGATGCAGGAATCTTATTGAATCCGGCGAGTTCGAAGGTGCCCTCGCTTCTCTGGATGCCCTTACGAATGGCCTGGAGGCAATCCCAGACCCGCACGTCTGGTCGTCCGCACGCCTGTTGCGCGCCAAATGTCTTGCGGCGCTGGGCAGGATCGACGAAGCGCGCGGTCACGTTAGCCAGGTGTGTGAATATTTTCACGGCCCAGATGCCTTTGGTCTGCAGTCCATCTGCCAGCCACACACGACCGTCGAGGAGTTTACCGAAGTGATCGACTACGTGCTGGATGCGGAGTTGCTTGAGCAGGGCAACAGCTTCGTCGACTTGCATCCGGCAAAGATGATCACGCGTGTGGAAACCGGCGAACTTGCCCGGGGGCGTTTTCTTTTGATCAATCCATCGCCAGTCGATGCCTGCGTCACACTCTATGCCGACGGCATCGTGCGGGAGCGGAGTTACTCAAATGGTGAATGGAATCTGGTGTGGGATCCGTTTCTTCCGCTGCGTCATCGCGGGGCGATGCGGCCGGTCTGCATTCCGCCATTCGGCCAGCTGACCATCGTTCTGGAGGCACCATTGCTCAATGATACCGGCGACCAGCTGGTGCAGATCTCTGCTGGCGGGCATGAAATTGCCGACTGGCGTTTCTCAACACTGACCAAGGACGAGCCAGCGCTGATCAGTGAAGTGGTGGATGCCAGCTACAACGTCTTCAATCCCTTCTATCGCACGCCTGTCAGCCATGAGTTGTATTTCCGCGGCACTGATCGGCACATCACAAACTTCCGTGTCGAGGCCAGTTATCCCTGCCAGATCGACTACTATGATGCGGTCACCGGGAAATTGCTCGCTCGCGACATCGAAGGCGATGGCTACTTTGACAACTTTGACTTCGACCGCGCTGGCTTTGACAATGACTACAACTTGTTCCCCGATCTGGCGCTTGATCCCGGGCGACCGGTGATTCCGATTGAGCTGGAGGTGACGCCGATCATGCCGATCCCGGAGATCGAACGGGAAGTGACGTTGAGCGTTCAAGTCTACGAGGAAGGAATGTGGCTGGAGACGGCGCAGGACGTTGTCGTTTTTCCCTAGTTACCCAGGTAGCAAGTGGATTGCGTCAGACGATGATGCGATGCAGGCTGAGCGCATGGATCGATACCTGCGTTATTTTACTCTGTCTCTGGGCGCGCTGTTAATTGGCGCCAACGTCGGGCTAGCTCAGGTTTTTGATGAGCAATATGATCACTGGCCGGAGAAACTGACGATCCGCGGCACGATTGCAGCCGGCACGGGCCTCTCTGCGGATTCGATTGAACCATTCCTGGCGAAGGAAGGGAAGATCGCGCTGTTTCTCGGAGAGAATTCCCGCGCGATTCTGACAGAGTTGCAGCCAATAATCGAAACGGCGGGAGACGATCTGAGCATTGAGCCCATTACACCAGAATTCGCAACCCGTGTCGCCGAGTTGGCATCTGTGAGTGACACTTTAGTGTTACTCGGTCTGGACGATCCGGCGGCCTTTTCACAGGTGATCCATCCTCTGCAAGAAGTGATCGCGCGCGGTGGCACCGTTTTGTGTGACGGGACTCCGGCGATTATAGGAATGTTAGGAAAAGTGAATATGGACGGGAAACCTGGAGTCGCCCTCTTTCCTGATAGTGTGCTGGTGAGTCAGTTTAAGGGCGATTCTGTGGCAAAGGGAAAACTGCTGAGTGCACTTGCGCTTCATCCACGATTGGTCGGTGTGGGTATCGCTCCAGACGCGGCAGTGGTTCTTTCTGGCAGAAAAGTGCAAGCCATCGGCGACGGTCAGGTGACGATGTTGCTAATGGCAAACGAACGCTTGCCCGTTCGAGCCCAGTCGATCTCGCCGCAGCGTTCGGGTCGGCAGCCTCTGGAGGAATTTCTCGTCGATCTGACTGAGTGGCGGCGCGATGCCATCGATCGCACGCTGCCCCCGTTTCCAGCAATAGTGCCGGGCGATCCAGTCGTCGAAAATGGAGCACTGATCATTGTGGGCGGCGGCGGCATGCCGAAGGGGCTCATGGAGCAGTTCATCCAGATGGCAGGTGGAAAGAAGGATGCACGACTAGTTTTTGTTCCCTGCGAGGAAAATGAAGAGATACCCGGGACTCCGAGAACGGTGATGGAGTGGCGGCGCTCCGGTGTGGCACATGCGGCCTTCATTCACACTAAAGACCGCAAACAGGCGAACTCGGATGAGGCATTTCTTGCACCGCTGAAGGAGGCCACCGGGATCTGGTTCGGCGGTGGACGTCAGTGGAACTTTGCCGATTCTTACTACGGAACCCGGGCACACGGGCTTATGAAAGAGGTCTTGCGGCGTGGCGGAGTCATCGGTGGATCGTCTGCGGGTGCATCGATTCAGGCACGCTATCTCGCCAGAGCCACGCCCATCAACAATGTCCGAATCATGGCACCAGGGTACGAGCGTGGAGGTCTCGGGTTCCTTAGCGGAGTTGCCATCGATCAGCACTTTTCTCAGCGCGGTCGACAGCAAGACATGACGGAACTCATGGCCCGTCATCCGCAATTACTCGGCATCGGCATTGATGAATCAACCGCACTGATCGTTAAACGATCGATGGCAGAGATCGTCGGAGCCGGGCGGGTGCATTTTTACGATCGCAGACTACCAGTATATTCAAACCGGCCCGATTACGTCGCTCTCCCTGCTGGAAGTCGCTATGACCTTGTAATGCGCACCGTGCTTTCGTCCAGCGAGTGATCAATCTACGGCTGTGTGAGCGGAACGGCGATCGTGTAAAGTGGAGACGGCGAGTTCTCCGATGTTACGTAGAGTTCGTCTCCTTTGGTGGAGAAGCATAGAGCTTCCGCCTGATACACTCCTGGAAGCGGGATGACCAAGGGAGCACGCTGGGCAGCTGCATGCCAGTTGTTCTCGTCTGAGCTGCGCTTGTAAATGAGACACTCGGTGTAAGTGAGAACTGCAAGGAGGCTGCCATCTGGAGAGATGTCCGCAGCAGTGGCGCTCACTCCGAAGATACCGCGTTTCAGGCTCACCAGTGCGTCGGTCTTCGGATACGCTGTGGGCTTTGCAAGTGGCGTGATCAGCTTTGCTTCCACAACAGTTTCAGCCTTGGCCGGGCGCGAAATTTCGAACAGCAGCGTCTCTGTCTTCGATTTGGTAAGCACCAGAAAATCGCCGCTGAGTGGATCGAACGCGGCTGATTCGGCGTCGTAGCGATTGCCATCCGGGTAGCGAAACCGAATCGACTGGTAAAGGCGAAGTGATGGTGGCTCGGCAGAAGAAGATGGGGTTTCCTGAAACAGGTGAATCGCGCAGTCATGGCGCCGTTTTTCATTGTCGCCAATATCAGCGATCGCGACGAGATGTTTGCTTTCGAGCGTTACCGTCATCGCATCTTCCCAGTCAAGGTTAGGGATGTCAGGGAGTTTGCAAGTCGCCACTATCGCACCCGTGGCGATGTCGATAGCGAAAATGTTAGAGCCCGCGCCGCCATCATTGTGAGTCCACAGGATGCCCGGATGCTCTATCGATGCCGCGAAGCCGCTGGCTTCCTTGAGCGGTGCATGGTTCAAGGTGCTCGCCAGTTCCCATCCGTTGGAGGTCTTTGGAAATGCCGGAAGAGATGCTTGTTGTGCAAGGGTGCTCCAGAGGCAAGCGAAAAAGGAAAAGGAGTAGCAGAGGTATCGCATCGTCTACTGTGTGGCTTCAACTTCGAGCAACTGGTCGCTTGATCCAGTATCCACTCCGCCCACGGCTCTAATGTAGGCATCTTCCAGTGGCTCCAGCTCAATGCCATCTCTGGTAAGAAACAGGAACATCCATCCCTTGTTGAACCACAGTCGACCGCTGGTGTCCGGTGGCGAAAAGCGGAAGCGCATCGAAGTCCTATTCACAGTGACCTTCGTTCGTAGATTGTAAGGGCCGTCATCGATGGCCTTGCCAACGCTTGTGAAAAACGCATCGACTTCACTTTGTGCCACCCTCCAGGCATACACTTCAACGGCGGCACCGTTGCCCATCTGGAAAGATCCGTGCTCTCCATCCTGGCGAATACTGAGAGCTGCAAGGTCTGCGACTTTTTCAATAGATCGCCGATTGGCTTCGCCGACAGTCGCTGGAAACAGGGCTTCACCTGACGTGCCGTCTGCTGGTGCAATCCAACTTGACCGATCCTGGCTTTCGTTGATGATCTCGGAAGCGAAGTTCACCACCTTGGTGCCGAACATCACAAGCACTACTGCGAACGCGACGAGAACAAGGAAAACGGCAAGTCCGCATCCGAGCAGCACTTTTTTATTCATGACAGCACCTTGCGATTTCCTTCGATCCGAGTCAACTCAGTGATCACTTTGTGGTGGGACGGGCGCAACTTAGACATCTGAGTGCCCGGGCATTTGCCGTTCCTGCTCCTTGTTCCAGTAGCGGACGAGGCCGGTCACGTTCATGTAGGCGGGATTGGCCGCGTCGTACTGTGCGAGCAAGGCGGTGCCGGCCCCTGCGGCGCGCAGTTGTGCTTCGACGTAACGCTGGAAGCCAATGACCATATCTTCGATGATCTGGCCGTCGCGCATCTCCAGAGCCACCCATTCTGACCAGTCAATCAGCATCGCTGCCAGCTCGTCCAGGTGTTTGCCCTTGTCAGCTACTTCGCCAAAGTGGGTGAGGAACAGGCGCTCGGCTGGGAGCTTGCGCAGCAGTTTGATGCTCCGTCGCCACTCCCGCAGGTCGATGTCTGGCGGCGGGCAAGGTGGTTGCACCGGGCCGCTGCCTATGCGCACACCAGCAACGTCTCCGGTGAACAGAGCGTCCTCGCCCAGCATCCACGCCACGTGGTGGCTGGCGTGGCCAGGGGTGTGAAAGGCAGCGAACGCCCGCCCGCCGATGCGGAATATCTGCTCATGAAGCGCGGGGACGAGTTGCCCTTCCGCGATCGGGTGCATCTGCCCCCAGAGCCGGTCCATGTCATTGCCATAAATCCGCTGGGCCGACGCCATGAGCCGTTCTGGACTTGTCAGGTGTTTCAGCCCGGCCGGGTGCACGTAAATTTTTGCTCCATGCTGGGCAAGTGCCCACGCCGCACCAGCGTGATCGAGGTGAATGTGGGTAATCAACACATGCTGAATGTCCGTGAGCGCGTGACCAGTGGCTGCGACTGCGGTGTTCAGTCGTTCGAATGTGGAGTGAGGCCCTGTTTCTACCAGCGCCAGTTGGCCGTCGGGCAGTTCCACCAAAAACGCGGCAACTGAACCAGGGATGCCTATGAATCCGAGATCGAGAGTGTGAATCATCTGGGCGAAGCGTCCGAGTTCGGGCTGACTCCGTCAAGAGCAACTTCAGCATCGCGGGTTGCCCAGACGGCAGTTGCGGCGTATGAGTTGCGCCATGTCCAGCATTTGGGGCCAACTATTTCGCGTATCCACCTGGGGTGAATCCCATGGTGGTGGGGTCGGTGTCGTCGTTGATGGCTGTCCGCCTCGTATTCCCGTCACTCAGGAAGAAATTCAACACGAACTCGACCGTCGCCGTCCAGGGCAGAGCGAGATCGTGACTCCGCGCAAGGAGGCCGATGAGTGCGAGATCCTCAGTGGGGTCTTTGAGGGGCAGACACTCGGAAGTCCAATTTCGATCATGGTACGGAACAAAGATGCGCGCGCATCCGCGTATGACGAGATGCGGGAAAAGTATCGCCCGTCTCATGCCGACTACACGTACGACGCGAAATACGGCATTCGCAACTGGCAGGGCGGCGGTCGTGCTTCGGCGCGCGAAACCATCGGCCGCGTGGCCGGCGCCGTGTTGGCGCGTAAGGTCGTTCAGGCAGCGTCTCCCGACTATCAGGTGCTGGCCTGGGTGAAGTCGATCTACAATCTCAACGCGGATGTCGATCCGGCCACCGTGACCTCAGAGATGGTCGAGTCTAACATCGTGCGAACTGGCGATCCGAATGCCGTTGAGCCGATGATCGATTTGATCAAGAAAATACGCGGCGAGGGCAACTCCGTCGGTGGCGTCATCGAATGTGTCGTCCGCAGCTGTCCTCCAGGCCTGGGGGCTCCGGTTTTTGACAAGCTCGAAGCCGAACTGGCAAAGGCAATGCTCAGCCTGCCAGCGACCAAGGGCTTCGAGATCGGCTCCGGGTTTGGCGGCACACTCATGACCGGTGCAGAACACAACGATCCCTTCTACATCGATGAAGCCGGACGCGTGCGCACTTCTAAGAACGACTCCGGCGGAGTTCAAGGTGGAATCAGCAATGGTGAAGACATCGTATTCCGCGTCGCCTTCAAGCCAACCGCCACCATCATGACTTCCCAGAAAACCGTGTCTTCGTCCAAAGAGGATACCGAACTGACTGGCCGCGGACGCCACGATGCCTGCGTACTCCCGCGCGCCGTGCCCATGGTCGAAGCCATGGCGCATCTGGTAATCGGCGATCATCTGCTGCGTCAGCGTGCGCAGTGTGGTGGCGTTTAGTTTCCATCTGCCCGGTCTAAACCCACCGTCTTTAGACGGTAAGCTTTAGCGGACTGGTGAGATGTGGTAGGGGTGGGGGATGGCAGATTACCATCATCAAGGACATACAGTATACGATTTAAAATACCACATTGTGTGGACGACAAAGTATCGCTATGCGGTGTTGAAGGGGGATGTAGGGGGGGAGGGCGAGGGATTTGATTCGCGAGATCTGTATGTCGCGCGAGGTGTCAATAGTGAGGGGATCGGTTGCGCCGGATCATGTTCACGTGTTGGTGAGTGCACCGCCGAAGTTGGCGGCGAGCAAATTGGTGCAGTATTTGAAGGGGAGGTCGTCACGGAAGTTGCAAGAGGAGTTCGTGCATCTGAAGAAACGGTATTGGGGGCAGCATCTCAGGACGCGTGGGTATTTCTGTGCGACGGTGGGGGCGGTAGATGAAGACACTATAAAGCGTTATATTGAGGAACAGCGTTGGGACGACGATGGAGGCGATGGCTTTAAGGTGGTAGGGCCGCCGTCGCCTTGAGCCCGCTTCAGCGGGAAGGCTTTCAAGCGGCCTTCAGCCGCAACTGGACTTTCAGTCCGTAACACAACCCACCGTCTTGAGACGGTGGTTGTTTAGTTCGAAGAGCCCCGATCAGCGTTTGAATCAAGGGAGTTTGCCATCGCAAGTAGCCAAGGCAGTGATCTTACAGCCCCCCATCACAGATCGAACGAGACCACTTAGCCATTGATAGTCTGCAGAGGACGCTACGTTCAGGAGGATACCAAACTCACCTGTGACGTTGAGTGAAGTCGCGAAGTTTGCCAGCAGACTAACAGTCTTTGGGAGTAGCGTCTGCGTGACTTCCCATCGTTTTGCACTGCCTTCCTATATGACTCATCTTTAAATCATTACAAGATGGTATTTGACGCAATGCAAATCTGCGGCAAGCTACGTGAAAGAAATAATTGACGGGTTTTTGCCAGGCTACGCCAAAACAGATTCCAGATATTGGCTGGAAGGAGCAAGGCTGTTTGAAGACAACAGCCAAGCATTTTCGTGCCGATTCTCCTATCGCGGCAAACGCAGCCAGATTGCCCTCGGGCTTGGCAATAAACGGGAGGCTGCATCCAAAGCCGCTGAAATCTACAAGCATCTGATTGCCCATGGCTGGGAAGATGCCTTGCGAAAATACAAAGGCGATTCCGACAGCAGCACATCTGTTGGCGAGTTCATCCGAGCAGCAATCCAGCATTCCTCCGCTCGCAGGCAGTCAATCATTACCTATTCCAAAGCCTTCAGGACAATCGTCAGTGAGATTGAGAAGATTGATCAGGCAGGAAGATTCGACTCAAAATCCGGTGGCTGCGATGGATGGAAAGAACGGATTGATGCGGTGAAGCTGGAACGGATTACGCCGGAACGTGTCAATGCATGGAAGAATAAGCGCCTCCGTGATTTCCGCGACGATCCCGAGAAGCGCAACCAGACCACTGTCACCATCAACAGCCTGATCCGAAACGCTAAAGCTCTGTTTGCCAGAAAGAATCTGGCATTCCTCCGTGCCAAGCTGAATTTGCCGGAGGTTCTGCCATTTGACGGCGTTTCAATGGAGAAGTTCCCCTCCCTGCGTTACCACTCCAAAATCGATGCCAAGAAGATTCTGGAGAATGCCCATGACGAACTTGCCGGAGCCGATGACGAAGTCTTCAAAGCATTGCTGCTTGCTCTCGTTTGTGCGCCGCTCTGAAATCGAGAATCTCCTCTGGCAATCGTCTCCAATGCCCTTAAAAACACGTCCCCTGAATTTCTCCACCAGCACTCCGGTGCCTCAAGATAGCTAAAATTCCTACTCTCCAGAATTGATTCAAATCGCTCGGAAGGCACGCGCCTCGCTTCATGATTCCTGACGGACGAATTTACCTCTCTCAAGTTAAAAATGCTTCCTAGTTTATCAAGCCGTTCCCTTGATTCAATGAGAGAATACGCAGATTCGCCCCCCACCTTAGCCTACCGCTTACGGATCACAACTCCACCATACATGAGAAAAATCTCTCCTCTTGAGATCCACTCCCCGAATGAAGAAATACATACGGGATGAAACAGGAATATCAGTAAAAAAGCTTATATCGACCGACAATTGCAACAGTAGACAAACGTCATTATCTAAGGCAACTTTTTTCAGTTCATCGGATGCCTGATAGTTTTGGACCTCTTCGAACCAATGCAGCCCACTCTGAATGCGATGACTTCTATCAGCATAGCCTAATAATTGAGAAGTGAACAATTCGCCCCTGATTGCGCCCGAAAGCTCAGCCCAGGCATCAGCATCATCTTCAGTGATCTCAACGCCTCCCGTCGAAAACAGCAGACTCATGCCATCATTACGAAGCACAGGATTAATTTCTGCGGGTACATTACTCTCACTGCGAAACGCCATTCGACACTGGCGGTATTTGGCGGGTGAATGTTCACTTGTAGGCAGATTATTAGGATACTCGACGCTGATTAACTTTCCGGGAGCTTCGACATAAATCACCTTACACCGCCCACTGCCAAGGAACCGCTCGGATTGCTCCACATTCCACTCACCTGGCCCAAGTCGCATCGCCTGACGCTGATCAAAGATAGGGTCCTTATAAAAGAAATATAGCATTCCCTTGATGGGCAGTAGGTTATCCTTGTCGTATGGACGTAACTCTTCCAGGTTCACTTGGCAGATGAAAGGCATGCTCTGAATCAACTCCTCTCCGACTCTGCCTCTATCTTTCAAGACTGGAATGTCACTAGGCCAAGACACATCTAGAGGCAGATCCGGATTCCCTCCGAATTTACTCACTCCAACCGGAAAAGTAGTGGTCTTAACATCAGGGACAATGCGGATACAGTTTCGATTAATGTGCTCTAGTTTGATACGGTACTTCGAAAAAATAGGGTCGTCGATAATCGCTGCTGTGGAACCGCTTCGATACCGCCCCTGAGCGTCAAATCGCTCAAATTGCTGAATGTTCTTGTTCATTGGTTTTTGGTTGTCCTCAGCTATCGCATTAAATATATATACTGATACGATAAACAGCAGCTGCATTCCTGGCACTAAATTAAAACTGCGCCCCGGCCCTCCAAGTCGATCTCCCCATAGGTGTAACCTTGCAATGCTACCAGCATTGTTCGTCCGCGCTAAAACGCTCCTGAGCTGCACTAGTCCGGGAAGGTTCTGGCCCTGAGGTGGACCTCCATTACTAACCGCAAAATCTAAATCAACACGCCCGATGACTCCTCGAGTCCGCGACCATTTATCGAAGTTGATGCGAGCACAGGAGGCATTTTCAGGTGTGCGGGTGCTGACTTGGAGTTGCATGTCGAATCATTTCCATATGCTGCTGGCGGTGGAGGATCGGGAATCGGAGAAGGTGCAGGCTGAGTTGGCTCGGTTGATGGTGGATGATGATGCGTTTCTGGCTCGGCGGAAGCCTTTGTATACTGCGGATGCGCTGAATGGGATAGAGAAGATGTTGAAGGCGATTCGGGGGCGGGAGGCAGATGATGCGTCGGACGCGACCGATGGAGCGGTTGAAGAGGAGGATGTGTTTGCGTCGGAGAATCCTACTCTGACGACTGAGGATATGGTTGAGCGGTTCAAGCGTCCGTATCTAGATCGGTTGTATGATTTATCGGCGTTTGTGGGTGAGATTAAGCAGCGGTTCAGCCAGTGGTACAATCGTCGCAGTGCGCGGAATGGGCCGCTGTGGGAGGATCGGTTTAGGAGTGTCTTAGTGCAGGGGGAGTCTGGGGTGTTGGCTACTGTGGCGGCGTATATTGATCTGAATGCTGTGCGGGCGGGAATGGGTGGGCGGTTGGTATGATGT
>JAGROY010000460.1 GCA_020439995.1 Verrucomicrobiia bacterium
GAAATGATCCGCCAAGTGCGCGGGAATGGAACACTGGTGCCAGAGCATGTGTTAGTGGTGCCAGCGGAAGTCCCCGGTCGCGTGGTGAATATCCTCGTGATGCCTGGGGCTGCGGTCGACGAGGAGACGGTGCTCGTCGAATTGAGTAATCCGCAATTGATGCAGGAACAATTTGAAATCGAGTGGCAACTGAAAGCGGCGGAAGCGGGCTTGCAGGAATTGGCAGCGAGGCTCAAGCAGGAACGCCTGACCAAAGAAGCCTTAGTGGCAAAGCTGGAGTCCGACGTGCGAGTCGCCGATCTCGAAGCGGCGGCAGACGCTCAACTCTCAAAGGAGGGGCTGGTTCCTGAACTCTCGATGCAGCGCACGACGGCTTTGGCGAAGAACCTCCGCGATCAGTTGCAAGTGGAACGCAAGCAGTTGAGCTCGCGGGAAGAATCCGAGTCCGCGCAATTGGCCGCGCAGGAAAGTGAAATTGGTCGTTTAAGGGCGACTTTGGAGCGCAAATGCGAAGACATCAACCATCTCACGGTTCGCGCTGGCACGTCCGGCGTGGTTCAGCAGATTGGCGAGGCTGGAAACCAGATGCTTCAGCCGGGCGAACAGGTGTCTGCTGGAGCGGTGTTGGCCAAAGTGGTTAGGCCCAGCCAGCTCATGGCACAGATCAAAATCGCGGAGACTCAAGCCCGCGATGTTCAGTTAGGCTTGCCCGTGGAGATCGACACGCGGAACGGAGTGATTCCTGGCCATGTCTCGCGGGTGGATCCGTCCGTGGTCGCAGGCACGGTCACCGTCGATGTGAAGCTAGACGGCGCGCTGCCAAAAGGAGCGCGCCCGGATCTCAGCGTGGATGGCACCATTGAACTCGACCACCTCCGGGACACGCTCTACATGCCTAGGCCTGTGTCCGCTCAAGCCGATTGCCGCATTGGCCTATTTAAGCTCATCAACGACGGCAAAGAGGCTGTCCGCGTGCCTGTCGAGCTCGGCAAAACCTCCGTCAGCGTTGTGCAAATCCTCTCCGGCTTGAAGGAGGGGGACGAAGTCATCCTTCTAGACATGGAACTCTACTCCGACTCTGACAAAGTGCGCATCCGCTAATCTAATCACACTCATGCAACGCAACGATCCCGTCATTCATCTCAGCGATATTAAGAAGGTCTTCCTCACCGACGAAATCGAAACCCACGCGCTCGCTGGCATCCACCTCGATATCCATCGCGGCGAATACATTTCGATATCTGGGCCTTCGGGTTGCGGCAAATCGACCTTGCTTTCATTGTTAGGTTTGTTAGACACGCCGAGTTCTGGCGAGTACCTGCTCAATGGAACGCCCGTAGAAAACCTAACCTTTTCCGAACGGGCACGCATCCGGAATCGCGAGATCGGTTTTATCTTTCAAAGCTTCAATCTCATTGGCGATCTCACCGTGCGCGAGAATGTGGAACTCCCGCTCGTCTATCGAAAAATGAAGAGTGAGGAGCGAAAGGCACGCGCGCAACAAGCGCTGGAGAAAGTGGGCATGTCGCACCGACTTAACCACTATCCATCACAGCTCTCGGGTGGCCAACAACAACGCGTCGCCGTCGCCCGCGCTCTAGGCGGGGAGCCGTCTATCCTCCTTGCCGACGAGCCGACCGGCAATCTCGACTCTAAGAACGGCGATGCCGTCATGGAGTTGCTCAAAGAACTCCATCGCGAAGGTACGACCATCTGCATGGTTACTCATAATCCCGACTTCACTGCTCATGCGCAACGCACGGTGCATCTCTTCGATGGGCGCATCGTCGACGAAGAGGAGAACGCCTAACTAAATCGGATGTTGCTAGGAAGACTCATCGTTTTGCTTTGGATTGCGACTGGACTTTCCCATGCGGAGTCCGAACAATCTGTGTCTCTAAAAGAGTGCCTCCAACGGGCGCTGCGTTTCAACCTGGATCTCCGCATTGCCAAGGCCGAACCCGGCATTGCTGAAAGCGAATGGCGAGGTGCGAGGGCTGGCTACTACGATCCGACCATCAATATCAGCGGAACGCGTGCTTCGGAGACGCAGCCCGGCGGAATCGATGCGCAGAATCGTGCCTTTCCCGGTTCGGACACGCAGACGGACGGTTTCTCCGCATCGCTTCTAGGCCGAGCGCCCAGCGGCGCTTCTTTCGGTGTGCGCAGTTTTCTCAACGACAGCGAAGGCAGCAATCCGGGCGGCCCTTTCACCAATGCCAACGGCGGGCTATTCGCGGAAGTGCGTCAGCCGCTTCTAAGAAATCTCCTCACTGATGGCGACCGCCTAACCATCCAACTGCTGCGCAAGAATCTTCAGGTTTCCGAGGTCGTCCTTCAGGATGACATCATGCGTCTCGTGGGACTTGTGGAAGCGGCCTACATCGACCTCATTGCCGCGCGCGCCAGTCTTTCCGTAAGAAAAGAAGCAGAAGCTCTCGCTGCGAAGATCCTCGACGGCGATCGCAAGCGTATCGCCGCAACCACGCTCGCACCGAACGACGCCAAACAATCCGAGGCACAGCTTGAAGCACGTAAAGTCGGCGTGCTTCAGGCTCGGCAAAGCGTTTATATTGCAGAGAACACGTTGAAAGGACTCTTCACGGATGACTTCGCCGCCTGGCGTGACATCAGACTCTTGCCTAACCAATCCCTCACATCGCCGAAATCCACCGACCTCGACATCAAGGCGAGCTGGGCAAGAGGCCTGGCGAATCGTCCCGATCTCCAACAAGCTACTCTTGAACTGGAGAAACAAGGGCTTGCCCTACGCCATGCAAAGCAGGCGCAGCTTCCGTCGTTGGATCTCGTCGGTCGTTACGGACTCGCGGGTTCAGGAGCCGACACCACCGCAGTGAGAGAGGGGATCGAAGACCGCAGCGGTCCGTCGTGGAGCGTTGGGCTGGAGATGTCAATCCCATTGACAAATAGGCGTGCGCGTGAAGCGAGCAAAGCAGCTCAGCTTCGATTGAGCCAACAGAGCGATACCCTGCGCAAGCTCAAGCAGGAGGTATTGATCGAAATCGACAATGCTGTCCGTGGGGCCGAATTGGCAGCTGAGCGAGTGAAAGCCTCGGAGAGTGCCCAGCGGCTAGCGAACGAGGCGGTGGACGCAGAAGAGAAGAAACTCAGAACGGGCCGCAGTACCACCTTCATCGTCCTCTTGTTACAGAACAACCTGACCGAAGCGCGTCTCCAGAAAGTCCTCGCAGATGCCCAATATGAGCGAGCCCTCGTTCAGCTCGCTCTCGCCGAAGGGTCAATCCTTCAACGTCACGAAATCGCGATCGAATAACCAACGCTTTATTCCAATGGCCATCGTCAAGCAATCGTTTCGCTCCCTCGTCAAGCATCCGGGTTCCTCACTCGTTAGCGTGCTCGCGATGGCCTTAGGGATTGCGCTGGTCAGCAGCACCTTTAGCTACCTAAACGGCATCTTCTTTCGCGGGCTCCCATTCGAGAATGCTGAAGAGATCGTTTATATAAAGCAATATGATCCGGCTAAGAAGCGCGAACGCTGGGTCTTCTCCAACGATCAAGTCCGCTATCTCCAAGAGTCTACCACCACCTTACAGGAGCTGTCTGGATTTAACATCAAGCGCTCTAACCTAAGGGTTCCAGGTCGTGTCGCGCGCTTTACAGAAGAGACAGTAGTCTCCCCGAACTTCCTTGAACTGCTCCAGGTAAAACCGACCTTGGGAAGGTCATTTCTGCCCGAAGATGCGGAAGCCGGATCCGCTCCGGTAGCACTACTGAGTGATGCGATTTGGGAGGAAGAATACGAAGGCAGCGCCCATGTGTTGGGCGAATCCCTATTAATCAATGGCGTGGCCACGACCGTCATTGGCGTACTTCCAGAAGGGTTCGATTTTCCCCACCGAAGTGATCTCTGGACTCCCGTCCAAGCCGATTCCAACACCGCATTGAATCTGCTTGGAAGATTGAATCCAGGGAAGAGTCACAGCCAAGCGCAAAGTGATCTTTCCCGCATCATGGAAGTATTGGCGGCCTCCGGCCCTGAAGACCAGCGCGACTACACCGCCGCGACCGTCGCCCCCTATACCACAACGGTAATTGGAACACGCTTTGTGCAACTGAGTAAAGTGATGATGGCCGCTGCCGTTTTGGTTCTTCTAGTCGCCTGTGCCAATACTTCTAATCTGGTATTCGCGCGAATTTCTCTTCGGATGCCAGAACTTGCCATCCGCGCCGCACTGGGAGCATCCCAGAAGCGCATGTTTCAACTATTGATCATGGAAAGTATCGCTCTAGCAATGGCTGGCGCGACTTTGGGCATCTTGTTGACGCTTGGGCTGATCCGGGTCATCGAGAGCTTTGAAAAGAGTAATCTAGTGCCTACCTGGATCAGCTATGAAATGGACTGGCGATTTTTCATAGTCATGGCGATGGTTACCATCGCCGCTGGTGTGCTGACCGGACTGGTGCCCGCCTTGCGCGCCTCCAGAAATGATGTGCATTCCTTGCTACAGGATCAACATGGTGGTGCCTCAAGCTTGAAGCTGGGCAGGCTGAACCGCGCCTTGGTTGTCTTTCAAATTGCTGTATGCTGTGCGCTGTTGTCGGCGGGGTGGATGCTCTACACCAATGTAAAGAATGGAACGGATAGTCTATCATTTAATCCGGAATCGGCACTCACGGTAAGGCTTGAACTTCTCGATGGGGACTATCCGAACGACGACGAGATCCGAACGTTTTATAAAACGTTAATCAATGCCGTTCGATTGGAACCTGATATAGATAAAGCAGCTCTCACCAGCCGCGTCGGCATGGGGAAATCGGGCTCCGTCAACATCGATATCAAAGGGCGCGAGCCGACACCCGATCGATCACCCAGTGCACGTTTGGAAGTGATCACGCCGGATTTCTTTGCTGCCATGGAGGCCCCGCTCCTTCGCGGACGCCTATTTGGAGAGGATGAATTGAATGTGACCATTATTAACAATCAAATGGCGCGTCATTATTGGCCGAATGCCGATCCGATAGGACAGCAGATACGCGTGGATCAAGTGGGCTACGAATGGGCGACCATTATTGGCATTGCACCAGATCTTAAAATGGATGGGTTTGGGACGGAGCTTTTAAGCGAACCCGACGGTGGCGCTGGATTCTATCTTCCGCATCATCAGTATCCTCGGCGTGGCATGTCTCTGATTCTGCGTGGCCCGGTTCCTGTGGCGACCTTAGAGCAGACGCTTCGGCGTGTGATGACCCAACAAGACGCCAATCTCGCCTACGGAGTGCTCACATTGAAGGATGCTATCGAATCGCGCATCAGTGTCTTTCGAGTGTTGATGTCAGTCTTTGCTGCGTTCGGTATCGGGGGACTCTTCCTCGCTGCCATCGGCATCTTTGGAATCGTCAGCTTCGCAACCAATCAACGCGTACGAGAAATAGGGCTTCGCGTCGCCTTGGGAGCGAAAAGGAGAGATGTTCTCGGCTTTGTGCTTCGCCAAGGGTTGAGTCAAGTAGTCCTGGGCGTTGCTCTCGGCCTTGTATTTACAGGCTTAGTATCGGGTTTGTTGCAACAGGTGCTTCCCGGATTGGAGAACCAGAGCGCCTTTGGATACACTGCTCTCGGTTTTGGACTGTTGGTTGTCACCCTGATCGCTGCGCTTCTCCCAGCAGGCAGAGCCCTCCGCGTCGATCCCGTGACAGCTCTTCGACAAGATTAATGAATTCATACGATTTCACATCCATGATCAAACTCAATAACATTGCCAAGCGTTACCAGAATCGCGCGGGATTCACTTATGTGCTCCAGCAGATCAATCTCGATATTGCCGAAGGCGATTTTGTCACCTTGATGGGCCCCAGTGGTGCGGGGAAGTCCACCTTACTCAACATTATCGGCATGTTCGATAGTGATTACGAAGGGGAGTATTTCTTCAATGGTCAATCCGTGCACGCCATGAAGCCCAAGGAACGCGCCGCGCTTAATAAGGAACAGATTGGTTTTGTGTTCCAGCAGTTCCATTTGCTCGATGACATGACTGTGGCCGAGAATCTTGAGCTGCCCTTGTCCTATCGAAACCTCAAGAAGTCCGAACGTCAGGCCATTGTCGCCGACACGCTGGATCGCTTTCATATCGTCGGCAAGAAGGATCTCTTTCCCGCGCAACTCAGCGGTGGCCAGCAACAGCTCGTCGCCATCGCCCGTGCCATCGTTGCGAAACCTGCACTAATCCTAGCAGATGAACCCACCGGCAACCTGCATAGCGATCAAGGTCGGGAGATCATGGATCTTTTTAAAAAGCTCAATGAAGGCGGAACGACGATTATCCAAGTAACCCACAACGAGGACTGGGCGAAGTATGGCAATCGTCAAATCATGATCCGCGATGGCTGGATGGAGACATCATCTGCGCAGATCGCACAAAGACCACTCCACAGTAGTCGATCATGAACGACCTCAAATTCGCTGTTCGCCAATTGTTGAAGAACCCTGGTTTCACGGCCGTGGCGGTGCTGACGCTTGCGATTGGTATTGGGGCTAGTCTCGCCATCTTTGCCGTGGTGGATGCGATCCTTTTGCGTCCGCTCCCGCTTCCAGAATCGGAACGCTTGGTGACTATTTACCACGAATACGCGAAGTCGGACATGGGACGGATGGGCACCTCGATACCGGATCTTTATGATCGTCGTGGAAAGATCGAGGCGTTTACGTCGATCGGCGCTTACATGTCGGACTCGGTGGTCGTTGGAGATGCGGGTGCTGGGCGGCGCGAGGAGGCACTGAGAGTTTCGTCCGATTTCTTAGAGACCGTAGGAGTTCATCCGCAGATGGGGCAGGCCTTCTCTGAGGATCAGATGACTTTTCAAACACACCATGTCGCGATCCTCAGTAACGACTATTGGAAACGGCAGTTTGATGCCGATCCTCAAGTGTTGGGTCGCAGGGTACGCGTGAACGGCTTCGACAAAACGATCGTCGCGGTGCTGCCTGCGGGATTTCGCTTCCTTTCGACCCAACCACAGATCTTGCTGCCGCTCTCCTCGCAGGTCGATCATCGGGGCGTCGAACGCCTCCACAGCAACAGCGACTGGGGAATGATCGCACGGCTTCGGGACGGTGCGACGCTAGCGCAAGCTCAGGCGCAGATGGACGCGCTCGATGCCGTGATACAGCCGCAATTTGAATGGGCCAAGCAGGTCGCAGAGGCGGGTTATCGCGCCATGGTGGTGCCGCTCCACGCGGATCATGTGGCCAGCATCCGGCCCACCCTCCTCCTGTTGCAAGCGGGCGGATGCCTTCTTCTTCTCATCGCGGCGGTGAATTTGGTGAACTTGCTGCTGGTTCGCGCCAGCGATCGCGTGAAGGAACTCGGCGTCCGGCAGTCTCTGGGAGCCAGCCGAGGGCACCTCTTGAGGCAGACGCTTACCGAGTCCTTGATGTTGTCATCAGCGGGAGGGCTGGCGGGACTCGGATTGGGCGCAATCGGGGTGAGAGTGCTGAGGGTTTTCGGCGTGGAGCAATTGCCATTGGGGCTCCAGGTCACGCTGGACGGGCGAGGGATCGTAGTTGCTGTGGTGGCGTCGATGGTTTTCGGAGCGGTCGTTGGACTGGCGCTCACAGCGTTCTATCTGCGGAGCCGACTCGTAGACGTTCTTCAAGCGGAGGGTCGGGGAAGTACTGGGAGCCGAGGGGTGCAGCGCTTGCGCCATGGATTTGTCGCCGCTCAGATGGCCCTGGCCTTTGTTCTTCTCGTCGGCGCGGGGCTGCTTTCACTTAGTCTGAAACGCACCATGGAGGTATCGCCCGGTTTTCAGGCGGAGCGCCTTCTTGTGGGTCATCTTTCGTTGATCCATAAGAACTACTTAGACGGTGCGGTTCGTCAGCGTTTCATCGAACGCGTGGTCGAGCGGGTCAATGCCCTTCCTGGGGTGTCTTTCGCGGGCTTAGTCAGCCAGACGCCAGTGGTTGGAAAAGGAGGCGCGAGCGACTCACGCGTCCTGAGTCTCCTCGACCAGGGAGGGGAATTGATCACCCCCTATGTCTATGGGATTGCCGGCGATTACTTTCGCGCCATGGGTATCCCTCTCCGTGAGGGGCGTTATTTTGACGTGGCGGCGTCTTCTCGTGATGGGCGTGTGTGCGTGGTGGACGAGATTTTTGCGCGTCGTCACTGGCCGGACAAAGGTGCCGTGGGGCAGCTCATCTTTGATGGGCCTGAAGTGGAGCCTGAAGAGAAGCCCTTCACCGTGATTGGCGTGGTCGGTGCCGTGAGACAGACCGACCTGACCGAGCCATCGAAACATGGAGCGGTTTACTTTCGCCTGCCCGAGTTTCCCAACGGTTTCGATGGACTCCATCTCGTGGCGCGCACCGCGCAATCGCCGGAGAGGCTCGGGCCCACGATGGTAAAGGCCCTTCGCGACCTCGAACCCGAGATTCCTCTCAACGACGTGCGGGCAATGGAGTCGCGCATCGCCGACACGCTGGTGGGGCGGCGTTCGCCCGCGTTGCTGGCGCGTGTGTTTGCGCTCACAGCGTTGCTGCTGGCGGCCGTGGGCACTTATGGGGTGCTGGGAGTCGCCGTGGCCCAACGCCGCCGAGAAATTGGCTTGCGCATGGCGCTCGGCGCCCTACCGCGACAAATCGGGCGCCAGTTTTTGCTGCTCGGCCTGCGGCTTTTGGCCGTCGGCAGTGCCTTTGGTCTCCTGGGGGCCTGGCTCGCGGGAAAGGCCATGCAAAGCCAGCTCTTCGATGTCCCGCCGATTCACATGGCGACCTTTGGCAGAACCTTTCTGCTCTTGGGCGCTGTCGCGCTCTTGGCCTGCCTTCTACCCGCCCTGCGCGCCAGCCGCGTCGCTCCCTCGGAGGCGCTGCGCAGCGAATGAACCTTTTATCCTTTCCTAACAACACAACCATGAACGACCTCAAATTCGCCTTCCGCCAGTTGCTGAAGAACCCCGGCTTCAACGCCGTTGCCGTGCTCACGCTGGCCATTTGTCCAGGTGTCAACCTGACCATCTTTGGCGTGATCGATTCCATTCTGTTGGGCCCACAGTTCCTCGGAAGCGTTGCGCAGCGAATGAACCTCCTGTCTATCCATGAACAATTCTCGAACCAAATCGCCTCATGATTGATCTCAAATATGCTTTAAGAATGATCCGTTCTCACCGCTGGTTTTCGCTCGCGGTAATCGTCACCATTGCCTTAGGGATCGGCGTGAATACCACGGTTTTCACCTTGGTAAATGCGGTGCTTTTCAAGCCATTGGATCTTCCCGGTGGTGATCGCTTGCTCAGTATACGCAATCACAATCTAACCGAAGAACATAGCCGTTTTGGAATGTCTTATCCTGAGTTCACCGCCTACAAACGCGACAACCAAACCTTCGAAAGCCTTGAGGCAATCGCGAGTGCCAGCATCGTTATGAGTGAGCCCGGGAATCCGCCAGAGCGTGTGAATGAGGCGCGAGTGAGTGACGGATTTCTGGGAATGGTGAAAGCGCAGCCAGTGCTTGGGAGAAACTTTGATCATGACGATCATTTGCCCGGAGCGACTGCGGTCGCGATCATTGGCTATGATCTCTGGCAGACGCGCTATGGTGGCGATGCGTCGATCATTGCCAGTCAAGTGACGATCGATGGTGAATCGAATACCATTATTGGAGTCATGCCAAAGGGCTTCAAATTTCCAAGGAATCAGGCGATGTGGCGGCCCTTGGAGAAGAATGAAGAATCGCTCGATTTCAGCAATCGCCCGCTAGATCTTTATGGCATTCGGAAGCGAGGTGTGTCTAAAAAAATGGCAACACGCGACCTTGAGTTGATTGCCCAACGACTTGCGGAGGATCATTCTGATACCAACGAATCTATCCGTCCCGTTCCGATGACGTTTCATGAGGAAGGTAATGGCGGCAATATCCGCGTGGTATTTCTGACGATGCTAGTACAGCGCGGCGGAAAAAA
>JAGROY010000098.1 GCA_020439995.1 Verrucomicrobiia bacterium
CCAACAGAATACCAACTGATTCCTGATTCTGAAACTCACTCATGTCCAGTCGCACCAAGTGTTCTTCGCTGAAAAGGTAGCGCGTGAATGCCAGGGTCAGTTCCGTTTTCCCAACACCTGTGGGGCCAAGAAACAGGAACGTTCCTTTGGGACGTGAGGGATCTGTGAGTCCGAATTCTCCATCCAGCAATGTCTCGACCACTTGCGGAATGACATTGGGCTGCCCGATCACTTGACTGCGCAAGAGGCCCGCGAGTGCCATCAATCGTTCTGGATCGCAGTTTATCACGGTGCCTTGGTTTCGAGGTTGTCGCCCCAGTTCTTCAGAGCATTGGGTGCAGGATTCTGTGAGCTATTCACGGATGTTTCGGAAATCGATTGGCGACGCTTCAGAACGGTGTTCTCAGCTTTCAGCGCCTGAACTTGGCGCTCCAACTGGTCGACAGCACCGCCACTGGTCGCGGAATCTGCTAGCTTCCGTTGCGCCTTGCCCAGCATTTGAGTGAGTTCATCGCTGGCTTGCTCTAGCCCTGCCGAAAGCTCTAGCTGATGATTCAACTCGGCTCTCACTGCTGCCGATTCAGGTGCTGGCTTAAAAGCAGAATCGACGACCCGATTGACTGGGCCAGTGCTGGCAAGCGGCGGTTGATCACGCGCTAGATTCCACCGGCTCGGTTTCTCCAGGCGATAGACGCGGTGGGCTTCATGCATCGTTGAGTCGCCACGTCCGTTCACGGTTCGACCTATGTGATAGGTCTTCACGAATTCATCTGTGCGAACGCGTTCGATATCCCGTGGTTTGAGATAATCGTGTCGAACTTTGGCTTGAGAGACGACATTCTGTGCAAGAGGTGTCGGCTTCGGTGGCGTGCTGCACGCCGCGAGTCCAAGCACACACACGACCGATAGTTTGAGGGGATTCATGTCAAGATTCTTTGGATTGTAGGGTTTGTGCTTCGAAGCGTGCTCGGATTGCCCGTTCAAGAGCCGCACGCTCTTCAAGCGGGTCGCGGTGTTCAGGTGCGGGTGACGATGCAGTGCTTCCTTGAGTGGGTTTCTGCCAGGAATTGACCGGACGTTGGTTTTGTTTGAGTCCAGCGACACTTGCCAGCTTTGGCTCGAACACTTGCAGGGTGTAGATGTAGAACTCGGTTCCTGCGGGAACTCGGACGAAGAGCCCGTCGCCCTCGATCTGATCGAGCATGAGCTTTGCATAGCGATCGGCAACAGATGAGCCCCCATCCAGCGCTGCGTTCGTCAATGAGTTGTTCTCATACTCACCCAAGACCGTCTTCGTAGTGCTCTTGGCATTGCCTGCTGCGCCAGCCAACGCCGTCGCGGCGAACATCTTGAACTCAAGATATTCGTCCGATTTCTCAACCGTTCCTCGAATGCCGGCCGACCCATCGGTGATCGAGAAGCTGTCTTTGTCAGGATCGTAATCCCTATCGAGCGCAATGCCATTGATCCGAACTTCTCGGCCATCCTGCCAAACGAACGTCCACGTGCCGGTCACTTCGATCCGATTGCGCACACGTCCGCGCTTAGCGAAGCAATGTACCTCCGTTCCTGCGGGAACGATCAAGTTCTGGTTGTGCCAGACATCATCAGTCACGAAGCCAACGACTGGCGTTTCGAGTGAGCTGCTATCGACCGTGATCACCAACTGACAAGGAATCAGCGTTCCCATGGGAGCGAAGGTCCGAGGAGGCTTGACCGGATCTGGTGCCGGAGCTTCATCCTTTGTCTTGGTGAACAGATGCACGAGTTCGGGCAATGGCGCTGGCTTTTTAGGAGATTCCTTCGAGACCACTTGCTTTTGCTGTGATGGCGACTTCTCCGGCGGCGGATTGAACTTCTTCAGCTCGCCTTCCTTCACCCATTCGGAAGTGATCGGAGCATCTGGATCGGGCCCCGTTTGCTCCGGGGACATCTGACCCAGGACATTGACGCCTTCCTTTGCTTCCGCTTCCATCGCCTTGTGCTCGCGATAAGTGCGCACGAAGTAGAAGAACGTGAACATCGCGATGAGAAAGAGTATCGCCCCTCCCGCAGGAGTTTTGAAAAATCCAATAATACGACCGATCACTTCGAACCTCCTTCGTTGGTCTCCTGCTCAGGGAACAGTCCGCCATCAGGGCCATCGTCGCCTGCCATGTAGATGTTGTCAGGTGGTGCGATCACCAGTCCGAGGGCATCGGCTAAGGCAGGGTCATCAATGCACGGTGCGTATGCAGGCATGATCAATCGATGCTCGTTCTTGATGCTCAGGTGGGCTCGCTCGCCCTCGATGCCTCCGCGAATGATGACGTGCAGCGGAATCTTTCCATTCGGCGGGATCTCCGCCGCCGAGTCTACGAGCGCCGCTGGGTAGGTGCGCGATCCGACTTTCACTTGCAGGGATCCTGGATCGAATTGCAGCGCTTTGTCGGTGCTATTCGCGATGTAGGCATTGAGGAAGTTGGCGTCTTCGTCAGGGAAGCGATGCAAGTGAGTCACGACGGTGGCGACTTGCCCGTCGTCATGCCGGAACTCGACTTTGAGGCTTTCGACATTCTGATAGAGATGTGGAACGGCATTTCGGAACGTTCGCTCGTTCTTGCCCAGCTTCAGCAAGTTGAACAGTCGGGCGGTGCCCGGATCGAGTTTGCGTTCCGCGATCACGTCGGAATCGACCGCTCGTGCCAGTCTGGCTGCTTCGATCGCGCTCGGGTCGAACAAATGAACGGTCACGGGCGGATCCGCAGATGGTTTGAGATGAAGGACGAAGAGGTCGTCCTTGCCTAACAACACCGAGACGAAGGCCTCTTTATCGGGCACGAGATTGCGTAGCGTCAGGACACGTGATCCCTCGGGATGCGCGTAATGATAAGTTCCCGGCACGTCACCTTTGGTGAGTCCATAGCCGAATAGGCCTTGGATAGAACGCGGGAATTGGACGGTGGTAGCGGTTTTTACGCCGACGGGGATCACCAGAGGAGTGTCGCGGTCGAGCGTGAAGCGTTCGACCGGTTTTCCTGCCGCGTGGTGAACGAGAAATCCTGTGACGAGGATACATAGGTGGAGTTGGTGGATGGTTTTCATAGTGTGGGTTCAGTGGTGAAGTCGAAGGCGATGGCCACAGTTGGGAATCGCCCGTTTGCTGTCATGTCAGGGTTGAGGATGAATTTGAACTGCGCCTTCACCAGCAAGGCTTCCGTGAAAGCCTTGCCGCGAAAAACGCCGCTGCGAATGAGTTGGCCTTCCACGCCGGTGAGGACGGAATCGTCGCGGACTTGCAGAACTTGAATCGGGCCCAGCTCGATCTTCTGGTGGATTTGCTTAGCCTCGAACTCATCCTGTTCGTGTGAGATGGCGTCCATGGCTTTCTGATATGCATCCCGACCGAGAATGCGGCGGAGTCTCTCTGGGCTATCCGGGCCGTTTGGGGTGCGATTGAAGATGGCTTCCATCGCGAGCCGTGTTTGGGCGGCGTGTACTTCCTTGGCGCTGCCGAAGTCCATCGCAGCAGGCAGGTAGTAGGTGTGGTTGGCGTCCATGACGAAGAATTGCGGCTTCGCCATGAGGTTCTTCACGAGGCGTTGTCGCTCCCACCAGAACCCAACGGTAACGAGAAGTGCGACCCCAAACCAGAACAGGGCCAATTTGTCTTTGTGAATGAAGAGATCGATTGCTTGTGCGCGTTTCATAGATTGTGACTCGGTAAAATAGTTAGGCCTGCGTTGCTTTCGCGGCGATGGCTTCAGCCTCTGCGTTGTAGTTGGGTGAGGAGGATCCGCCTCCACTTCCACCGCTGCTCGAACTTCCTCCCGAGCCTCCTCCACCCTTCTCGGAATTGCTCTTTCCGCCGCCTATCCCACCCGCCATGGAGAATGCGGCCATGCCTGCACCAGCGGCCATGCCAGAACTTGGGCCACCCACGGCACCTGCGCCGAAGCCAGCGCCACCGCCAGCCAAGGCACCTCCGATCGCGGCAGCCGCTCCCGCCGCTCCACCACCTGCGACGGCGCTGCCGCCTAGCATTGCTCCACCGGAAGCACCGCTTGCGGTTCCAACGATGCTTCCGGCAAACCCGCCTAACAAGGCCGCACCAATCTGCGCGCCACTTGTCAATATGCGGCTCATAATGATCGGAGCACCGATGGTGCTGGAGAGCAGCCAGATCGCTGCCACCAGGATGAAGAAGAGCATTTGCGGTGCGTAAGATGCCTGACCGAGAACACCGCCAAATTCATAGAGCGTCCGATCTGCCGCCGCTGCCATCAGTGCATCGGTCATCAGGTTGGCGACCGCCCAGCCGAGCGGCCACATGATCAAGGAAAACAACCCAAGCACATAGCGGACAGCAATCCCGCGTGTGGCGTTCACCATAAGCATCGGCAGGAAGATGGGGGCAAGTGAGATCCCGAAATAGACCAGAGCCTTGTGGATGAAGTAGGCCCACCAAACAATCACCCAGGCAATCTTCGCAGCGAACCAGATCAGCAATTTGGCGAGTGCTTCGGCAACCGCTGTTTGGGGATCGAAGATGCGTTCATACCAAGCGCGATCATCGTCGCCGTCCGTTGGATTGGCGATCATTTCACCGAATCGGGTGTGCGTCTCCCTTGGGTCGGTGCCGAGTCCGGTAACGACATGATCGTTGACCAGATTCCCCAACTCGAATACCCACTCGTCGATATACCCAAGCGTGACGCTGAGCACGGCGATCGCCACCAACGCTCTGACAATCTCACTGTAGTTGCCGAACATTCCACGATAAGCGGAGAGCAGCAGTCCAAGCACCAATGTCAGATAGGCAAAGATCAACAGACCTTCGTGAAGTGCCTCGACGTTGGCCTTGAACGTGGGAAAGAGAGTGTCAAAATCGTCCATGATCGGAAACGGGATCAGTTAGGCGGCAACGGCGTTTGCCTCGACCGGTTTCGGTAGAAGGAACTGCCAGTCCGTGACTCGGATGTAGTTGCGGAAGAACCGTTCGCCGTCTTTCTCCCACTCCGCGAGTTGCAGCGATCCTTCTATGTAGACCGCCGTGTTGCTCGTGACGTGTTGCTCAAAAGCGACGCCGCGTTTGCCCCAGATTTCGATCTCCACGGCCGTGAGCCGTTCAATCGTCTCGCCGTTGGCCCGTTCCACGGTTTCGTTGTGGATCAATCGGGCGCGAACGACGATCGAATTGCCCACCCGGGCTGAGCGAGGTGATTTGGCAATATTGCCAGTGAGTTCGATACGATTACGTCTAAACATGGGTTTCAATGGGTTCGTGGTTCGTGAAGTGTGTGGATCACCATCCGTAGCTGGAGCGGTCGAGTTTGTAGGTCTCCACATCGGCTCGATTCCCTTCTTCGAACCTTCTGGCACTTTCCTCAGTGCGTGCCTTGGCTTCCGCTTGTGTCTGGTTCTCGTTCTCCAGGGCTCGTGACTCAGCGTCGCCTCGCGCGATATCAAGTTCACTGTCAATCGCCTGCAATTCGGTTTGTTGACCTAACAAGACGCCCGTCAGTTTCTTGACTTCGCTATCGGTCTCCGCCGATTGCAATTGTCCTGTCGTCTCTGCGATCTCTCCACGCAGGCGATCGCGCCGTTCGACAACATCTGCTTTCTTCTCGCGATACTGCTCAATGGTAGCCCTGACCGCATCGTTAGGCTTGTAGCGCTCCGCATCGCGTTTAAATTCTTCTTCGCCAATGGTGATCGTTGGCTTAATGGGTTGAAAGATTCCAGTGCCATCATAACCAAACCAATCTTCGCCGGTGATATCAGGTAGCTTGGCCTCGATGTCGAGGCCGTCAGTCGCCCTTCCAAGCTCGGCAAGAAGATCTTTGACTCCAGCCAGATTCAGAATCGATTTGGGATCGCCGAAGCGTTCCAGATAATCGTCCATCTGCGCGATCTGCTCGTAGAGCTGGTCAATTTGCTCATAGAGTTGCGTGATCTGCTCAATCTGTTTGGTGATTTGAGTCTGCTGATTGGCCTCATGCAGCACTTGCTGAACGTAGTCGACGGCGTGTGATACACGGTTTGAGGCGATGTGTGCCGCATCAACGACGGGAATGCCGGTGGCATGCAGAGTGCTCGATAGCGACAATGCGAGGATGAGGAATGACAGAATGTGGATAATGGTTCGATTCATGATGATTGGTGTTCTTGTGTGGTTTGGATGGATGTGATCAACGCCTGCGGGCATTAGCCCGGACGTTGGTTGATTGGTTTGTGTGAGTCTCTGGCCGGGCGGGCCAGCCATTCGCAACCTGTGCTTTCGCTGCGGGTGGAACTGCGGCCTGAGCAGCAGTGGATTTTCCAAGGGAGTCTTTCCCGGTCGTCTTGGCTTGCGTCTTGTCCCTCGCTTCCTCAGCGCGCTTTAAAAATGCATGCACCTTGTCAGGTTCGACGGCGAGACTCGCATCGTAGACGCTGACCTTTCCGCCGATCTCGATTGCCACGAACTTCTTCTGCTCGCCATTGACTCGCGCTGACATCTGCCGCTGCAATCCACCTTCTTCGCCCTCGATCGCTCGCACGCGTCCAAGTGTCAGAGCAGTGACTTCACTCCCAGTCACTTCACGAAGTGCTCGGCTGAGTTGGTAGGCCGCTTGTGGTGTATCAATGCGATTCATGTGACGTCTGTTCTAGCGTTTGCTTCTAAAGGCATGAGTCTGGCCGATTGCCGGAGCGCTCGGGCGTGGAGGCCAACTGAGGGCTGCTTGCGCGGTTGCCAGCGGTGTCGATTTCACTGCTAATCTTTCTGCAATCTCGTCGTGCGGCATGCGTGGCATGGCGCCTGAGATGCCTGTATTTGCAGTGCCTATCGGAGATGCGAAACTGTTTCTCGGTTGCAAGATGCTCGCTCCCAACACGGTGTGTTCCGACGCTCTGGCAGCATGATCAAACTGTCGCTGCCGCTCTAACGCTTCATCTGCGCGCCGAAACAGTTCATGCTCATTTTCGGCGTGGTGATCGAGCGCTCCTTCGTGATTGAATCGCGATCTCATGGCTCAAGCACCTCAATGATTTCAGTGTGGGGTTCGATGATCGTTCCGTCCGAGCTAATGTGCTCCGGCACAGGGATCTCATAGTAGGAAGGCGTTAGGGAGCCGACGCCGCCGAACTCGTCTCCTCGGTGCAGATTCCTTTGCACCCAGTAAAGCCGCTTCACTTCATCACTCCGTCCCTTGTCATAGCCGGAGGTGTAGGCTTTAACTTTGCCAGTCTCGCGGGAGTGGTTCAGCAATTCCCCGGCAACCACACCAGTGGCCGCGCCAAGCAGCGCTCCCACCGGTTCACCGTCGCTCAGTTCATGACCTATGAATGCGCCCGTGCCAGCGGTCATGGCGTTCGTCGCTGCACGTGGCATGCTGGCACAACTTGCCAGGATGATCATGACAATGACTGTTGAAAGCCGGGCAATTACTTGTGCGATTGATTTCATCGCGAGGTAATTCGCCGTTTGGAGAAAAGCATCACACCTTTTCTGATTTATTTTCTGCGAATTCTCGGTCAGTCTCCTGGTTCGAACCGTCGATTTCTTCTGCGAAGTCAGGGCGACTGTACAATTCCCCCAAATACAAAAGCACGATGAGCGAACACCTTGTACCAATCCTCCACGTGAAGGATGCCCATGCGACTGCAAAGTGGTACGCCCGGCTTGGCTTCGAAGTTGAGGGCGAGCATCAATTCGCTCCAGGATTGCCCTACTACCTTTTCTTGAGGCGAGGCAACAACCACCTCCACTTGTCAGAACACAAGGGAGATGCCCGGCCCGATACGCTGGTCTATTTCTACGTCGATGATGTCGATGCCGTTGCGACTGAGTTTGGTATGAAGGTCAAAGATCAACCATGGGGCTGCCGCGAAATCTGGATAAACGATCCCGATGGGAATCGCCTGCGAATCGGAACCCGACAGTCGAAAGAGTAGCGGCGGTGCCGATGAGACTCGATCGCGCTGTTCAGTCAATCGCTGAAACTAGAAGTGGTCATACCATCGAAGTCTGGAGCGGTGTTAGTCACTCCTGAGTAGCCGAGCCAAGAACTTCGATGATGCGTTCAAACAGACCGGTGCCCCGGTAGAATTCCTCGCCGGATTCATTCCGTATGATCACGAAGGGGATGCCTTCTACGCCAGCGAGATGTTGTTTGGCCGCGGCGCTATCCCAAGCAACGATGTTCACCTTGCGCAATGCGATCCTGTCATTGGTCTGCATCAGGTCGATCAGCTTGGCCTCGAGCCCTTTGCAAGGAACGCACCAGTCGGCATAGAAATCGAAGATCGTGATCTTGCCCACGGCCAGGTGGTTCACAAGATCGACCTCCTCACCGGCTTTGGAGATGATTTCCACATCGAGGCCAGAGGTGTCGGGAGGCTCCTCGTCGCCTGTGGCATCAGAAAGGCTCAGCGAGAAATCCGTGACCTTCTCGAAGTGCGCAATCAGGGCGTCGGTGTCCGGTTTCTCGGAATCGAATATGACGACAACCTTCCAGGTCGCAGTATCGAGTTTGGCGTCTTGAACTCCAGGAAACTCCTGGATGGCGGTCGCAGCCGGGCCACTTCATCCGACTGGTCATGTAGCTCCCGAGATTTGGAAGGTGATCGAGTGTTTGGCGGACGGGAGCGATTGCCGTTCACACGAAGGGAGGATTCCGAGGATGACAGCTCCAATGACTAGGGCGAGGGCGGGGTTCAAAGCGTTAATCTGATAGAGTCGGGTTAGGAAGTTCGTTCACCGTGCCACGGTAACCTGCGGTCGAAATGGCGTTGAGGATAACTGCGTCTGAGGCGAGGTGCCTCGCGGTTGCACTTCCCACCATCGCCTTTCCCGTGGCGAAGTCGACCTTGACCATATCGACGCCCCCCAGTTGGCCGATTTGCTGCTCCAAGGTGACAGCACAGGCTTCGCAGGTCATGCCTTCGACTACAAAGGCTCTGGTGTGATAGTGTGCAGGCATCTCGTCTGGGGCCTTCGATGCCGCGAGGACACCGATGTAGTTCGGAAACAAGGCGAATGATAGGGTGATGGCTGTCACCCCCCACAGCATCGCCCGATTGAGAGAGCGGACTCGGCTGGTCTTGGCGTCGGTGTTAGCACAGCAGTCGTCTGTCCTTCGCTTGCGGTAGGCGAAGTAGAAGGCAACTCCTAACAAGGTGAACGCAACCAGTAGCAGTAGTGGTCGAAAGCGTTCGAACACAGCGCCGACCGCTGCCCCCGAAACTCCTAATGAAATCAGAAGCAGGGGTAGCCTGCAACACGCAGACGCGGCGATGGCGGACAGCATGCCTCCAGCCATTGCGAATCGGCCCGCTTTCCTAGCGTGATCTTGAGTCGCAGGCACAGCGGGAGCGTCGTTGATCTGTGCAGGAACGGCGCAACAATCGGCGTCATCATCATCGTTGCTCGAATCGCTAGACGGGCTCAGGCGCTCCTTTGCCGCTTTGATGTGTCGGTTGACCGTCGCCAGGCAACAAGAACCCATCGGGCTCTTGGTTTCACACCAACAGGCCTCCTTCATGCGCGTCTTGATATCACCCAAAACGGCGGTCTCACCTGTTCTTTGGATGTCGTCTTCGATTTCTTCGATTGTATGATCGAAGCAGTAGCAGACATGGCGTGGTGCCGCCGCCTCCTTGATTCCTACCCGAACGGTGAGATCAGCCTTAGTGAACGGGGTGCTTGCGTCTTCGGCGAAATAAACGACTTCGCAATCGCCGCTGCCACAGAACCGGTAATCGGAGTCTTGGATTCTCAGTTGGCCATCCTCGCTCAGAAGCGACCGCAGGGTGAGCTTTTTGACTTCTCTACCATTCTCGCCACATGATGGGCAGATGCTAGTGCAACGTCGCACAAATAACTATATAGATGCTTAATGATATGTTACCATGCAGCATGGCTTCAGGCTTTTGTGGTAATATCGATAAAGACGTCGTTTCCGAACTGGAACGAAGATCAAGACACCGGACTGGCGACGCTCGTGATGTTCAACGGGCAAAGTTGATCCTGATGCATCTTCAAGGTCACTCGAAGGCTGAGATTAGCCGCGAAGTGGGACTGACTCGAATTCGCGTTCACGAGTGGATTAGGCGGTTTGAATTAGAGGGATTGGCTGGCCTAGCAGAAAAACACGGCCGAGGAAGAAAAGAAAGTTACACACCGGCACAGAGAAGACGAATCGTTGAAACAGTTTGTCGTAAACCCAAGAAAGGACTCTCGCGCTGGAGTGTGCGCACGCTGGCAAAGCACCTTGGGATCGACAAGGACAAGATTCATCGAGTGTTAAAGGAGCATGATCTGCATCCCCACCGATTAAGGACTTTTAACTTCAGTCCCGATCCACAATTTGCCGAGAAGCTACTCGAGGTAGTCGGCCTCTACATGGATCCGCCAGAAAACGCCGTTGTTCTATGTATGGACGAAAAAACTGGAATCCAAGCGCTCGACCGAACACAGCCGCTTTTGCCGTTACGTGCTAAAAAACCCCAGGCGTGGAGCAATGAGTATGTGCGTCATGGAACTCGGTGCCTGCTAGCGGCCGTTGACGTTAAAACTGGGAAAGCGACGACTTGGGTTAACAAGACTCGAAAGTCAGAAGATTTCATCAAGTTTATGGACAGCGTGGTGAGGGCTTATCCAAGAAAGCGGCTCTGTGTGATCATGGACAACCTCAACACGCATAAGGGCAAGGCTGCGCAAGAGTGGCTTTCGAAGCATCCAAAGGTGACGTTTCACTATACACCAAGCCATGCTTCGTGGGTGAATTTAGCAGAATGCTTCTTCAGTATCGTAAGCAAACAAGCCTTAGAGCACAGTGTTCACAAATCGGGAAGAGAACTTGAGAAAGCGCTGGAGGCATTCATCGAAGAATACAATGTGCATGCCGGACCGTTTGTATGGACGAAAGGCCCAGGAAAACTAAAAAAGATCATCGAACTGACCGAGGAATTTCAGAAGAAAACGGCTCGTTGAATGTATATTTATTTCTCAGACGATGCACTAGTAGCACCTGTAGGTTGAGGGCTTGCTTTCGTGGTCATGCTTGCACTCTACACCTTATACCATACTATAAGGTCAAGAAGGAGTTTCCCTGAAAAATGAAAGTCTCAGAACTCGCCGATACGATCGGTGTAAATCCCCAAACCGTACGTTACTACGAACGCGAGGGGCTGCTCGCCAAACCGCGGTTCGCAGAGTGTGAGGTAGTCCTTGCACCGCTTCGCGAATCTTCTGTGCCTCGTCACCGCTGATCGCACGCTCATCTGGCTGTTGCGCAGGATCGGCGATGGTATCCGACCAGTCGTTCTCATCGCCATCTGAACCGGTGGATACCGTGGACACAGAAGGGTGTCTCGATTTCCATCGGGCGTGGTTGCGGCACAGGTTGGCCGCGATTGTGAACATCCACGTCGAGAACTTGCCTTTGGGACGATAGCGCACCCGGTTCTCGTAGATGCGTACGAACGTCTCCTGAGCTAGATCGGTAGAATCCGTGCGGTTATTAGTATATCGCAGAATGAAACCGACGAGCGGTCTCTCCCAGCGCTGCATGAGAGAGTTAAGTGCTAGGTCGTCGCCGTAACGGAGACGAAGCATAAGGGCTTCGTCACTCGGATCGACTCCCGCCTCGCGTTGAGTGGTAGTCATGAATTCGCTCCATTTTGAGTCTATGGTTAAGGGCTAGGTAGGCGTACGCGGACGTACGTCACCCGTTAACGAAAGGACGCGAGGCTGCGCCAAGATCACCGAAGTGGTGATGTCAGGGGCGCCGCTTCGCGCTTGCAGGAACGAATCAAATGAGGAACGAACAGAATCGAATCCTGACAGGTGCACTAGCGGCCTTGGGAGGCGAGCGCTCTGGCACCCGGTAAAACTCAGGACAAACAGGCGCGAGGATCGCGAGTTCGAAATCAATGCGATCAGAAAGCAGCTTGGCGACGGGCGGCGCGAGCTTGGCAGCGCTCACAAGCGCTATCGGATCGTCGCTCGCCACAATACGGATATCGCAGCAGCCACAGGGGTCTTCACCTTCGGAATCTGGGCAATCCTCACTCTCGGACTGGTCGCCATCCGGCAGGCAGCAATTGCCCGCGCCTGAAGAACAATACCCATTCCCAGCACAACAGCATTCGGTGAGGTTCGTCTCACCGCTCATCCGGCAATCGTAGCGTAGCTCTCCCGTGACGCCCGCAGACGCGAGCGCCATCGAGATGCAGAGCAGGATGGCGAGGAGGACTTTCATTCTGTGTCCAATGATAAAGCGGCAGCGGCGGTCAGTCCAGTCTAGGTATCAAAAGCTAAACTGGTAAGCGATGGCCGGGAGTTCGAGGTCAAATAGCAAGCCTTTTAGGGTATAGTTGCCGAACTGACGCGAGTAGATCAGCGAAGTCAGAGACCCACGTGCCCAAAAAGCGCTCCAACCGCAGCGGTCAACGCCATTGCAAGGGCTCCCCAAAACGTAACGCGCGCCGAGGCTCGTCCCACAGGTGCTCCTCCAGCGCGAGCCGACATTGCCCCCAGCGCTGCTAGTGCCAATAGCGATCCGCCACTGACGATCCAGACCAGCGACACCAGAGGGCTGACTAACGCAATTACTAGAGGAAGCGATGCTCCCACAGCAAAAGTGGCTGCGGATGCCAACGCCGCCTGCACTGGTCGCACGGACATCGATTCGGAGATACCCAGCTCGTCGCGGGCGTGAGCACTCAAGGCATCGTGCCGCATCAGCTGCCCTGCGACTTGGCGGGACAACTCGGCCTCAAGTCCTCGCTTTTCATAGATTTCGGCCAGCTCAGCGACCTCGAACTCCCAGTCGTCCGCCAGCTCTTCCCGCTCCCGATCCAGGTCGGCGGCTTCTGTATCGGACTGCGAACTGACAGAAACGTATTCTCCGGCTGTTAAATATCGACATGGCTCCTGCAACGAGGCCTGCAACTCCGGCGATCACGATGTTGCCACGGTTTGCCTCCGCAGCGGCAAAACACCTACCACAAGACTCGCAGTCGACACAATTCCGTCGTTAGCCCAAGTTCGTCAGTTACGGGAATATAGAAAAATCCGATAGCGCATTTTCAGTGAGTTACGAAGATGGTCTCGGATTTTTCGGGACTACATTTTCGATTAGTTTTGGTGCCGTGGGCAGCTCGAGGCCGAGCCGTGCGAGCAGTTGCGCTACTTGGGCGTCGGGCCGGGCCACCACCCGCAGGCGCAGGTCGGTGACCTCGTTGGAGGCATCCTCGATGGAGCTTGAGTCGCTCGCGTCTGGTTTACGGCGCACGGGCAGCACGACGTCCATGCTGCTGATAGTGGAGACTTCCTTGAGCAGTTGCCGCGAGCAGTCGCCCAGCCCCTTGCCACGCATCCACATTTCCAGTGTGCGCCACAACGCCAGGGTCAAAAAGCACACCAGGATGTGCGCCTCGACGCGCGCGGTTTTCTGGTGAAAGACCGGACGCAGGTGCAGATCGCTCTTGGAGATGCGGAAGGCGTCTTCGGCTTGTGTCAGCTGGATGTACCAGCGCCAGAGCTTGACTGGATCCTGCTCGGTGCAGTTAGTGCGCAGCAGATACGCGCCGTGGGATTGTTGCGCCCAGGTCAGGGGAGCTTCCTTGCGGGTGATCTGCAATCCGTTGGCCCTGCCGGTGTGCTCGTCGCGCAGCACGGCGACGGAGAACACCCGCTCGGCAGCGGGATAGCGCCCGAGCCAGCGGCCAACACGGCGCTCGGCCACCTCGATTTTTGCCGGGCGTTTGCGCAGACTTGAGTCGATGGCCTTGAGCTTGGCCAGCAGGCGGGCGCGCTTCTGCTCGAGCATGGCCGCCTCCTTCTGGCGCCGGTCGGCACTGCGGCACATCACGTACTGTTCCTGCCCGTTGCCATCGGGATGAGCCACCAGCTTGACTTCCACTCCCGGGCGCACTTCTGCCCAATCGCTTTCGTCAAGGAACGCGCGCTCGAATTTGCGCAGTTGTCCCTTGGGAGTGCCGACGATGTAGCGGGCTTCCCGCGCGCGCAGAAAATCGATGTTGTTCTCGCTGACCATGCCGCGATCCATCACCCAGATGCGCTTGGCCTTGCCGTATTTGTCCTCCATGAGCCGCACCATGTCCTCGACGGTGGTGACGTCGGCAGTGTTGCCATCGAATACCTCGTAGCCGATGGGCAAGCCGCCTTCAGGAGTCACGACAAGGCCGATGTTGACCTGCTTGCAGTCGGGGCGGTTGTCGCGCGAGTAACCGCGCTTGGCCTTGGCGTTGGCGGCGGCATCGCCTTCAAAATACGTGCTGGTAACGTCGTAGAGCAGGAACTCGAACTCGACGCCGAACCAGCTCTCGTAGCGGGTCATGAGGTGTTTGCACAGGGTGTCTTTGTGGCCGTGCAGGACGTCGAGACCGCGGTAGAGCCGGCTGTCGTTGATATGCTGCCACGACACTCCAAGAAGATCCTCAAGCGCGCTGTCCTGATACCAGCGCTCGGCCACTTCCAGCTCGCTCTTGTTGCCGCAGAAGCGCGCGATGGTCAATATGCACGCGGTCAACTCCCACGACACGCTCACCCGACCGTCCGCGATCACTTCGCGCAACAGCGTGTGCAGGCCCAAGCGCCGCCACAATGCCAGGGCCAGATAGACCTGGCCGAATTGGCGGACATTCTCGACACGCAGTCCGCGCACATCGACCTGCATCCACTGCCGGCGTTGATCATCGTCACTGGACGCGGCATTGTCGGCTGGTTGCGTGGTTGTCGCGGAACCGGTGCCCTTCTCGCCCAAGTGCATCTGCCGAGGCCCGGGAGGGCGGCCTTCGAGCAGATCGCTGACCTCTTCCCAGCCGTGCCGGGATTGGCTGTCGAGCCCGGGCTCCTTGCCCAAAGTGGCCACCGTCTGATGACGCGGGCCGCGGGCAGTGCGCACCGTCTTGACCAGACGCCAATACTCGTAGACCTCACCATTGATCTTGCGACGGCTGCGCTTGAGAAACATGTCCCAATCTCATCCGCTCACGCCCCACCACGCAACGATGGCTTCGGGACTACACGCCTTCAGCGCCCCAAGCGAGATCGTAAACCCTACCAACAAAGGCCTCAGACACCAAAATCACCCCGCATTTTTCCAAACTTTTCGTCAAACTGACGAACTTGGGTTAGCTCCCAAGACTGCAGCACGCAGCCATCCAATGCGGTGGGTTCGATGCTGCTCAGTGTGTTTCAACATGGGGTAACGTCCGGACGGAGCGCCCTTAAAAGGAGAATGCGAGGCCCGCCCCAGCTCCGAAATCGGAATGATACGAGCCGATGAGAGAGAGGTTCTTGTTGAGCATGAAGGTTGCACCCGCCTGCCATTCACAGTCTGTTAGTGTATCGTATTCGACTTCTCCGAAGACGCTCAAACGTGAGGTGAGCGGAAGTTCCTTTCCAACGCCGACGCGGAATTCGCCCTCTGTGTCCACCCAGCCGGTTGCTTGAATCCGCAGCGGCAGGAGGTAGCGGGCCCCGAAGATTCCGCGATCTCCCAATGCACCATTGGTGAGCTGGGCACCGGCAAAGACGCTGGAGAATCGGTTGAACGAATAGTCATAGCTCAAGGTGACTTCATATTCCGTCTCCTCGACGTTCTGCCAGCCTACTTTCCAGTAGGCGTTTAGTATATTGCGAGTGTTTGAGAGGGTTACGTTTCCTTCCGTCATGTGGCTCATGCCCGCGCCGATCGTCCAGAAATACCAGGGATCTTCGAGCAGATTGTGACGAATGTCGGCCACCTCAGGTGAAGGCTCAAAGCCATCGTAGTGCACGATCCGCGCCATCCCGCTATGCATGTGATAGAGAACGTGGCAGTGGAAGAACCAGTCACCACTGTCATTGGCGTCAAACTCGATGACCGTGGTCGACATCGGAGCGACGTTTACGGTGTGCTTTAATGGGGAGTAGTCTCCCTGCCCGTTGATCACGCGGAAGAAATGGCCGTGAAGGTGCATTGGATGATGCATCATGGTACGGTTGATCAGGATGAATCGAGCAACCTCCCCTTCGCGAACGGTGATCTTGTCTTGCTCGTGTAGTGCTTTGTTGTTGAGCAGCCAGACATAGCGGCTCATATTCCCATCCAACGTGAGGCGGATGTCGCGGCGAGGTTTGTCATTGGCGTAATTGGTAGGATTAAGCGCGCGCAGCTTTGAGTAATTGGGCCAAGGGCGCCGGGGATCCATCCCATCGACCGCCTTATCCATCTCACCCATCGAATGGCCTCCTTTTGCCATCTTGGAGTTCCCCCCATGATCCATTCCCTGCATCTCTCCACTACTCATCATGGAGTGATCCATTCCTGACATGTCTCCCATTGGCTGGTTGGACGGCATGGCCATCTCCGCGTGGGGAGATGCGCTTTCTGACATGTTCATTGGCATTGCCATCCCATGGGCATTCATATCCATGCCACTCTCCATCTTCATCCCCCCCATATCCGTGTCTCCCATGTTCATGCCGGGCTGATCGAACGCCCCCGCTTCGACTTTAGCATCAGACATGCCCATGCTTCCTGCTGGAGTAATCGCGGTCATGCTCCGAAGGGTCACGCCTCCCATGAGGGCATACAGGTCAGGCTTCACAACATCAGGGGCTGGATGCTTTTCACCCTGACCGATCCAGACAGAAGCGTATCCAGACCCATCGTGCGCTGTCGCTCGCAGCTCGTAGCTACCACTCTTCGGCACTGTCACCAATACGTCATATGTTTCGGCGATGGTGATGAGGAAACGATTCTCTTCGAAGGGTTGGACGTCTACTCCGTCACTTGAAATGATCTTCATCGGCCCACCAGCGAACTCCACGAAGAAGTAGGTCGTGGCAGAGCCGTCAATGAGCCGCAGGCGCAATCGCTGTCCCGGCTTGGCACTGATGTGAGACTCTGGCTGGCCGTTGGCCAAAAACTTGTCATAGGCCACATCGGCGATATCCATCGGCGGCATGCGCGTGAGCTCGCGTTTGAAGAAGTTGCCTGCCTGACCCGCCTTCGCAGCGCCAAGCACGCTTTGAGCGCTTCCTTTCTTGACCGAGTACCACTCGCTTCCGCGCTTCAAGGTGCGCATGATCTCGTGCGGATTCTCATCGCTCCAATCGGAAAGCAGAATGACTTCGTCGCGAATCCCTCCATAGCGGTTCTGTTTCGGTTCGATAGCGATCGAGCCATAGACGCCTTGTTGCTCCTGAAGACCGGAATGTGAGTGATACCAGTAGGTTCCCGCGTGAGTAATGGGAAAGCGATAGGTAAACGTAGTGCCTGGGGCAATCGGTGGATAAGTTAGGTAAGGCACGCCATCCTGGTCATTGGGAAGCAAGATTCCGTGCCAGTGAATGGAGGTGGCGACCTTCATCTTGTTGTGAACGTGTATCACTGCCTGGTCGCCCTCACGAAAACGCAAAGTCGGGCCTGGGATGCCGCCATTGATGGTCATCGCCGGACGGTCTTTGCCGGTGAAATTCACCGTGCCATGATCGATCGTCAGGTGATGCTCGACCGTTCGGGCCCGCAGCGGAGACAGGCTCGTGAGCAAGAGAGACGTCGCCAGGATAGCCAACTTGTGAAGAGGTGTCATAATAAAATGTGAGTGCCCAGGAGGCGAGACGGTCGTCCAAAAAAAAGATTTACTTAAGAGGTCTTAAGCATTTTTGATACATCGCCCAAGCAGCGAAGTCAATCAAAGCAGCGCAACTAGCGGTCGGTGCCCGGAGCACCGACCGCTGTAGACTTTGCCAGAAAACTACTTCTTCGGGCCGCCGCAGTGGGCCATCTTTGCCCCGAAATAAGGGTTGTTCACCTTGCTGTCAGCGCTCAGCCAAACGCCTTTGCCGTCTTTGACCATCGGGCAGGCCATGACGGTATAGCCGTCCACTTTGTGCATCTTCGCCAGTTTGACGGCATCGGCACTGAGCGTCTTGAAGGCCTCACGTGCCGCTGCAATGTCTTTCGCATCGGCGACCGACTTTGCAGACTTTGCCAGGGCTCCATTAGCGTCGACCTCAATGATCCCAGTCGCGGCTTTCTTGGCCTTGCCCAGGTCGTCTTTGTAAAGGCTGTCGGCGACTGCGACATAGGCTTTAAGCGAGTGCCCAGCATGCGCCGCGTGGTCGGCCGCTTTGGTCTCTTGAGCCATCAGCCCGTTCGTGGCGAGACTGGCAATGGCGATCGATAGGAATGATTTCAGGATGTTCTTCATTGGATTGGATTGTTAGATATTGGATTTCGCATGTAGAACACCGACGCACCGGCTGCCCCTGAAACATTCTTTCGGAATTCAGAGATTCCATCGATTGCTTTTCGAGATTCAATGGGAGTGCACTTGATGCAGGCCTTGCCAACCACTCCACGCCATGTACGCGGCGAGCAATATCAACAGCGCACAGGAAACGTAAGGTGCCTTTCGCATGACTTCGGTGAAACCATTGAACCGCTTTTGAGCATGGTGGACACTCCAAGCCGCAGTGGCTCCCACCGTCACCATCGTTAATGCTAGGCCGAAGCTGAAGGCTGCTACAATAGAGAATCCTAGCACCGCTTTCTTCAACTGAAGGCACACCAGCAATATGGTGAAGGCAGCAGGACAGGGCATCAGACCGCCGGTGATTCCAAAGAGGACGATCTGCGGTGTGGTCACAGTACGATTGGAGAAGCGCCGGGCAATGTCTTCGGCATGAGCACGTTCATGCGCATCCTGATAGACGTCACCCTCTGCCTGCATTTCCTCGACAATCGAAGTCTGGTGATGATGATCCTCGCTGAATCTCAATCGATAACTGTGCGCATGATCATCGTGACTCAGTGTCACCGTGACCATGAACTCATGAGGTTCAGGCAGAATAGCGGTCGATTCCCAGAAACCGTCGCCAGGTTCAAACTTGAATAGTTGGGTGCGACCATCAAATCGCGCTGTTTCGATGGTCAGCGTCATGCCTTTGCTTATCGGTAGGGCATCACCGTTTGCCTTGCATGGGTAAATGCGAAAGCGCGGCGGCGTCCCATCTTCGAAGATGGCGATTTCGAGCCAGCCGTGACCGGTGTCGAGCATCATTCCTCGATTGGGGCCGTGGCCGGGCTTCGCCGACGGGCGGATGGAACTGTCGGTGGCAATCAGCTCGCCAGCCAGCGGGGCATCATGGTCATGCGAGTGATCATGGGTGTGACTGCTACCTGCGGCTTCCCTTACCTCGCGCCGCGTACGGAAATACATCCAGACGGCAAGACCAAAGATAATCACTGCCGAGCCAATTTGCAGGTAGGGCTCGACGGTTTCTGCATTCCATTGACTGCCATAGTGCAGTGCCAGCGCCGCGAGCAACCAGATGATGAGAGAGTGCGAAACGGCAGCGGACAATCCCAACAGCACCGCTTGAGCGATCGTCCCCCGGATTGCGATGATGAACGCGGCCATCATCGTTTTAGAATGGCCTGGCTCCAACCCATGCAAGGCTCCTAACAGGATGGCGACAGGCACGTACAGCCATACGTGGCCGCTGTTGAGGTATTCGCTAAAGTTGTCCATAGGTATCGTGTTTTTGTGGTAGAGCGTCAGGGAATCTCTCAGCGCAGGTACTTCCGAAGTACATCGATCAGCTCTTCGGCAGCCTCGATGGGATCTTCAGCATGAGAGCCTGCTTCTCCATCGTTCATCACATGATGGCGAATGTGCCCTTCGAGGATCTCCAGCATTAGTCCGTTGATCGCCCCCCGGAAGGCCGCGAGAGTGTGCAACACCTCGTTGCATTCTTTGTCCTCCTCGACGGAACGGCGAAGACCTTCAAGTTGGCCTTGAAGGCGCCGAATTCGGGCGAGCAGATGTGGTTTCTCTTTCTGTGTGTGTGCCATGATCGTTGATCATATAGCATAGGGGGGTAGGGTATTCAACATCGACTAGAGAGATGTCCGAACTCAGATTCCCACATCACTGTTGTGTCACGGCCCCCTGCCCACGCAACTTTCTGGCAACCAATCATTCCGGAGCGGTAACGCCTGCCGTTCCACGATCACTAATCCTGCGTCATCGCGTAAGCGGCATCGATCACGGAACTTTCAAAGTCGTTGGGTGCTTCGAAGTGTGGCATGTGCCCGGCATTCTCAATCCATACTAACCGTTTGCCCTTGGGGGCATCAACTTTGGCGCTGTACCGCTCGATCAACTCGCCCGGAATGAGTGGATCTTCCCGCCCTTGAATGAACGTCACTGGGATCCGAAAAGAAGGAATCTCTTCAAAAAGATTCACGGTTCCGAGCGGCGACCATAAATAATCAATTGAGAAGCGCATCCCATTTCGGAAGCGATTCAGATCTGCGAGAGTATAATAAGGAGAACTCACCAGGGCAGTCATGAGTTGACGTTTTTCGATATATCGTTGGTCTTGTAGCTCGGCCAGCCATCGACACGCAATCAGGTGATCGTCAGGCTTGGCGAATGGCGGAGCTCCGATCGATTTCAGTTCATCGATTGCCGTTTTATTGCCAGCCGCCACGGCCTTAGCAAGCGTCCGCTCGTAGAGCAACGTTTGCGTTCCCATCACATCTGTCACCTGGCTGACGCCAATGTAGGTGTGATAGAGTTCAGGATGGCGCGCCGCCGCCTTCGCTCCGATCACTGATCCCCATGAGTGCCCTAGCAGGAAGATTTTATCCTTCTCGAACCGGGTGATCAATAGTTCCGACAACTCTTTCGTATCCGATATGAATTGATCGACGTTCATCGATCTCGAAGGCACAGTGTCAGTGTACGATTTACCCGCGCCCCGCTGATCCCATTGAACTACGACAAACTTTTTTTCGAGACCGGCGTTCAAATGACAAAATGGCATATTGGGAACACCAGGGCCGCCATGAACGAACAATAAGATCGCTGCCGTGGCATCGTGACCTCGAATCAGGATCCACTGATCAATTCCACCGAGGTTCACTTTCTCAAGTGAATCAATGCCTGGAGGAGCCACAATTCTGGTCGCTTTAGCGATGCGGTTCTGCGCCAACCGGCGGACGCCCATTCCAGATATCACCGCAATGAGCACTAACAGTGCACTAAAAAGTGCGCATCGCGGGAGTCCCCACTTCCGCCTGCTGGACTCAATTCGGAGGTGCTGGTGACGATTAACCATGATTGACTACCAGGACACCATCTTCTGAAGGCGCTTGCGTGCCTGATAGAGCCGGGTCTCAACGGCTTTCGCCGTGCAGCCAAGCAGGCTCGCGATTGCGTCATGAGACATCTCCTCGAGATGAAAGAGAATGACACAATGCTTCAGTTTCTCCGGTAGCCTATCGACCGCATCACGCAGTTGGCGGGCATCGTCATTGGCTGAGGCTTCCTCCGATGGCGTCAACACTGCCTGTGCTTCCACCATCGTGCTGTCGAAAAATTCTCCTACGGAGGTCGCGGAGCGGCGTTTCTGTTTGCGGATCTGGTCGCGACAGAGGTTGGCGGCGATGGTGTAGAGCCAGGATCTGAACGGATTCGTCGGGCTGAACTTGTCTCGGTTGAAGTAAAGTTTAACGAAGGATTCCTCGAGTATTTCTGCGGCATCAGAACTGTTGTGGACGAACCGGTAGATATATCGAAAGAGCGGCTCACGGTACCGCTCCATGAGAACATTTAACGCGCCATCGTTGCCGTTCTGAAGATCCAGGATCAGTGCCAGATCTTCGCTGTCGTCGGGGAGAACCATATTTCCTGCGCGAACACTCAATGGACGTTCATTCCCGTGTAAGATCGGTTCCAGTTTGATCGATAAGCTGCTGAAATTGTTCAGGTGTTAAAACAGTTCCCATTTCTACGAGGTGTTCAATCGTGGCCTTCTGTAAGGCTGCTTGAGCCCTATGAATCTCTTCCACCGCCGCTTGCACATCTTTGGAAAAGGCCCGGTCACGCTTAAGGGCTGAGGCTAGATCAGTATTGGAGTTCCGGATATCTGCGATGAGAGCTTTCTCCAGGGCAGCAAATCTGGATTCGATCGCCTCCATGGGCCCGTGTTGCTCTTGGGTTAATCTGAGTTTACTGTGGAGTTCGGAGTGATCTCCCGGTTGGTGGCTGTGGAACACCGGGCTCCCGGCCTCGCGCATGCGCAGGACGATCGTGGTGCCTACAGCGCAGCCGATGATCGCTACCATGCCAACCGTGAGCAGTAGGAGGATAGTCTTGCTACGGCTGCTCATGGATGGTGTGACGTGCTTGGTGCCCTTAGCAATCCCGGTGCGTTCTCCGTGAATATCGACAGGCGACTCGATTCAGTGCTACTGACGATCGCGCCTTCGGCGCTGTTGATGTTCGTGGCGACGATGACTCCGGAAATGAGGCTCACGACACTAAATGCCGCAGCGAATGCCGGCTTGGTCAGCCACTGCGGCCAGTACATAGGGCGCCAGTCCTGCGCTGCTGAGGATTGATGCCGAATTCGTCTCCAGACATTCTGCTCAAGGCTTCCCGGCCTTGGTGGCAAGTCTCCTCCTCTCAGGCGTTCGAAGGCATTGTCGATTCTTTGGTTTTCACTCATGATGCGAATGCGTCAGGTTGGATTGCGATGTCATTTGGTGGCCGTTGTCGCATCGTTCCCATCCCCGCCGCAACCCGCTAGGGTGACGACGGCGACTTAGGAAACGGCGAGTGTTAGACACCTGTCATTGAGCTTTCAGTGAACCAGTGGCTTAGTGTTTCTTCTCGGGGATCTGCGGCAGATCTTTCTCCGCTGTTTTGCCCGACGTGGTGTCTTTGTCATACTGAGCTTTCAGAGTCTTAATCAGCGAAGCATAGGATTTCATGGACTTGGCTGCTCCGTCAAATTTGCCGTCGTCAGCGGCGTCGTGTGCGGCGTCGAGGATCTTGGCCAAGGATTTAACATAACCGTCAACCCGCTTCTTGGCAATGTCCTTGAGCTCGGTCGATTTGCCCGGGAGAGCGTTCAATAAACCGGTCGCCTGCTCCGCGCGACCATGGACGACGTGGGCATCTTTCTTGGCCACGGCGGCATTGACAGTATCTTCAAGACCGTTCAGCTGAGACCAGATTTCTTTGGTCGTTTTAGGTATCTCAACGGCGTGGTGATCGTCGCCTTTCTTCTCATCGGCCAGGCCGACGGTTGCGAGACCAGTGAGTGCTACTAGCAAAGTCAGTATGGATTTGGTTTTCATCGAATTTCTTTCTTGGTTTGTTTTCGTTTGTTCTTGCGTGGTTGGGGCCTTCCGCATCAGGCAGTGGCTCCGACCGGTGGCAAAGTGATGGCATCGAGGGGGTCGCCCTCATGCTGGTTTAGATATTTGAGCGCGGCACTACGGCCGAATTTGTAGAACACCGCCGGGGTGACAATCATGTCGAGTAATGTTGAACTCACGAGTCCACCCAGGATGACCACAGCCACGGGGTGGAGAATCTCTTTCCCGGGCTGGCCCGCGGCGAGCGCTAACGGAATGAGCGCGAGCCCGGCCACTGCGGCGGTCATGCTCACGGGGACGAGTCGTTCAAGCGATCCACGGACGATCATCTTAAAATCGAAGGATTCGCCCTCGTGTTTCATCAGGTGAAGGTAGTGTGAGATCATCATGATGGTGTTGCGTGAGGCGATGCCCGCCAGCGTGATCAGTCCGACCAGGGTTGCGATCGACACCGTGCCGACTAGGAAGTAAGTTGCGGCAAGCCCACCGATGAAAGCGAGGGGGATATTGAGCAGAATCTGCCCGACCAGCATGAAGCTCCGAAAGTGTGAGTAAAGCAGCAGGAAGATGGCGAATGCGACGACAATCGAGAGAATGCCGATCAGCTTGCTTGCTTCTTGTTGGCTCTGAAACTGCCCCTCATAGGCGACGAAGTATCCTTGAGGGAGGGCAACCTTGGCATCGATTTCCTGCTGGATGTCTTCAACCACCGACCCGAGGTCACGGCCAGAAGCGTTGGCCGACACAACGATGCGGCGTTGCACGTTCTCACGATTGATAACATTTGCGCCAGTAGCTTCGTTGACGTCGGCGACCAGTGAGAGCGGTATCTTGCGGCCCTTTCCAATATCGATGAGTGTTTGCTTGATAGCCGAAACACTATTGCGCGACTCCTCGGAATAGCGGACGACGATGTCGTAAACGCGCTGGCCATCAATGATTCTTTCGACGGTATCACCGTTCAGCGCTGTCATCAGCAGTTCGTTCAGCTCGGCCACCCGGATACCGTAGGCTTTGGCTTTCTCACGATTGATCCTGACCTGCACCTGCGGGATGGCGACTTGTTTCTCGATCTGAAGGTCGACGACGCCAGGAATCGAGCGCATTGCGGATTCGATCTCGCTGGCTTTGCTCCGAAGCGTCTCCAGGTCGTTGCCATAGAGTTTGACGGCGATCTGTGCCCGGACGCCGGAAAGCATGTGATCGAGGCGGTGCGAAATGGGTTGACCAATGTTCTGCACCGTTCCCGGAATCTGACTGAGCTTATCGCGAACGTCGCCGAGGACTTCCTCGCGGCTTCGATCAGACTTGCGGAAGTCCACATCGATCTCCGAACTGTGTACGCCCTCGGCATGTTCATCGAGTTCAGCCCGACCCGTGCGGCGACCGGTACTGATCACCTCCGGCACCGTGAGTAAGAGTTTCTCGGCGATGGTACCGATGCGGTTTGACTGTTCGAGCGAGGTTCCGGGGGCAGAGAGCAGGCCAATGGTGGCCGTTCCCTCATTGAAGGCAGGCAAGAACTCGCGTCCCATCATGGGAAAGAGCGCAAAGGAGCCTGTCATGATCACAAGGGTCACGCTCATGACAAGCCACGGATGATTCAATGCAGAGATGAGCAGGAATCTGCGGTCAAACGCTTTGAGGCCACGCACCACGAAGCCATCTTTCTCTGAATGCATCCGGCTCATTCTCGGCAGCAAATAGGAAGCGAGTGCCGGTATCACTGTCAGTGACACAATGAAGGACGCGATCATGGAGATCACGGTCGCGACGCCGATCGGTGCGAAAAGCCGCCCTTCGATGCCGCCGAGGGCGAACAAGGGCACAAAGACGAGAATGATCACCAGCGTTGCGTAGAGAATCGAATTCCGCACTTCGCTCGATGCCTGAGCGATGACCCGTAGGACGGGTTTCGGATTGGCGAGATGACGGTTCTCCCGTAGACGTCGGAACACGTTCTCCACATCCACGATGGCGTCGTCGACGACCATGCCGATGGCGACGGCGATGCCGCCGAGGGTCATCGTGTTGATCGATTGACCAATCAGTTTAAAGATGATGACCGTGACGACAAACGAAAGCGGTATGGCTGTGAGGGTAATGAATGTCGTGCGAAAGTTCAGCAGGAAGAGAAACAACACGATCGCGACCATGATGGCGCCGTCGCGAATCGCCTCTTCGACATTGGCGATTGCCGCTTCAATAAAGGTGGCTTGTTTGAACAACTCTTCGAGTTTGACGTCGGCCGGGAGCGATGCCCGGATGCCTTCAAGGGCAGCCTCGATTTCCTTCGTCAATCTCACGGTGTCGATTCCCGGCTGCTTTTGAACGGCCATGATCACCGCGGGACTGCCATTGACCCCGGCATCGCCACGCATGACCTGGCGTCCAAATTTGACCTCCGCGACATCTTTGAGCAGGATGGGCGTGCCTTCGCGTTCGGTGACGACGGAGTTTGCAAGGTCGTCCAGGGATGCACTCCGCCCGATGTTCCGGACGAGTGCCTCCTGGTTGACGTTTTCGAGGAATCCCCCAGCGGAGTTGCTTTGTGATAGTCTCGCCGCTTCTTCGACTTCCTGAAGACTGACATTGAACGCTGCCATCTTCTCGGGGGAGGCGAGCACTTGGTATTGCTTCACGCCTCCTCCAATCGGGATGACTTGAGAAACGCCTGGAACCGATAACAGACGTGGACGCAATTCCCAGTCAGCGATGGATCGGATGTCCATCGGTTTGGTGTCGCCGCTTTCGCTGTGCAAACCGATGAGAAGTATCTCGCCCATCAGGGAAGAGATCGGCCCCATTACTGGCCGGATGCCTGCCGGCAATTGTTCGGCGGCTGGCTGCAATCGTTCCTGAATGATCTGACGCGCGGTAAGGATCGGCATGTTCCAGTCGAACTCAACGAAGATGATCGAGAGTCCGACGCCGGAGTTGGAACGCACACGAAGCACGCCGGGCAAGCCATTGAGGGCCGTCTCTAGCGGAAAAGTGACTAACGTTTCCACTTCTTCTGGAGCCAGGCCTTCGGCTTCTGTCAGGAGGGTCACCGTTGGGCGGTTTAAGTCAGGAAAGACATCGACTGGCAGCCGCAATGCAGTGACGATCCCATATGCCATCACCATCACACTCACCACGAGGACGAGGAGGCGATTTCGCAGGGAGAACTGGATGAGTTTATCTAACATGAGCGTTGAGATCGGCGTCAGATTGCTTTGGAAGGGGCGCGGCGACCGGACATGATGGAGAAGATCAGGTGGGCTAGAATGACGACGACAAGGGCTCCGATCATCCATGTGAGCAATGATTGCCCACTGTTCGGTGTCGGACTTGCCGATCCTTCCGCAGCATCACCGTGGCTGTGTCCATCATCAGCATGCGCCGCGTCTTCTGCCTTTGCCGGTTTAGCACTGACCACGAACTGCAATTGATAGTTCCCTACGGTAACCACCTTTTCGTCGGGAATGGCCCCTTCGATGATCTCAATGAAGCGGTCATCTTCCATCCCGGTAACGACCAGCCGCTTTTCGTAGGTCGGAATGGTGGCCTCAGATTGTTCCACATAAATGCTAAGGTTTCCCGACGACCCGATGACGGCGCTGCGCGGTACGACGATGACATTGTCACCGACAGCAGTGACGACATCCAGCCGCGCCTGCATGTTTGGGCGCAGTTTTCCGTCAGGATTGGCCAGCCTTACCCAGGCCTTCAGCGTTAGCGTTTGTGGGTCGAGTTCGCCACTGAGGAGTTCGATCTTCCCGGCGAATATCTCATCAGGAAAGGCGTGGACACGCACCCTGACATCCTGACCGACCGCAACCGTGCTGAGCTGCCCTTCAAACAGTTTCGCTTCAGCGTAGACTTCGTCGAGGTTGGCGATCTGCATCAGATGAGCGTTGGGTTCAACGCTGTCTCCAAGCACGACCTCAGAATGCAGCACCGTTCCTGAAATTGGTGATGTGAAACGTACTTTCGGAGGGGGATTACCTGACAGCAGACTTTCTACTTCTACGACGTCCTGCCCTTGATCGACGTGGTCACCCGGATTCGTCAGCAACGCAGTGACGCGCCCGGGAATACGCGAACTCACGGCGGCCTGCTTGCTGGGGATGCCGACGATTCGGCCAAATGCCGTCACGGTCTTTTCAAGTGTGCCAAGTTGCACATCGGCGACGGTGATACCAAGATTTGCTTTGGCCTCTTCAGAAATGGTGACCGGCCCAGCTGCCGCGATCCCCTCTTCTCCTGGCGCATGGTCGTGCCCCTCATGTCCGAACGCTGACAATGGTGCAACCTTTAAGAGTGCTATCGCCAGCATGAAGGTTATAAATCGATTTCCTGACATTGATTTCATCGGTCGGCTCTTTTGAATTGGTTGGCATCTGCTCGAGCGCTCAACATTGAGCTGTTGAGATGTGGGCTCGATCCGGTTGCAGACTGGAGATCTATCTCGGCCCCCAGTCTGTTCATAAGGGCTTCGAGGTAGCTGCGACGAAGCTCAAGTCCTTGTTCCTGAGCACGGATGGCGTCAGAGATGTCCGCTGTGCCTTGCGCATAGGCATCCTGGAGAAGTTTCGCGGTATCTCCGATCAGCGGTAGTGTCTCCTTCTCAAACTCTGCCAGTATTTCTGTGTAACGGTCGCGCCACTTCGAAGCTAAGTGAATCTCACTTGCAATGGTTAGACTTTTCGCCGCGTACTCATCCGCTGCCTTGCGCATACCTGCTTCGGCCTCGGCAATGCGCCCCTCATTGCGGTTGAAAAGTGGTAGCGGGATAGACAGCCTGATTCCCACCGCTCGATCGGTTTCAAGCCCGGCTGGTTCATCCAATCGACGCTCGCTATCGACACCGATGCCTACTTTGATGTCTTCCCATCTTTCTGCCTTTGCCAGTTCCCGTTCGCTACCCCCACGATTGATCGCCAGCTCTAGCCGACGCAGATCCGGACGGAAAGACACCCTTTCACTGCTCACTATTACCCCGGAGAGCGCTGCCAGTCTCTTTTGAACCGCAAGTGGCAGTTCCGCGTTCATGCCAAGCACCAGTTTCAATTTGGTCAGCTCTGCTTCATAGGTGGCAACCGCCAACTGCTCCTCTTTTTTCGAAGCCTGGACTTGAAGCTTTGCTAGATTGATCTCTTCCTTCGAGACTTCGGCATTCTCGAATCGCCTAGTACTGACGACCACGAGACTCTCATTGAGCGACCGTGCTTCACGGATAGTAGACAGCTGTTCACCTGCCGCCACCACGCTGACATAAGCATGTTGCGTCTCCGCGATGAGAAGGCGCTCGCGGTCTCTGATCTCCGCCAACGCCTGGGCGACATCGACACGACTGACTTCTTTGGCGAGACGCAGCCGTCCCGTCACCGGAAAGGCTTGTGTGAAGGCTACGCCGAGGCGGTGTTCTCCGCTATTGTTAAAAGCACGATCAGTCGCGGCATCGATCTCAAGCTCAGGATTCGGCCACCGGCCAGCTTGGATCAATCGGCCCCGTGCCATTTCGATCTCATGATAAGCGGATCGCAAATCGAGATTGGCGGCGAGAGCTTGGGAAACCGCGCCGCGAATCTCTAACACCTTCTCGGCAGCCTCTAACGAGATAGCACTTAAGCCCAAGCCGATAGCGGCGAGGCTGTAGAGTAGTGCTCTTTGAGTGTAGGCAAGACGAGGCATCACCAGGCGAACGTTAGGAACTGCCGTTGCCCCTCAGAATATTATTCGCCGGATCGAAACAACCCCTCTCGGCCTCGAATGGATAGTGCTGACCCTCGGATGCCAGAATTCGAATCGCAGAAAGTCTCAGGGGTAGGGTGCCGTCGCGGAGTTCTACCTTTGTGTGCACTCAGAGCGAACGAACAACTCTAACCATCTTCAGAGAAGATTATCAGAACACCGCCCTATGAAGAACCATTTTGTCTGGATGTTAATCGGCTGCACGTTGCCGCTGTTGCTAATCTTCCTGCTGCCCGCTTTCGGGGTAGGCGACAACGTCACGTTGATCCTCTTCATCGTCCTCATGTTCGGTTGTCACCTATTCATGGGGCATCATCATCACGCCGGTTCGGACGAGGATGACGAAGGCACCGGAAGCCACGATCATCACTAGGAAAACGGAAAAAGGAGATTCTCATGCAAGACAACAAAGAGACGACTACGGGCGGAATGACGCCGGCGAAGCAAGCAAAACCCGACCGGAACCTCGCGCGAATTGATGGCAGGCGACTCGGTTTTGGCGTCGGAATGACGGGAGTCGTTTTCTATCTGGGCTGCATCGTGACGATGAGCACGGTACCGCGGGAGAAAGCGATCACGTTTTTCAACAGCCTGCTCCATGGCCTCGATGTCGCCCCCATTCTCCGCGCCGAGGTTTCGTTCTTCGAGGTCGCGCTTGGGATCGTGAGCACTTTTGTGCTGGGCTGGTTCGCCGGAGCCATGATCGCCGGTTTCTACAACTTGGCGGCGAAGGTCCGCTGATACCAACCAGACACCATTCTAACCAAACTCTCTCATGATGCTCTCACCGCTATTATTCTGGTTTCTCATTTTGATGTTCTTCCTTTGGATGGGTTTTGTGTTGGGATCAGCATCAAAATCACATTTGGTGGCCACACCACAGCCCCAACCGCCAGGGCTGGATCCTGAGGATGTCGCCGCACTGGAAGACAAGCTCGCGCAGGTGCTGGTGATCACTGGACGCCATGTTGAGGGGGAAGTTCCAGTTTTCGAAGGACACTTGAAGGTGCCCCCAGATGAGGCAATCGTTAGACTGAAAGCAGATCTTGCCACTGATGGGCGAACGCTGCTCTTGCAAGAGGAAGCTGGCGATCGCGTAAGAGCGATGTTGGTTCCCAGTTTGACGACGGAGCCCGAAGAGAGCCAGACAAAATGGTGGCTCCACGGACTGTTGTTTTTCCTGACCTTCCTGACGACGACATGGGCTGGAGCGCTGCACGCGGGAGTCAACCTGCTGGACGAGCCTAGTCGGTTCGCGGTGGGCCTACCTTATAGCGTCGGCCTGCTTCTCATCCTGGGCGCTCATGAGCTGGGCCACTTCTTCACTGCACGCCATCACGGGATCCCGGTGTCACCTCCGTTCTTCATCCCGGTGCCGTTTGCGCTCGGAACTTTTGGTGCCTTCATCAAGATGAAATCCCTGAGCCCGGACCGACGCGCAGCCTTTGATGTCGCCATTGCGGGGCCGCTCGCCGGGCTAGTGTTCGCGATACCCGCATTGATCATCGGTATCCAGCATTCGGAACTGGTTGCGGGTTCGGCCACGTCGCAGATGGCGATGCACGGTGGCAGTGTCGAGGTCGGCTCGTCGGTTCTGATGGCGCTGCTTTCAAAAGTCGCCTTGGGGAGCGCTATTGTAGAAGGCAACGAGCTCGTCCTCCATCCGCTCGCGTTCGCGGGCTGGTTAGGCCTGCTGGTGACCGCATTGAATCTGCTACCGATTGGCCAGTTGGACGGGGGTCACATGGCGCACGCCCTTTTCGGCTCGCGCCGCGGGCATTCCATCAGTGTGGCCTCGTTGACGGCGCTATTTCTGTTGGCGTTCTTCGCCTGGCCCGGCTTGATGATGTGGGCGATTATTGTGTTTTTCATCGCGGGGACACGCGACGCCCCGCCGTTGAACGACGTGACTCCGGTCGGGATGCCACGCAAGTTGCTGGGTTACGCTGCCTTCGCACTACTCCTCGCGATTCTGCTCCCCGTGCCGCACGCTCTCTATAAAGGGTTCGGTCTCTACTGCCCTTATTTGTAATAGGTGAACGATGGAAATGGGATCCGATAAGAAACTCTCTTTGTCAGGCTCTGTGTCATTGGGCACCGGGGTCATGATTGGCGCAGGTATATTTGTGCTGATGGGGCAAATCGCCGAGTTGGTGGGGAATCTCTTTCCGCTAGCGTTTGTGGTCGGCGCGGTCGTGGTCGGATTCAGTGCCTATTCCTATGTGAAGTTCGCAAGCGCCTACCCTTCGGCGGGCGGTATCGCCATGTTCATGCGAAGAGCTTATGGGCCCGGCACGGTGGCGGGAACCTATTCGTTGCTGATGTACGTCTCGATGGTCATCGCCGAAAGCCTTGTCGCTCGGACCTTTGGCTCTTATTCGCTCAGGCTGTTCGGTGTCGAGAACACGGCGCTGCTTGTCCCAGTGCTAGGTGTGTCGCTGATCGCCTTCGCGTATATCGTGAATATCTCCGGCAATTCGATGATCGAGAGATCGGCAAAGCTGACGGCGGTTTTCAAGATTGCAGGTATTGCCGTGTTGGCCTTGGCGGGGCTGGCGGTCGGCGGTTTACCGTCGATCGGAAACTGGGGCGCTGCGAGTTCGGGAACCGCAACAGGTGGCAGTTTCAACTTCATCGCCGCCCTCGCCCTGTCCATTCTGGCTTTCAAAGGCTTTACGACTATTACGAATCAAGGCGCAGACATCGTTGATCCCCACCGCAATATTGGCCGCTCCATTATCATCTCCGTCCTCATCTGCTCGGTGATCTATACGATTCTGGCGCTTGCAGTATCCAGCAGTTTGACCGTGGACGAACTGATCGCCGCGAAAGACTACGCACTTGCCGAAGCGGCGAAGCCCGTGTTCGGAAAATTTGGTCTCTTGTTCACCGTATTGCTGGCGATTGTCGCGACCGTCTCAGGGTTGATTGCCAGCATCTTCTCGGCCTCGCGGATGTTGGCGATGCTCAGCAGCATGAAGCAGATCCCAAGATTGTATCGGGGGGTCAAGAACCCAGCTCTCGTTTTGACCGTCGCGTTGGCGATCACCCTGACGGTGCTCTTCGACCTGACGCGCATCGCTTCAATCGGCGCCATCTTCTACCTGACCATGGATATCGCCATCCACTGGGGGCTATTCCGCCACCTCCGCAAGGAGGTGAAAGCCAATCCTATTGTCCCTGTGACCGCGATCGTGATTGATGTCGTCATTCTGGGCACGTTCCTGACCTTGAAATTCGGCAGCGACCCGCTGGTCGTCTACGCCTCTGTAATCGGTTTCGTCGGTATCTTGGTGACTCAACGGCTCTTTATGATCACCCATACGGACAGCAGTGGCGTCATGCATATGGAGATGGAAATGGAGACGGGGATGGATATGGACGATGAGACGGGCCATTCGAATCATACCCAACACGGGGACGAATGATGTTATTTGGCAAAACTACTATCGGACGGCCTGCTCCACACACGAAGTGCTTCGAGGCGATCGTCATGGTTGGCATCGTGCTCTCCGCCGCCGCGTGCTACCCTCTGATTAATTTGGGGCTCTCCTATGCTCCTCCGCTACGCTTCGCGGGTACACGCGTGATCCTCGCTGGCGTCTGCCTGTTGGGATTCTGCCTCTCCAGCGGTCGCCGCATCTGGCCGTCCGAGAACCTGCGCCGCTGGATTGTACCCTTCGGCTTGGTCGCGACGACGCTCACCTTTGGCAGCATGTTCCTGGCTCCTGCATTCACCGGAGCAGGCCTGGCCGCAGTGCTTGGCAACACCCAACCGCTATTCATCATCATACTGGGAACGGTTTTCTTAGGGGAACGATTGACGGCGGGTAAACTGTTCGCCCTTGTCCTGGGGATTACCGGTGTCGTGGTGCTTGCCTTTCCATCCATTGGCGCTTCCGGCTCACGCGTCTTGATCGGAGACCTCCTGGCCCTTGGGGTGGCGGCCAACGCCGCAGTGGCGAGTATCCTCATCAAGCGGAGCCGCCCCGGTGCGAGTTTGATCCCATTTACCGGATGGCAGCTTGTCGCAGGAGGCATCCCCTTGCTGCTGATCTCTGCAATCGCCGAGCAGGGCCATGCGACCAAATGGCAGCCCGCGTATCTGGCGATCCTTATCACTCTCGCCGTGGCGGGGACTGCCCTCACCACCGTCGGTTGGTTCTGGCTGCTTCAGCGCTATGAGGCGGGCCGACTCTCCATACTGCTGTTTTGCGTCCCTATCACGGGCCTGACCCTCGCGGCGATAATTCAAGGCGAGCTGCCAACGGTCTTGGAATGGATCGGTGTCGGCGTCATCATGGCTGCCGTCGGACTAGCCCTGTGCGATTCCCGCGCCGCAGCCAGAGCGGAGGCCAAAAGCGGCACCGCAATCGCAGTCGGAAATGCGCCGTAGACTCAGACCTCCTGGGCAACCCCTCCTAATCTCATGAAAGAACATCAACATCATCCCGACAAACCGAGCGGCGAAAAGAAAATCGGTGACCACAATTGCTGTAGCCACGGCGACGCCAGCGGGCCTGACGATCATCATCACCACGGCCAGAACGCCGCTTCGAAAGCCCGACCGGGCCAGTGGACGTGTCCGATGCACCCGGAGGTCGTCTCGGATAATCCGGGTGATTGCCCGAAGTGTGGAATGGCGCTGGAGCAGGTGCCGGTGCTTTCAGGAGCCACGATCTACACCTGCCCAATGCACCCCGAGATCGAGCAGGATCGGCCCGGCGATTGCCCGATTTGCGGCATGCCACTTGAGCCAAAAGTGGGATCAGCTGCGGACGAACACGCGGCCCATGAGATTCGCGATCTATCGCGCAAGTTCTGGATCGGGCTAACTCTGACCATTCCGGTGCTGGTGCTCGCCATGGGGGGCATGATCCCAGCGCTCCGCCTGCATGAAATCCTGCCCATGAGTGTTTCGAAGTGGATCGAATTCGCATTTGCGACACCGGTCATCGTGTGGGCGGGTTCGATGTTCTTCGTCAAGGGCTGGCGCTCGATTCTGAACCGCAGCCCGAACATGTTCACCCTGATCATGCTGGGTGTCGGCGCCGCCTACCTTTTCAGCGCGGTGGCGGTATTGGCGCCAGGACTCTTCCCCGATTCCTTCCGCAAAGGTGGCGAGGTCGGCCTCTACTTCGAGGCAGGCGCGGTGATTATTGTCCTTGTGCTATTAGGCCAACTGCTAGAAGCGAAAGCGCGCAGCCAGACGGGCCAGGCGATCAAAGCGCTGCTCAACCTCGCTGCTAAAACCGCTCACCGTTTGCGCGACGGCGAGGAGGAAGAGATCCCGATCGACCAACTCCGTGCGGGCGATCTCCTCCGCGTCCGTCCCGGCGAGAAGGTTCCGATTGATGGCGTCATCACTGAGGGCAACAGCAACGTCGATGAGTCGATGATCACCGGCGAACCACTCCCTGTCAAAAAGGCGAGCGGTGATACTGTTATTGGTGCCACCGTGAACCAGACTGGCACCTTCGTGATGCGCACCGAGAAAGTCGGCAGCGAAACTCTCCTCTCCCAGATCGTGCACATGGTGGCGGAGGCCCAGCGCAGCCGCGCGCCCATCCAGAAATTGGCCGATACGGTGGCCGGTTACTTCGTCCCCGCAGTCGTAATCATCGCAATTACGACATTCATCGTTTGGAGCGTGTGGGGGCCGGCTCCGGCGATGGCCTATGCGCTCGTCAACGCAGTTGCAGTGCTCATCATTGCCTGCCCCTGCGCCCTCGGGCTTGCCACACCCATGTCGATCATGGTTGGCGTGGGCCGCGCCGCTCAGTCTGGCATTCTCATCAAGAACGCTGAAGCGATCGAGACGGCAGAGAAAGTGGATACCCTTCTCACAGACAAGACCGGAACTCTCACCGCTGGCAAACCGCGCGTCACGAGTCGCGTCACTGCCGATGGCGTGGACGAAGGTGGAATGTTAGCCCTCGCAGCTTCCCTTGAGACCAGTTCCGAGCATCCCCTTGCACGTGCGATCGTCGATGAAGCAAAGGAATCCGGGATCACGATTCCCGCCGCTGCGAACTTCCAATCCACTACCGGGGGCGGAGTTGAGGGCGACGTGGACGGCTCCAAGATCCGGGTTGGAAAAGAAGGATTCCTTCGCGACAACGGCGTCGTTATCCCTGAAGAACTCGCGACGCAATCCGCCCATCTTCAGGAAGAGGCTCAGACTGTTGTCTGGGTGGCCTCGAACGATCGTGCGCTCGGAATTCTTGGGATTTCCGATCCTATCAAAGAGACAGCCGCCGCCGCCATTGCTGCTCTCCATCAAGCTGGCATTCGCGTCATCATGGCCACAGGTGATAACCAAAAGACTGCCGAAGCTGTGGGTCGCGCCCTCGGAATCGATGAAGTGCGCGCTGGTCTCTCGCCCGAGGATAAGATTGTTATCGTTAAGGAACTCAAGGCGCAGGGTGCTATCGTGGCCATGGCTGGCGACGGGATCAATGACGCTCCGGCACTAGCCGAAGCCCACGTCGGCGTTGCGATGGGCACCGGAACAGACGTCGCGATCGAAAGCGCCAGCATCACCCTCGTCAAAGGTGATCTCTCCGGCATCGTCAAGGCAGTCACAGTAAGCCGCTCTGTGATGAGAAATATCCGCCAAAACTTGTTCTTCGCCTTCATCTACAACGGCCTCGGCGTCCCCATTGCGGCTGGCGTGCTCTATCCCTTCACTGGCACTCTCCTCAGCCCTATGATCGCTGGCGCGGCCATGAGTTTTTCCAGCCTCTCGGTCATCACCAATGCCCTCCGTTTGCGGCGAATGAAAATATGAATCGCAGCTCCAACAAAACAGTTCCACTCCGTTCTTGCGCTGCGAAAGGGAAATACGAGAAATCAAAATAATGATCAGGGGCAGCAAGGGCGCGCGGTGTTTCATATATTAAGCGACGGGCTCCATTCTAGAGACCGCCGAAAAGCAAAAGACCCATTAATTATACCAAACTCATGAAAACGAAATCTTCTATTCTTGCGATCGCTGCCAGTATCCTCGGCGTCGCTTTGGTAATTCCTGATGCCAGTGCCCTGCCTCCGTCGAAGACATCTGGGGCGAGACACGTGCACAAGCAGCAAGCGGCCTCGATGAAGGGCTGCTCGACAGCGATGACGGACTGTTCGTCGACGATGAAGGAGTGTTGTGCGATGGGGGCCAAGAAGTCTATTGGTCTCGCCGTGAATAAGGGCGCTACCGTCCG
>JAGROY010000461.1 GCA_020439995.1 Verrucomicrobiia bacterium
GGTTGCCATCGCTGGTATACTCGTTCAAGGCCTGCCATTGATTGAGGCTGTAGTTGATTGCGCTGCGGAGCCCGGATTTATTCAGGTGCTGCTCTTGATTGCCTTCCAACCAGGTCTTGAATTCCAGGAGGATGGGCACGGCTTTGCTTTGCCGTTCCAGTTTACGTTCCTCGACGCTGGCTTCTTTGAGGCTGCGCTCGATCTTGTAGAGGCGCTTGATGTAGGCGAGGGCTTCGGCGCTGGCGCTGGGGTGCTCATCACTGGCGTCGGTAAAGTAACGCCGCGCGTGATCCCAACATGCAACGGGAATGATGCCCGGGTGTGCTTTTCCCATGCCGGGGTTGCCCGCGTAGGCGTCGCCTTGCAGGTGCCCCTGGTAGTCGCCTAAAAACTCAAGCGGCGCTGTTTTCTCCCGGCTCAGGGTGAACTGATAGAGGTTGTACGGTGTGCTCTCTAACAATCCCACATAGGACCAGAACCGGGTGGATGCAGCTTTTCCTGCCCCTGGGTCGAGCATCTTTACGGTTGTGTCATCCAAGCCGATGTATTTGCTACCCAGCAGGAGTTCTTTCATGCGCTTGTAGATGGCCTCAAGGGCAAGCGCGCATCCGCTCATCCAGCCGCACAGGGTGGATCGCGCTAACCACACGCGGCCGAGTCGCCAGTAGCGTTCCTGCAACCGATAAAGGGGCTGGTGGTAACAAAATTTCGCCACAATGATGAAGGCGAGCACGCTGACGTCCGCTTTGCACCGGTCAATCGGATTGCCGTGCCGGGGTGGTTCAGGCGCGGTGATCACTCCGGGGCGAAGGATAATGGTGCTTTGCTCCTGGTTGTCAGGCTGCTGCTGGCCGTCTTGTTGCTCTGCCACTTCTGCCGTTGCCTGCTGGGGATAGGCGTATTTGGCTCGCTTGAGCACGTGCACGTAAAGGTTCGCAGGTTCTTCGACGAGTCGTTCGCGGGTCTCCCAACCGAGGAAGATCATAGGCAGGCCGGTTTCAGCATCGATCTTTTCATCCTCTGGCAGATCGACTTCCTCGATGCGGCGCTCAAGGGCCTCGGGCAGGAGCTTGCGACCAGTTGACTTCTTCGACTTCTTCGACTTCTTCTTCTTTTTCTCTTTTTCTCTTTTTCTCTTTTTCTCTTTTTCCTTTGGCTTGGAGTCTGCGGCCTCATCGCTCGCATCGCTCGCGTTGCCGTCTCCATCTTGGTTGCCTGCCTCTTCGCCCGGATGCTCAAGGGCAATAATGCCATCGAGCAGTAACTGTGCATCGTCTCCGGGGCGATCACTCTTCGGGCCGTAAAGTCGGCGCACCAGAGTCTGGTTCTCACGCTCAAGTTGACGGATACGCTGGTCTCTTTGCGTGAGCATTTCTTCAAGCTGCTCGACTTGAGCGGTGAGTTGCTCGATCTTCGCTTCGGTACCCGCCGCGCTCTCCCTTACGCGCCCGAGCAAGTCGATGATGAGAGCGTCTTTCTCATCAGGACTCAGCTTGCTTAGATCGGGCACATCCGTGGCTTTCATCGTCACCATGACTCAAAGCATGATGACGCAGCTCTTCAAGCGCAATGTTAGGAATAAGATAAAAATACTCGTCGAGTTACTCTTTACGCCACCAGCGCCGCTTCGCCGTGCGGCTTAGATCCACTCCGCCGAGTAATAGCGCCAGTTCGTGTTGGCTGATGATGTGCCTGTCAGCCCCGGCATCCTTTTCATTGGAGGCCGGCCAGCTGAACGAACCACGCTCCAATCTTTTTGCGCAAACCCAGAGTCCGGTTCCATCGAAATAAAGCACCTTGATTCGGTCACGACGCCGATTGCAAAACACGAACAGGTGCCCGCTTAGAGGATCGACTTGTGTCTGCTCGATTCCTCCTGCAGCTGCGTTCTTTCCATGCCAGCAACGCACAACCCCGCAGAGCGTATCAAAGCTCTTGCGCATGTCCGTGGCCCCCGCTGCCAGGTAGATCTTGGTCGCCCCACCGAGTTGAAACATCACGAACGCAGTTCTATTTGCTTTGTCGTTGGTTCTCGAGCGATCCAAGCACCCGGTTCAAATCGTCCTGATTGAATCCGCTGCGTAGACGCACACTTTCCACCAGCGCCCTTCGTCCATCCTGAGGACTGAGCATCAACTCGAAATCGTAGCCGCCATCTTCGCCGCCGCTCTGCGCAGGCTCAAGAACCTGAGCCTCGACGAAGCCCCGGTTCGCAAAATGGGCACTCGACGATTCGTCGCTTCGCATGTGCCGCAGCCAATTCGTGAGTGTGCTCAGAGGCAGACCACGACTGGCGGCGAACGCAGCCTGTGTCAGGCCGCTTTCGCGGTAGTCGCGAAGAATGGAATGGATTTCCGCGCGACTGCGGTGCCGCCGCGTTTTCTTGGTCGTTCGAGCTGATGAATCGCGCATCCCCCAAAACTAGCACCCAGACCGCTCGCCGATAGCTGGGTTCAATGAACGCTAACTCTTTACCGCCGAAGATCGTAAAGGGAGACTGAGTGGAGCGTGGGATTTGGACACAGATGAAAGTGGATTTCCACAGATGAGCACAGACTCACAATCCAGAGCCGCAGATCGATTGCTCAGCCGTCGTCTTGCTCCTCTGAATTGTCGGGTGAGTCTGCGCCTGACGAGGTTGAGATGGCAGCGCTCAATCCGGGCAGGGAGTTTGATGTTTCACGAAGGATGGCCTGGATGCGGAGGCGCTCTGATTCGGGAATATGCTGAAAGAGTTCTTTCGCCCCTCTGCCATTCAGTGTGTCCCATAGCATGGGGAAAAACACGTTCTTAAATTCAGCGGGCAGGTGCTCGAATGCAGGTGAGTAGATCATGTAGCTGAGCCTGTTCTTGAAGAGCCGGGACATCAGTTGGAACTCCCTCAAAGATTGCCCGTTTTGCGTTTGCTTTGCGGCTTGCAGAAATTGCGCTTGAAAAGTTTCGTTTCCTTCCACGCCCCAGTCATCAAGTGGCGTTTCCTCGACGAACAGTAGTGCTTTGAGCAATCGCGCTGACTCATTCCGAATGAGGCGCTGAGTGGTTTCGCTGAGTGTTCCCTCAGGGTCGCCAAAGTGCTTGGCCATCACGGCATTTTGATGCACCCACCGCTTGGTGTGAAAATGAGCCTGAAAGATGGCGTTATGGGCTGTGATCTGGTGCTCCAATACCATGAGAGCCACAATATCGCTAGTGGGTGCCAGATAGTTGGATGTATCGATGACACCGTCGAGTGTCGTGAGGTTGGTACCATGATCGGTCACTTGTTCGACGCTGCCTGGTTCAGTCTCCTGAAAGATCTGGTTGCCCATGTTGCGAGCCCCTGCATGGGAGCCGGTGACATACCATCCGCCCCAGCGTTCGGACAGAGGGCTGGAGTGGTCAGTGCGAAACGTGCCAGCACCGAGAATGGGAAAACCTCTTGGATCCGTGTACACTGAGCGAACAGTCATGCCTGGTACGCCTTCGGTGCGGGAACCCCCATGGCAATTGAGGCAGTTGCGATCGCGGTAAAGTTGTGGACGGGCACCGTTGTTGTGCGGCAGTGCCATTCTATAGAAAGTCGGTCCTAGATTGGCGTCTACTGCAATGATTTCGATATCACCGCCTTGCACCCAGCCGACATAGCAGTCGTCAGAAAAGTAGAGCGCACGCGGAGTTGCGGGATGGATGCGGTCATTTTGCAGGCTCGTGCGCGAATAGACCAGCACTTGTGATGCGACCGGTATACTCAGATACGCAAGCACTTTTTCCAGAACCGATTTGTCGCTTCCAGTTCCAAATGAGAGGGTGCCAGATTCGTAATCCTCCACCATTTGGGCAACGCGATCTGTAGCTTCCGTGTCCGAGTAGAGGATGGGTTCGAGTTCGTAGTCTTCAACCCCAGCGAACACCTGGACAATGACTAACATTGAGACGACACAGCAAAGGATGCTGGGGGCAAACGGGCTACTCGCATGGCTGGTGGAGATAAGTGGTTTTGAGTGCATCCTTTATCCGAAGTTTAACTGGAACCTGCCGTAGGACGAAGCAGCTTCACAAGCGAGTGGTGGGGAGCAAGGAGATCAGCGAGTGTACAGGCGTCCAGGCTGGCGAGAAATGCATTGCGGGCAACCGTAAGCACCCGTTTTAGTTCGCAGGCCGGGGCGATACAGCAGCTGCTTTTGTTGGCGGCCCCGTTCGTCGCCATACATTCAACGATCGCCAGATTCTCTGTTTTTCGCACCACCGCTCCAACGCTGATTTCCCCAGGAGTCATTGCCAGAACAATGCCGCCTCCGCGCCCGCGAAAGGTTTCAATATAACCGAGCTGTGCCAGCTTATGTACCACTTTTACCAGGTGATTTTGCGAAATATGGAACGCCTCGGCGATTTCGCGAACTGAGGGCAGGCTGGGCGGTGGCGACTGCTCGGTGCTCAATCGATTGTGCTGCTCGCTCATGCCCACATAAATGAGCGTGCGCAGGGCGTAGTCTGTGAACTGGCTCAACTCCATTCGATAATATGTATATTAGATGTTGCTTTCATGTCGTCAATACGATTTTGGTAGGCCTGTCAGCAAATCTTGTGCAGGGGTTGTCGTTCTTTGGCTGTGTTTGGTTGCCTGAGCCGACGGAAGGTCGGCCGGGCATTCTTAGACAACCCTGGGGACTCGGCACGCTTTACCGTCCGATTGGCGGTTAAACATCTGAAATCACTCTTTATCGACAAACAATACTCATGGCCGTAGACGTCAAACAAATTGGAGAACGTGTAGCTCAAGAGAGCGCGTTATTAAGCCGTATTCGCAGCGAAGCTCATCGTGTGGTTGTTGGGCAGGATGAGCTTATCGATCGCTTGCTGGTCGCCCTGTTGTGCAATCAGCACGTGTTGATTGAAGGGGTGCCTGGGCTGGCAAAGACGCTGACAGTGACAACTTTGGCGAAGATGATTCACGCGAGTTTTCGTCGCATTCAGTTTACTCCGGATCTTCTGCCTGCGGATGTGCTCGGAACCCTGATATACAATCCAAAGTCCGGCGAGTTCTCGATCAAGAAGGGGCCGGTTTTTGCCAACATCATTCTTGCAGATGAGATCAATCGTGCACCAGCTAAAGTGCAAAGCGCGCTTCTCGAGGCGATGCAGGAAAAGCAGGTGACGATCGGCGACGAGACATTTCCTCTCGATGATCCATTCATGGTGCTGGCCACCCAGAATCCCGTGGAACAGGAGGGCACCTATCCGCTGCCTGAGGCTCAGGTGGACCGCTTCATGATGAAGCTGACGATCACCTATCCGACAAAGGAGCAGGAGCATCTGATTTTGAAACGCATGGCAAGGACGAAGCCGGAGACGGGTGTTGAAGCCATCATCTCGCCGCATGATGTCGTGCGCCTTCGCGAACTGGCGGACGAAGTGTTCATGGACGAGAAGATCGAGGAATATATAGTCAATCTCATCGAAGCCACCCGGAATCCTGCAGCTTCCGGGCTTGATATCGGCCCCTTCATTCGCTACGGAGCATCACCGCGTGCCACTATTTTTCTGGCGATGGCATCGCGCGCCAATGCCTTGCTTGAAGGGCGCGGCTACGTGACTCCTCAGGACGTTAAAACGATCGCGCCGGACGTCTTGCGTCATCGCGTGATCCTTACCTATGAGGCTGAGGCTGAGGAAAAATCTTCCGACGACATCGTGCGGCAGATTTTAGCAAGCGTCGACGTGCCATGATTCCCGCAGAGCTGGCGAAGAAGATCCGCTACATTCAGATCTACACCAGCAAGGCGGTCAATGACGTGCTTGCAGGGGAGTATCATAGCGTCTTCAAGGGGCAGGGCATGGAATTCGACGAAGTTCGCGAATACCAGCCCGGCGATGAAGTCCGGTCGATCGACTGGAATGTCACGGCGCGCACGGGAATTCCGCATGTGAAGCGCTTTGAAGAGGAGCGCGAGTTAACAGTGACCTTCCTGGTCGACCTGTCCGCTTCCGGCGAGTTCGGCAGCCGCAGCAAGCTGAAGAACGAAGTCGCTGCGGAAATATGTGCGCTGCTGGCATTCTCGGCGATCAAGAACAATGACAAGGTTGGCCTCGTAGTTTTCACCGATGAGGTGGAACTGTTCGTGCCGCCCGCGAAGGGGACTTCGCATGTCTTGCGCTTGATTCGAAACTTGCTCGAATTCAAGCCCCGCCAGGCGCGGACGAATATCGCGGGAGCCATCGATTTTCTCGCAAAGGTCACCAACAAACGCTCCGTTGTCTTCCTGGTCTCCGACTTCCTTGAGGCCGACTGCGAGCGATCGATGCGGATCCTGGGCAAGCGCCACGATGTGATCGCCATTTCTGTTACTGATCCTGTTGAAGTGAAAATGCCAAACGTTGGTCTGGTAGAGCTGGAAGACGCTGAAACTGGCGAACTCATCCAGATCGATACCGGCAGCGCCGCATTTCGAAAGCAATACGAGGCCCTCGGAGCAGATCAAGCTGGCTCACTGCGAACGCAATTCCGCTCAATGGGCATCGATCAAATCGAGGTCATGACGAACCGCGATTATCTCATTGATTTGGTCAAATTCTTCCGCGGACGAGAGCGGCGGATGGCGTAGGCCCGTGGTAGAAATTTCGCAGTGATCGCAATGGGCTGCTGTGGGAGGATCGATTTATGAGTGTGTTAGTGCAGGGTAAGTCGGGTGTGTTGGCGATAGTTGCTGCCGATATCGATCCGAATGCGGTGCGCGCGGGGATTGTGAAGGATCCGCGTGAGTGGCGTTGGTGCCGATATGCGGAGGCGTTGAAGGGTTGAGGAGAAGAGATAAAGGGACGTGGTCTTATTTGTGGGATTATCAATTCTTCCTGTCTACCAACAGAATTCATATAATCCATATTGTGATTTGCCGCCACCGTTCCTGGCTCGAAAGGGGGAAGACATCGTGCCGTTCTTTGCTGTTACCCATCAGTACCGGTTGAGCCATTGATCGCGAGCGAGATGGGGACGGATCGCGGTTTCTGACGAATACTGGGCGATTGTGACGCAGGAGTGATGGCGTTGAGGGATCTGAATCGTCTTGTCGAGTAGATTGGCGGGCGGGCTATGGTGGGGAGGGGCAGTGGGGAAGTGATTCCGGTCTCCGCTGGCTGAAAAACTAGCGCTTGCCAGCTTTGCGCGACTGGGGAAGGGTCTGAGCCTTAAAGGTATGTTATTTAGCGAACTAGGTCTATCACCAGAAGTGCTCCAGGGCGTAGAAGCCATGGGTTATGAGTCTCCGACGCCAATCCAGGCGCAGTCGATCCCTGCAATTCTCGAGGGAAGCGACATCGTCGGTGCTTCCCAGACAGGGACGGGAAAGACCGCTGCGTTCGCGTTGCCTATCCTGAGCCTGCTGTCTGGCAAGGAAGGGCGGTTGCGGTGCCTGGTGCTGGAGCCCACCCGCGAACTTGCCGCTCAGGTTGCGGAAGCATTCACCGAGCTGGGCAAATTTTCGAAAATGCGCTCGCTGCTGGTGCACGGGGGAGTCGGCTACGGCAAGCAGCGGGAAGGGCTTGAGCAAGGATACGAGATCGTGCTCGCCACGCCGGGGCGACTGCTCGACCACGCGGCACAAGGGGCGATCAACCTGAAAAACTGCGATATCCTGGTGCTGGATGAAGTCGACAGGATGCTCGACATGGGATTCCTCCCGGATGTGCGGAAGATCGTCAAAATGTGCCCGGAGAAGCGGCAGACTTTACTGTTTTCCGCGACCATGCCTGCTCAGATCGACTCGCTGGCAAAGTGGGCGCTGAAGGATCCGATTGAAGTGGAAATTGGCCGTCGTAGGGGGGTGGCGGAAACGGTGACGCATGCTTTTTATCCCGTTTCGATGGATCAGCGCGAAGGCCTCCTGATGGAATTGTTAAGCCGTACGGATTTCAAAAGTGTAATGATCTTCACCCGCACCAAGGCGGATGCTGACAAGTTGACTCAAATCATTCGCACGAAGTGCGACTACAAAGTCACTGTGCTGCACGGCGACATTCGTCAGAGCGATCGGGAGAAAGCGCTGAAAGGATTTCGGGACGGCACGTTCGATGTGATCATTGCCACCGATATAGCCGCCCGCGGACTCGATGTCAGTGGCGTGACTCATGTCATCAACTATCAGGTGCCTGAGAATCCGGAGGACTACGTGCACCGGATCGGCCGTACGGGACGGGCGGACAGCGAGGGCGATGCCTTCACGATTCTCACCGCGCCGGAGCTGGATTTTGCAGAGTCGATTGAGCGCTATGTGGGGCAGAAGATCGAGCGGCGGAAGCTGGAGAACTTCGACTATATCTACACGTCGCTGCTGGAAACTGAGAAGCCAAAGCCGATTCTGCGAGTGCGCCGTGGCGGGCCAAAGCGCCGTCGCCGATAGTCGAAGCAACGATCATGAAACGGATTCTCGTAACGGGCGGAGCTGGATTCCTGGGATCCCATTTGTGTGAACGTCTTGTCGATGAAGGTCACGATGTCGTTTGCCTGGACAATTTTTTCACGAGTCAGAAGGGCAATGTCATTCATCTCGTGGATAAGCCTAACTTTGAGCTAGTCCGGCACGACGTGACGCGGCCGCTCTGGCTGGAAGTGGATGAAATCTACAATCTGGCCTGTCCGGCGGCTCCCGGTCACTATCAGTACAATCCGATCAAGACGACGAAGACGTCGGTGATGGGGGCGATCAATCTTCTCGGGATGGCGAAGCGCTGCGGTGCCAAGATCCTGCAGGCGTCCACCAGTGAAGTCTATGGTGATCCGGAAGTGCATCCGCAGCCGGAATCATACCGCGGCAATGTCAATCCGATCGGGATCCGGGCTTGTTACGATGAAGGCAAGCGCGCTGCCGAGACTCTGTTCATGGACTACTGGCGGATGAACAAGGTGAACATCCGCATCGTCCGCATCTTCAACACCTACGGCCCGCG
>JAGROY010000462.1 GCA_020439995.1 Verrucomicrobiia bacterium
CGCGAGAAGCTCCAGGAGCGTCTTGCCAAGTTGGCCGGTGGTGTTGCAGTGATCAATGTTGGTGCTGCTACTGAGACTGAGATGAAGGAGAAAAAGGCACGCGTGGAAGACGCATTGCACGCTACCCGTGCTGCAGTTGAAGAAGGTATCGTCGCTGGCGGTGGCACCGCCCTCATCCGCGCTCAAAGCGCTCTCGACGATCTCACGTTGACCGGTGACGAGGCAACGGGTGCTGAAATCGTGCGCCGTGCGATCGAGGCTCCTCTCCGTCAGCTTGCTGCAAATGCAGGCGTCGAAGGCGCTCTCATCGTGGAGCAGGTTAAGCAGCGGTCCGGGAATGAAGGTTACAACGTCGCCACTGGCGAATACGTTGACCTGATCGCGGCAGGTGTGGTTGACCCAACGAAGGTTACCCGCAGTGCACTGCAGAATGCTGCATCCATCAGCGGACTTCTCCTCACCACAGAGTGTCTCATTACAGACATCCCTGAGAAGGAAGAGCCAGCAGGTGGCGGACACGACCACGGGATGGGCGGCATGGGCGGCATGATGTAATCATCTCGCACCAGGCTGATTCCCTAACGAGAATCTCCCGCAGCCGGATGGACGCAAGTCCATCCGGCTTTTTCGCTTTTCTGATCGGGATAGCGACTACGAGTTTGCTTTGTCCAAGATGGCTTCCTTCGTTGTTTCCACGATAGCCATAACTTGTGCCGCCAGATCTGGGCACTTTGACTTCCTCCAGAGTTGATTGAAGGTGTTCTGCGATGACGTTGAAGTGAGATTCTTCGGTATCCAAACTCGCGTGGATTCGTGCTTAATTTGATCGATGTTGTCTGGAGTTACCGGGAGCCTGATGGGCTCTTGTGGGCGGCGTAGCGCTGGCGCTGTTCGTCGCTGAGATTGGCAGGATCGAAACGCTGATCGCGAGAGTTGTTGATTTTGCTGTGGAGCACGTTGGCCATGTCCTCCGCGCAACGCACGATATGCTCTGCATTTTCTCCTTCGAAAAGTGCTGCCACCGTCTCCCGGAACAGAGTGAGCCAGTGATCGAATTTGGCCCTGCTCATGTCTGTGTGAGGAGCCAGCTTGGCGTGGGCCGTTAGAGGATTTCCTCGGAATGTTCCGGAGCGGAACATCACCGTATCCCAGAAGTCGTACATCCTCGGCAGATGGGAGTCCCAGTCCACTTTTGCAACGTCCGAAAAAATCGGGCCCAGCTGATCGTCAGCGCGGATGCGTTCGTAAAAACCGTTCACCAGTAAGACGATTCCTTCGCGATCTGTGAGATCAGGACGTGGCATTGTGGTGGTCTTCATGGTGGTTGCTCGATGGTGCCTGCAAAAATTGCAGGCTTCTGTTTAAGGTGTATATGGTATACATATTAAAAAGTCAAGTATCCCTTGTCAGATCGGAACCGAAGGTGAGAAGATGCTCTAATGTTTGGAAGAAAGGGGCAGATTCTCCGCGCATTTCTATTAGCTCTGGCATTGGGTATCGCTGCTGGCTATGGGACAAAGTGGCTACGAGAACGACCGCAGACGCTACGGGCGCGTGGAGTGGGCGTGGCGTCAGGCGTGAGGGCACCAGTCAGCACTGATCGCATGTCGGCAGAGAAGGACCCTGCACCACCCGTCGGCGTGACTGGGACAAATATTTTTCTGCCACCGCCTGCGCGTTCGGTGGAAGAACTCGTCCAGTTAGCGTTGCGCTGGCCTGGTGATTCTGCTGTCGGTCGCCTTCAGCTTGAGAGTGCGCTCAGGGAAGCAACCGGCATTCAGTTGGAATCATGGCTGCTGCAGCTGTTGGTCGACCAGAAGCGAGATGCTGATTACCGAGGTCGTAGGGCTCTATGGAGCATTTCCAGTGCGCTGCTCAATCGCTGGGCACAAACAGATCCGCTCGAAGCAATCGACAAGATCGCAAAATGGCAGCCGAAGATGCAAGCAGAGGTGATGGACAATCTCATCGTCGCTCTGGCTTCGGAAGCTCGGGCTGTGGCTGATGAGGTTTTTGACAGGTTGCCAAAGGAGCATCGATCTTTGTTCTTGAGTCGCTATTGTCTTTTTGCAGCACGCCAGGAAAGCGATGCTGACACGGCAAAGGCGTTTCTCGAAGCCCATGCTGCAAATGACAGTGAGCGTGCCTGGTGGGCCGAATGGATCGAGCCCAACATCGTGAAGGCATCACTGCCATCTGATATACGAGAGGCGCGCGCGGCCATTGGCGAGTTGCCGAAGGCGCAACAGGAATCGACATGGCGTGAATTTTATAGTGCAGTGTTAGAAAGATTCCCTGAGCCCGAATTCGCACTGCGTGAAGCCGTGCGCCAGGGGATCGATGACCAGAATCCTGCGGTGCGACTGGAGTTTCTACGCCGACTGGCTGACGGGTGGGCAGCCAGTGATATCCATGGCGCTTTGGATTGGGCAAATCAGCTGCGGGGCGATGAGCGCGCCGAGATTGTGCAGGCGATTATCGGTCGCAGACAGCGGGATCCGCGTGAGCTTGTGGAAGTCGCGGAACGCTTGCCTGAGAGCGATCGCAGTCCGAAAATGATACAGTCCATCGCCGACCAGCTTCGTTCCGTCGATCCTGTGCAGGCGGCGCAGTGGTTTTTGGATCAGCCGGAATCTGCAAATGGCAAGATGCCGCGCGAACTGGTGAGCGAGTGGGCGAGCGCCGATCCAGAAGGCATTTCGCAGTATGTGGCGGAACATCCGGAATTCCTGGAGTCGCAGAAGTCGAGCGAGTTTGACGCGATTGTCACAGCACTGTTTCAGCAACTGGGGCAGGCCGCATTTGCCTTAGCTGATCATCTTGAGGATGAAAAAACGGTATCCTCTCATTGATTCAGGGG
>JAGROY010000463.1 GCA_020439995.1 Verrucomicrobiia bacterium
CCCGCAATTCGCACGGATTCCCTGATTCTATGAGAGGATACTTTGATGAGATATAGTGTGATATCGCCAGGAGTAAAAACGAACACACGACGGTAGTCCATATCCATTGCCCATTTGGATCGCATCACTAAATCGCCGATAAGATCAGCTGAATCATCGTCTACTACTTTGTTAATTGATTCAATTAGGATAGTTTTATTGAACTCACAGGGTGGTAGCACAAGCTTGGGTTCTTGCGGTTCTTGAGAAGACGTGTGCATCTGAATGCTTCTTGATAGTTCACTTTCAGTTTCAACTCTCCAGAACTCTCTAATAGCGTCGTTTATCAAGGATCTTGATGATTTCGGTATTTCCAGGAGTTCCAAGATCTCATCGTTCACTGTCCCATCCGTTTCACTCTGGATAAAATCAGTCGCGTTCCTGATAAAATCTCCACTTAGTTCTATGGCCCGTCCGCTGGATGGGCGCGGGGCGTTCCGCAAATTGTTTGAATTGTTTGCTATGGTCGTGAAAGTAGTGAATGAATCAATCTCTCGATTGATTCTCAGATGATTCGTGCGCTCCTCAGATGATTCGTGCTCCCTAGAGTGAACATAGTCTTTGTTAATACGGTAAGCGTTGCTCGAAACGAGGCAATAGCCAACATTTGCAACGAGAAGCGCCGTAGCCGTTAGCTTCACAGTTAAGCCAGCCATTATGGGAAAAGCGAAGGATGTTTGAAGGAGTGAAGGAGTCTCTGGGTTGGACTGTCCAGAAAACCCGGTAATCGTGTTTCACTGCTTTTGCTGTCCATAGGAAATTCAATGCGCAAACGCAAGATTATTTGGTTGTGGGTAGTTGGCGTGAAAATCGGAACTAGGACAATTAACATTGACATTAACCTGGAACGAGCAGTTAGCGAGCAGCTGTTAGCAACTGAGGCACAGTGAGTTTGGGGGGGCAAGTGGTTTCACTCAGAAGGTGAAGTGACCGCTCAGGCTGACGCGAGTGTAGCGAGGGCGGCCTGTCCCAGTGCGATGCCGCCGAGGAGTCCGGCCTGGTTTGCTAGCGCCGGTGGAACGACGTATTGGTCGATCTGCTCAAGGATCATGGTGCTGTCGATGTAGCCATTGAGATACTGGGCGAGCTTCAGCCGGATGAGGGGGAAGAGGTGCTGCTGCTCCATGACGCCACCGCCGAGCACTAGTCGCTCGGGAGAGAGGGAGCACACGCTGTTGTTCAGGGCGAGTGCGATGTATTCTGCTTCCAGGTCCCAGGCAGGATGTTCTGGAGGGATGTGAGTGGCAGACTGATTCCAGCGGGCTTCTATCGCTGTGCCTGACGCCAGTCCCTCAAAGCAGTCGCCATGAAACGGGCACGCCCCGGTGAACGGATCGCGAGCAGGGTCACGCGGAAGACGGACGTGGCCCATCTCAGGATGTACAAGTCCGTGCAATGGCGCTCCACGACTGCTGACGAAGCCGCCGCCGATTCCTGTGCCGATGGTATAGTAGAGCAGGGAATCGACACCTTTCCCGGCACCCCATTTCCATTCGGCGAGGGCAGCTGCATTGACGTCGGTGTCGAAGCGGGCAGGGATACCCCCAAGCCCGGACTGCAGTGCCCCTAACAATGGAACATTTTGCCATCCCGGTTTTGGGGTGGTGGTGATGTAGCCGTAGTCGGCGCGGGCGGGGTTGAGGCCGGCAGGGCCAAAGGTGGCGACCCCAAGGGCTGCAACGGCTCCGCGTTCTGTTTTCTGGCGCGAAAAGAATTCCAGGCAGCGTTCTATTGTCTCCTCGGGAGTCGTTGTGGGAATTCGAAGTTCGGCCACGATATCGCCTGGCCCTCTACCGATGGCGCAGACAAATTTGGTGCCGCCCGCTTCCACCGAGGCGATGAGCTGAGATCCTGGTAGTTCGGTCATTTCGACAAGTGATTTGCCAATGGGATGGTCCAAAGCTGGCCGCCGGCGGTTACAAAAAGTGTCCGCCTGTCGGTTCCGCCGATTGCGCAATTGGTGACTTCGTCCGCCGGGATCGGGGCAAATCCCAGCCAGTCTCCATTCTCTGAGAATGCATAAATTCCGCCCGGACGTGCAGCTGTTGTTTCATCTGGATGATTCGGTCTAGTTCGTCCGGCAGCCACATAGAGCACACCTGATGCAGCCTGCGTCATGCCATCTGGGCCACGTCCTGACCCCCAGTCAAAGAGCAGTTGCCGCGATGCAGGATCGATCTCGCTCGTGGTATCATTGAACGCGAAACGGTAGAGGCGTCTCGCACCGTCGATGGTGTTATTGTTATTGTCAGCGACGAACATCCATTTCTGATCTTTCGAGATGAGGACGCCATTGGGACGATCGACCTCATGCGTGATGATCCTGGTCACGGTTCCATCGAGATCGATCCTGTAGACTCCTTCCACTGCCTTTCCGGCATCATCGAGGATCTCCATGCCATCGCGGGAGCCGTAGCGGGGATCGGAAAAATAGATTCGCCCGGCATGATCTGTGGTGATGTCGTTAGGGGAGTTGTAGGCATGGCCCATGAAGTTGTCGCTGAGGACTGCCACCGATTTATCACGGGTCATTCGCGTTACGCGTTTGCGTCCAGGTTCACAACACAGGAGGTTACCTTTTGAATCGAACAGGAGACCGTTTGTCTGCGCATCTTTTCGGTAAACCGACGATGACCCATCTTTCCATTGGTGGATGTGGCCACCATGACTGGTAAGCAGGCCCAAGGCATCGTCCCAGGCCGGGCCTTCGCCCGCTGACTCATTGAGCAGCAGTTGTGGCGGGCCGGCGAAAACCTGATCACTGGTTGCGGGCACACGTCGATTCGCTGCCGCCCAAAGTGCGAGTCTACGGAAGATTTCAAAATTCTGGTGGCCGTCAATCTTCACATTGGCAATTCCGGGGCCGCTCAAAACAGTGTTCGTAATCCACCCCGCATCGGTGGCGACGATGACGCGCCCTTTGCCAGAGGTGGCGGTAGCGAGCAAAGGGCCCCGGGCATCTCGGGTTCCTTTCAACAATGGTTGATTCAGGTCATTCTCGACGAGAGCGGTTGGCCTGGACGGGTGATCGGATTTCAGCGTCAGCAAATTTCCCGAGTAGTAGCCCCATTTTAAGCCGCCGATCATCGGCACTGATTCCGGGACCGGGAGGGCTTTGATATCAGTGAAGCTCTCTTCGAACGCCATGCCGAAGCGGCGAAGGAGTTGGTTGGTGGTTTCGAGCTCAAGGTTGTGGTTTTCCTGATTGCCCATCATGATCAGCCCGCCCCCGGACTCCACATATTCCTCAAGCCGGTCGATCATACCCGCGCTAAATCTGGGTGGTGCCGGATGGCCAGGCACTGCCGCCTGACTCGGGTTACTAATCAAGACGACGTCCACATCCGCGAGCGCTTCGGATGTTGGTTCGTTCCGGTTTACCCGGATTTCAAATGTTTCGCCCAGCTTCTGAAGCACTTCGCTATAATCCTTGTCCGGGACATACCGGTCTTCGCCCTCGGCATTAAAATACCTGGAGTAGAGCAGCACTGGCTGCGCCGCCGGACAGGGCGGGATGCAGAGGGTAACGCCTGCGACAAGCGGTAGTAGACGGCGAATGATTCTCATAGAACCGAACATAGAGCCGTCGCCTGCCGAAGAGAAAGGCAAAAACATGGTCGATCCAATGCCCAATGTCGTTGAATTAAGGAT
>JAGROY010000099.1 GCA_020439995.1 Verrucomicrobiia bacterium
GGTTTGGTTTGTTCTTGTTCGTTCATCACCGGGTGGAACGTTTCCCGTCCGGTGTTGCGATCACTTAAAGCAAAGCCCGTGCCAACTTTTTCTTTGTGATTGTAAGTTCCTTACTTTTAGATTCTTAAAAATGTTGCGCATGATGGCTGGCGGATTTCGTGGCTTCTCACCTTGGGGCCCCACCTCACAAATCTGGAGCACCACCTCCAAGGTGCATATTTGCGTCTAACGCCGTGGCGGTTCGCCCAGCTTCGCGACGACCTGTTGGACCTGACAGAACTGGAGCTTGGCGGTGGAACCGCGAGATGCTACGAACTGCTTCTGTCTATGACCTCAGAGCAACCATCATCAGCGCGACCCAAGGGCAAGTCGGCCACAGCACAGGGAGGGCTTTTTCCGGCCACACAGTGGTCTGAAATCTCCATGGTACAGGGGACTGATGAGGCACGGGCCACGGAAGGATTGCGCGGCTTCGCGGTCAACTACTGGAAGCCCCTTTATCTCTATCTTCGCAGGCGCGGAGAGAGCCATGAAGACGCTTCCGATTCCGTGCAGGGATTTTTCGAGCATGTATTCAGTACTGGGTTTTTTACCCATGTGGATCGTGAGGGAGGAAAATTTCGCTCTTACGTGCTCAAATCGCTGGAGCGTTGGCGGAGTGGAAAGCGGTACCACGATTGGGCGCAGAAGCGAGGAGGACGTGCCATCCATGTGGCGATGGATGGTGTCGACGAACTGCTTACAGCCGTAGAATCTCAGTCAGCCATTGCTCCTGAGCTGGCTTTTGACAGGCAATGGGCGATCGATCTGGTAGGGCGGGCGGTCGACTCCGTTCGCGGCGACTACGCCAGACGCGGTCGCGACGTCTGGTTTGAGGCGCTATGCCCAGCATTGCCTGGAGGAGGCCAACTTCCGCCCTATGCAGAACTTGCGGTGCAACTGGGTGCATCCGAAGGGGCGATCAAAAAGGCGGTGTTCGACCTCAGATCCGCCTTCAGTACCAGCCTCCGCCAGGAAATCAGGGCGACGGTGAGGACGAATCAGGACGCTGACGAGGAACTGCGCTACCTGATCGCCGTGATTTCTGAGCACTGACCTTTCGTATGCGTCCTGGCTAGAACCAGACAGTGATCCCTGAAGAAATATTTTCCATATTTTCCGTAACTTTGAACGGCGAATTCCCATGGTTTCACGTGTAACTAACCAAAAACATGAAAACCATAAGAAATATCCAAATTTCTCAGAAGAATCGAGGGTTCAGTTTAGTGGAATTGCTCGTGGTCATCGCCGTCATTGGTTTGATCGCAGGCATTGCCATTCCTTCGGTGAGTAAAGTGACGGACAAGGCCAAAACAGCCACGGCTCAGAAGAATGCGCAGACGATATGCAGTTTACATTCCAGTGCTCGATCCGCTGGTGCTGGCTTCGTGTCGAGCACCCGTGGGGGCATTATCGGTGAACTGGTCATTGGGGTCACGGGGACCATCGTCGATTCTTCGTTTCAGATGAGTGCGCTGTCCGATGTCGACAAGACCGAGGTACTGAAATACTGCGCGTATGACGGGGGTTCCGACACAATGAACTACTACCCCGACGGCAATGCTCCAGAGGATACCGATGAGCACGAGTGGGAGGTCTATGGTTACATTTGGGATAGCTCCGAGATTGCCTATTGGAACTCTATACAGCTGGACGGCTATGAATATCGCGCCGGGGTATCAGTTCTGGAAGACCTTAGCGCCATACTGGTCGAACGCCGCAAGCTTTGAGGTTTTGCGTGCAACCCTACTAAATCCCATTATTTTCGGTCATTACAATTAGGGTGACTGCGACGAAATTTCAAATAGCTCCGTGCGTGGAGTGCGGTTCCGCGCTTACTCAGGGTGTGTGCCCAGCTTGTGCCCTTGGTGGATTGCTGTCGAGTCCGGTGGAGGAAATTCCGTGTTCGGAGGAGATTCCGTTCGGACGTTACCTGCTGAAGGAGCGCATTGCCGCAGGTGGTATGGGCATTGTCTACAAGGCGGAAGACAGGACAATACGCCGGACCGTTGCTTTGAAAATGGTTCGAGGATCGGCCTTCGCCAATGAATCGGAAGTCGCGCGGTTCACCGTTGAAGCGGAGGCTGCGGCGAGCCTGGATCATCCGAACATCGTACCAATCTATGAGATCGGTCTGGAGGAAGATCAGCCGTTCTTCACCATGAAGCTGATCGAGGGTGAGAATCTGGGATACCACCTGCGGATTGGCGATGGTCGGGTAAATCCCAGACAGCTCGCCAGGTGGCTCAGTATGATTTCCAGGGCGGTACATCACGCGCACCAGCGGGGAGTGCTGCATCGCGATCTTAAGCCGGGCAACATCCTGATAGACGCTGAAGGCAATCCCTGGCTGACAGACTTCGGTCTGGCAAAGCTGGTACATCGCGACAGCGGACTGACGAGAACCTCCGACCGCCTGGGGACTCCCGACTACATGGCTCCAGAAATGGTGGACGGAACAGGCGAAGAGGTCTCGACGGCGTGCGACGTGTGGGCGCTTGGCGTCATACTGTGGCAGTCGCTCTACGGTAGCCTGCCGTTCAAGGGGGATCGGGCGGTTGAGACGATGCGCAAAATCATCGAAGAGGAGCCGAAGGCTCCCAAAGGGGATGTAAGCCGCGACCTGCTCACCCTGGCATGCCGATGCCTGGAAAAGGATCCCTTACGCCGGCTTTCCTCGGCTGCAGAACTCGCGGACGAATTGGATCGCTGGCTGCGGGGTGAGCCGCTCAGAATCCGCCCTGTGACTTCCTGGGAGCGCAGCGTGAAGTGGACGAGGAGGAATCCGCTCTGGGCGGCCCTCGCGGTCACGTTGCTGCTCGGGGGAAGCGTGAGCTTGGTACTCTGGCGACGGGCTGAGCACGCCGTTGAATCGCTTACTGTCACCAACACCCAATTGAATCGTTCGCTGGTAGTCGCCATGGGCACCAAACTTGCGACGAATGCGCGACTGCAAGCTCAGGAGGACTCCAGTCTTGCTCTGTTGCTGGCTGCTGAGTCGGCAGAGATGACCCAGAGAGCGACTGGGGCCGTCCTTGGTGAATCTGCCGAGGCACTTTACGCAACGTTGCAACAGGTTGGAGGAATGGATCTGTCTCCGCGCGGCATCAGAGCGGAGGATGAGGAGCCGGGATTCATTGATTACCGCGCTCCAGAGGAATATCCTCTGCACTTCAGCCCCGATGGGAAGCTAGTTCTGGTCATGGACAAGCTCGCCACGCCTCACCTCCTCGCTGCGGCCTATGGCATCGGCACCGCTGAACGCCTTGGCGAAGTCTTCAAGTGGCCACTTCCGGACGGGAGTCGTGCCGCATGCTGGCTGAATGATTCTAGACGATTGCTGATTATCGGAGAATCCGCAGGCGTCGTGCTCTGGCGTATCCGTGGTGGCGGGCAAAATGCGGGGGATAGCCCTCGAAGCCGAGATCTCGGCACGCTCGCAAAGCCCGGCCAGACCCTCCAGCGTGCCTGGGTGTCGCGCACTGCCGACCCCGGCAAGATGCGGGCGCTTGCCCAATACCGAGTGGAGGAAGGCGCTGGAAAGACGCGCTCGTCTGTCGTGCTCTTCACCATTCAGCCCGATGCCGACCAGCCCATCGCCGAACTCGCCGCATTCCCGTGTCCGCAGATTCCCAATTCTGAAGAGACCTATTGGGCGGTCTCGCCTTCTCTCGAATGGACGTATGTGAAGGATGGGCCGCAGGCGCTCCTCGCGAACTTTCACTTTGACGAGGGTACCATGACATGGACGGAAATGCCGACTTTCGATGGTGCAGGGGAGGCGTTCTTCACTCCCGAGGGTCGATGGATGGTGTATCGCACCGGTTCCGGGAACGTCGCCCGCTGTGACCTTCGCGGCGGAATGGCTGAGATCGCCGGGAAATCTTCTGTCACCTTAGTCGAAAGCGAGCAGGACATTTTTCGATTCGCCCATTCAGCGGACGGGAAGCTGGTTGCTTACTGTGACGACAAAAGCTTTCGCTTATCAGTTATGGAGGTTGGTGATCCGTCCACCACGGTCACCATTAGAGATGACAGCCAGATTTGGACGAAGCTTCGGTTCAGTGATGATGGCAAGTGGTTGGTAGCAGGAGCCTTGGAAAAGGTGTGCTACCTCTGGCCGCTGGAGAGTTCCGTTACGAAGCTTAACCAAGTAGGCACTCCTCAGCAGTTCCGTGGACTTTCGACCTCCGTTCTCGACGTGGTGTTTGCGCCAGGCGGCGAGTCATTGGTTGCCTACGGGACTGACGGCCACTTTCGGCACTGGTCGCTTTCACGAACAAAGGACTGCTTACTTCCGGAATTCTTGACGACAGGCAATGGGTCCATTCATGATCTCGCCCTTTCACCAGATGGTCGCTGGTGTGCCACCGCCAATAGCGCAGACAATAGAGCCGAGCCGGGCGAGGTAAAACTCATCAAACTGGGAAGTACGAAAGAGGACGTGATTGGCAGGCACGCTGGCATCGCTACTGGCGTCGCGGTGAGCCCGGACGGGCAATGGGTGGCAAGTAGCGGAAGCGACGGTATGGCCTTTGTCTGGAGTTTTCCGGCGGTGACCGCAGCCATCGAAAACGGGGAGCCTCCCCCGGCGCCGGTCTACCGGTTCGACATGACGCATACGCGATTGGAATTTAGTCGGCGACTCGATTTTCACCGGTCAGGAAAACTGTATGCGACATGCGGCGATGGTATCCTTTTCGAATGGGATCTCCGTGCGGCGGACCCCATGGCTAGTTGCGTTGAGCACAAGGTGCACTCGATCAGTTATCTGCTTCCGGATGTCTGCGCATCGCCAGACGGAAAGTGGCTGGCGGTAGCCCGGCATGGATGGGACCCTCCAGAAGAGGGAGGAGTCCAAAGTTTAAACATGGTGCTCCTCTATGATCTTTCAGAACCCGGCAACATGGTATTCCACGCGGCTCTGCCAGCAAATTTTCTCGAATCGATGAGTCTGGCATTCAGCAAAGACTCGCGTTGGCTGGCGGCTGGTGCAGCTGGAAGAGGCGCTACGGTCTGGGACCTTGCCGCTTCAAATATCGAGAAGAGCCGGCAGGAATCGGCGATCTTCGATCATGAATTACGTGGCGTCGCATTTTCTCCAGACGGGCGCTGGTTGGGACTGGGAGCGAGTGACAGCCAATTTCATTTTTGGAACTGGAAGACGGGCGACTACCGAACCATCGCCACCGAAAAGGCGGTAAGAGCAGTGGGATGGTGCAGTCCCAGTCAACTCGTCACGGGCGACGCTGGTGGGACTGTGGCTGTCTGGGAGACAGATATATCGAAGTTGATCGTCCTTGCCAGGAAAACAGCCGGCCGTGACCTCACAGCAGCCGAAAGCGCTAGATTCGGACTCCTTCAGAATCGTCGACAACGGTAGACGCAGGCAGATTCTCCACCGGGCGTAGAAGAAAAGCCCCTCTCCGCGCAGACGCAGAAGAGGGGCTGAGTGCAATGCCAGGGAAAGATCCCCGACTAGTTCCTGCCGCTATGTATTAAAATACGGAAGCGCTGAACTCGTTACGGGTGTTGAAGCCGCCGATCGACTCGTTACAGCTGTAGGTGTCGTCTTTGCCGCCAGCGACTTGCTCGAGGTCTTCGTCGGAAAGCTCGGCGCCTTCTGCGACGACGTGTGGCAGGCGGATGTAGATCTTGCTGGGTGTTTCCTGGACAACTTCAACCGTTACGTTTTCAGGAAGGGGGCTGTTGAGCTGCGTCTCGACCGTCTTCTTTGGATCGGCGAGCAGGGCGTCGCGGTACTGCGGGTGCTTGGCTGCGTTGGTGAGGACGATCTCTTCGATTTCTGCGCGTGTAAGTGCTTCGGTAGCCATGGTATTGGATCTTTCGATTTTAAGGTTTGGTTTGTTCTTGTTCGTTCACCACCGAGCAGGACGTTTCCCGTCCGGTGTTGCGATCACTTAACGCAAAGCCCGTGCCAACTTTTTCTGATGATTGCTAAGGCGCTTGTAATTAATAGTTTAAAGAATTCATCATCGCCGGAAGGCTGTTTCACTGCATAGCATTCTGGAACCCCACCTCACAAAGTTGGAGCGCCACCTCCAGAAAGCGCATGTACCGCTCCTCCGAGAATTTTCTCTCACTTCCGCGTTGACAAAACATGTGAACTGATAAAAATTTCTCGGTATCAATGAAGGAACCAAGTCAGGAACTGAGCCGTAGGGAACGCCAGATAATGGATGTGCTGTATGCCCGTGGAGAGGCGGACGTTCAGGAGGTGATGTCAGAATTGCCCGATGCTCCGGGTGATATGGGGATGCGAAAGCTGCTGAGCATCCTTGAGGAAAAGGGCCAGGTGAAGCGGCGCAAATCGGGGCGCAAGTTCGTCTATGCCCCAAGGAAGAATCGGAGGCGCGTTGGAACGCAGGCGTTTCGGCACCTGTTGAAAACGTTCTTTTCTGGATCAGTAGACGAGGCACTGGCCGCGCATCTGGGCGAACGCGAAACCAATCTCACTGACGAGCAGTTGGAACGCATGAGCCGCCTCATCGAAGAGGCCCGCAGCAAAAAGGAAGGAGACCAGACATCATGAAACTAACATTCGCCGCTTTCTCGATCGCTACTGCGACTGGAGCGCTTGCCCACGCTTTATGGGGAGCGTCCGTCAAAGGGACGCTGCTGCTGATAGTCGCAATGTTAGTGCTGCTGGCTTTCCGGCGCATCTCTTCTGCTGTGCGTCACCTGACTCTTGTGGCCGCCGTGGCTTCGTTCGTTTTCATTCCCCTGCTGTCCTGGGCTCTGCCATCGTGGCAAATTCTACCGAGCTCTACTACAGGCGAACTGGCCGGTATCGATTCTGCACCCGTCAGTGCCAGCTCGCTAGTGCCAGTACAAATCACGCCTGTCACTGCGCCCATAGAGACAGAATCAGCTCCATCAACACTCGGCACACCGAATGATGCATCACGCTCCTGGCCATCGCCAAACTTGGTTCTCACGATCTGGGTAGCGGGTAGCTCCATCATTCTGGTGCGCCTGGTGACAAGTCGTGCCCGTCTCTGTGCACTCGAAGCTGCTGCCGTGCCCTGCCTCGACAAGCAGCTACTGGGCACTGTCGAGCAGCTTATGCGGCGGCTTCACCTGACTCAGCCGGTCGACATCCTGATAGGTGAAAGGGATGCGATGCCGATGACTTGGGGGCTGCGCCGAGCACGATTGCTTCTCCCTTCCGGGTGCGAATCCTGGGATCGGCCCCGTTTGGAATCGGTGCTGCTGCACGAGCTTGCGCATATCAAGCGACGCGACGTTGCCACGCAATTGCTGGTGCAATGTGTGTGCGCAGTCTTTTGGTTCAATCCGGCAGTCTGGCTCGCCGCCTGGAGGATACGGATCGAGCGGGAACTTGCCTGCGATGATCTTGTGCTTGGCTCCGGAGTGTCTGCTCCCGACTATGCTGAGAGCTTGCTGAGCATCGTTACAGGCTGCGAAATTTGCCCGCGATTGCGCAACACCTCCATCGCCATGGCGGACCGGGTTCGCATTGAGGGCAGACTCCAATCGATTCTGAACGACCGCCTGAACAGGCACCCGGTTACGCGGCGTTCCGCCGCACTCGCTGGTGTTGCGTTCGCGGTGGCTGTTCTGCCCATCGCAATGCTCCAGGCTGATGAGCGGAAGGAACTCGAAGCCACTCCTGCGCCACCAGTCGCTCCGGTTCCGCCCGTCGCTCCAGAACTCGTCGATAACAGCATGGCCGTCTCCCAGATTTTTGATCTGCGCCATGTGAACGTGGACGAAGTACGAAAGGCAATCGTGGAACTTATCGAATTGAGTAACGATGGTGCTGACAATCGGCTCACCAGCGATGCCCGATTGAACAGACTGTTTGTGACAGGAGCCGATGATTTCAGATCTCAAGTCCAGACACTCGTTGGGATTCTCGATCGACCAGAAGCGGGCCTGTCCGGCGAATCCGACACGGCGCTTGCACAACTTCTCAAGCAACTCGTGGAGGCTAGAAAAACACGCACTAACAAGCATCCTAAAGTAAAAGCGCTGCTCAAGGTGATCAAGGATGAGCTGCAAAAGTCGCCTGATGCCATCGCCGGAATCGGATGCATGTTACGGTCGGACGACAACACCCCTGGGTGCCTCATCTCACTGATTGTGGACGATGGCCCTGCCGCACGGGCAGGCCTGAAAGTCGGCGACCGCATCCTGGGAATTGCGGAAGGCAATGACGGTCTGCTGGTCGACGTAAGGAAGATGCCTGTCGATGAAGTCAGTAAGATGTGTCGGGGAACGAAGGGGACGCAGATCCGCTTGTTGATCATGCCCGCTGGTGCCGAGGACGGGATTCGCAGGGAGATAGCGATCACGCGGGATGCGTTAGGCGTGACTCTACCCTAACTTCCCGGGTCTCAGCTTTCTGTCGACTTTGACTACGACGGTTCGGCACCGCTGGAAAGGCCGCACCTCCACAGCCCGTGTGCGATTGGTATGATGTTGATTTCGGCACCGTTCCCGCTCAACAGCAGCTTGCTTTGCTATTTGTGACTCAGTAGCATCCCAGCATGAATGCCGTTGCATTGCTGGTAGGAACGAAAAAAGGCGCCTTTGTGTTGCGCTCGGATCGCAGTCGCGAGAGCTGGTCGATCGACGGACCATTGTTCAAGGGCTGGGAGGTCTTCGAATTGACAGCGGATCCTCGTGTTGAAGGAAAGTGGCTCGCGGCAACCGGCCATTTTGTCTACGGTTCGTGTGTTCAGATCTCGAATGACAGTGGCGAGTCGTGGCAACAGGTCGAGGCAAGCCCCGCCTACTCGAAGGACGCAGGATTTGAACTGAAGAACATCTGGTGCATTCAGCCGTCCACTGCTGAAGAGCCCGGCGTTTACTATGCAGGCGTCGATCAGGCAGGACTGTTCCGATCAGAGGACGGCGGCCATTCGTGGGAGTTACTGGATGGCTTGTCAGGGCACGCTTCGCGAAGCGAATGGATGGAAGGCGCGGGTGGGCTCTGTTGCCACTGTGTCCGCATCGATCCCAAAGATCCTGATCGACTCTGGACGGGCATCTCTGCCGTTGGCGTCTTCCGTTCTGACGATCGAGGCAAGACCTGGCAGCTTCGCAACGAGGGCCTTCCGGTAGTGATTCCATCGAAAGAGCACCCGGGCATTGGATCCTGCGTGCATGGCCTCGCTCTGGATCCCCAGAACAGCAATCGCCTGTTCCAGCAGAACCATCAGGGAGTCTACCGCAGTGATGACGGCGGCGATCACTGGCAGCGCATTGAAAATGGGCTCAAGGAAAAACAGTTCGGCTTCCCCATTGCTCTCGATCCCCATGATCCTGACACTGTGTTTATCGTTCCCCAGGAGAGCGATGAGTTTCGCCACGCCGCAGATGGAAAGCTGACCGTCTGCCGCAGCCGTGACGGGGGGGATTCCTGGCAACCATTGCGCAACGGGCTGCCCGACCATTGTTTCACCGGAGTCCTGCGAAAGGCAATGTGCACCGATACCTGCGCCGAGACCGGTGTCTACTTCGGCACCGCGAACGGGCAAATTTGCTACAGCAGAAACGCAGGCGAAGAATGGCAGATCCTGCCCTTCACTCTGCCGCGAATTTTCTCGATCTCGGCGATCACTGAAGCATGAGCGATCATCTTCAGTCGGAGAGCGTTCGCGTGGACATTGCCCTGCCATCGCTGCTTCAAAGTCATGCAGACGGGCAAAGCTGCATCCCCGTGATGGCCTCCACGCTTCAGGGGTGCTTCGATGCACTCTTTGCAAAGCATCCGCTCCTGCAGCGCCACCTCTTCACCGAATCTGGCCAGCAACGTCCACACGTCCTGTTCTTCCACAACGAAGACAACACCCGCTGGCTAGACTCATTGAACATTCCCGTCCGTGAAGGCGATACCCTCACCATTCTCCAGGCGGTCTCCGGCGGATAAGTGGGGGGTTATCCACCGGTATGGAAGAAAAGAAAAAGCCCCTCCCTGCGCGGACGCAGAAGAGGGGCTGAGTGCAATGCCAGGGGAAAGTGTCCCCGACTGGATTCCGTTCCGCTTTGGATTAAAATACGGAAGCGCTGAACTCGTTGCGGGTGTTGAAGCCGCCGATCGACTCGTTACAGCTGTAGGTGTCGTCTTTGCCGCCAGCGACTTGCTCGAGATCTTCGTCGGAAAGCTCAGCGCCTTCTGCGACGACGTGTGGCAGGCGGATGTAGATTTTGCTGGGTGTTTCCTGGACAACTTCAACCGTTACGTTCTCAGGAAGGGTGCTGTTAAGCTGCGTCTCAACCGTCTTCTTTGGATCAGCGAGCAGAGCGTCGCGGTACTGCGGGTGCTTTGCTGCGTTGGTGAGGACGATCTCTTCGATTTCTGCGCGTGTAAGTGCTTCGGTAGCCATGGTATTGGATCTTTCGATTTTAAGGTTTGTTTTGTTCTTGTTCGTTCACCACCGAGCAGGACGTTTCCCGTCCGGTGTTGCGATCACTTAACGCAAGGCCCGTGCCAACTTTTAAGGAAAGATGATAACGTATTGATCGTCAGTGGGATAAAGAAATGCACTGAAGATGATCCGTTTTTTTGCATCCTCGAAGATGGAAGTGCACCTCTTGAAGTTAGAGCACCAGCTCTACAAATCGGGAAGGATCACTCTTCCTCGTCGTCCGCGTTGGGATTGGGACGGAAGACTTCGCCGTATTCCTCCTGCATCAGGCGGATGCGCCGTTTCAGGCCGATTTTTTCGGCTGCACTGATGCGGTCGATGAAAAGGACGCCGTTGAGGTGATCGGTCTCGTGCTGGATTGCGCGTGCCAGCAGGCCATCCGTTTCGACGACGATGGTCTCTCCGTCGACAATTGCCAGCGTTGCTTTGACTTCGCCGGGCCGACGAACCTCGGCCCGCATCTCCGGGAAGCTCAGGCAGCCTTCGGTGTCAGTTTCGCGGTCGCCCTGCAGGTGAAGCTCTGGATTGACAAAAATGAGCGGCATCCAGTCTTCCATCACCGCATCTTTGCCGTTGACCTTGAAGAAGGTAACGCATTCTGGATCAAACGACACATCGATCACGGCGAGCCGGATGGGGATGCCTACCTGAGGTGCTGCGAGGCCTACTCCGCTGGCGGCGACCATCGTTTCCAGCATGTCTCCCACCAGTTCACGGATCTCATCAGTGATCGCCGTGACGGGTTTGCATTTCTCCCTCAGGACAGGGTTTCCATAAATGACGATATCTCGAACCATCGGCTACTAACTGAAAGTCGGAACCCCGCCTGTCAATCGGATTCCTCCACAGATGTAGTTTCACTCGTAGCGGAGGGCATCGATCGGGTCGATATTTGCCGCTTTGAAGGCAGGGTAGGCCCCAAAAACCACGCCGACAAAGGTGCAGATCACGAGCCCGTAGGTCATCCAGTCATAGGGGAATACTACAGGAGTCTTAAACAGGATGGACAACACGTTCCCCCCTGCGACCCCCAGTGCGACACCGGTGACTCCACCCAGCAGGCACAGGATCACTGCCTCCTGAATGAACTGTGTCATGATCATGCCCTTCCGAGCACCAATCGCCCGCCGGACGCCGATCTCTTTGGTTCGTTCGGTGACGGAGATCAGCATGATATTCATGATCCCGACTCCGGCGGCCACCAGAGAGATTGAGCTGATGATCGCAGCCCCTGCCCGCAGGGCGAATGTCACTTCGTTGAATTGATTCATCAGCGAGTCATTGCTCATGACCTCGAAGTCGTCGTCCGCGCCCGGCTCGTTCTTGCGCAGGTTTCGCAAAAGTCCGCGTACTTCATCGACGGTGTCGTCATACAGTTCCGGCCCGGCTGCCTGCACCAGAATGGAGATGCTGACCCGGGAATTCGCGTAGCGTTGCAGGCCGGTGGTGATCGGTATCAGCAGGAAGTTGTCCTGCTGGCCGCCCATCATGTTGCCCTTTGACTCCAGCAGGCCGACGACGCGATAGGCAAGGCCATCGAAGGTGATTCTTTCGCCGACAGGGGAACTGTGTGGGAACAACTGAGCGGCAAGGCTATTCCCTAACACACACACCAGTCGGGCGCTGTCCACATCGGAATCCTGCAGGGCGCGCCCTTCCTTGATGTTCCAGTTGCGCGCGGCAAACACCCCTGGAGTGATGCCGGTGATGCCTACGTCCGGATTCGTTTCTTCAAAACGAGAGCGCACGGTGCCACTGGCGAATCCTTCTTCGAGACCGATGCTCACCGGCAGCAATGCTTTGCGCGCGACTTCCAGTCCCTGCTTGTAGGTGATCGGCTCGCGCTCCCACGGGCGTTTGCCGTCCTTGGGAGATTCGAAAACGAAGGCTGGCGTGCGTTTGATGGTGAATGTGTGAGGGCCAAGCTGGGAGAGGATCGTTTCCGCGTTTTTCTCAAGGGCGCGCAGTGCGGTCATGACGACGATGATCGAAAACACTCCGATCAAGATGCCGAGCAGCGTGAGTCCGGAACGCAGCTTGTGTGATGTGATGGAGTCGAATGCCATCAGCAGGCTTTCCCACAGTTCCACGCGCAACCGCCCCAAGCGGCTGCGTTGCGACAGTGCTGGGAATCCCTCACTCACTGCGCAGGGCATCCACGGGGTTCAGCCTGGCAGCGCGCCAGGCGGGGAGGAAACCGGCGATGAGTCCGGTGGCGGCAGACACTGCCAGCGCGATCATTGCGATCGATGGAGAGATGGTGGCGGGTAGCCATTTTTGCATGACCAGCGTCACTGGCCAGGCGAGCGCGAGGGCTGCAACGCCACCCAGCAGGCAGATAACTGCGGCCTCCATCAGGAACTGGGAAAGGATCGCCCGGCGCTTGGCTCCGAGCGCTTTGCGCACGCCGATTTCACGCGTCCGTTCAGTCACTGACACGAACATTACGTTCATGATCCCGATGCCGCCGACCAGCAGCGCCAGTCCGGTCATTGACAGGCCAGCCGTGCCGATGACGGCTGTGAATTTCCCAAACATATCGAGCAGTGCATTCTGATTGTTCACGGAAAAATCGTCCTCCTCCCCGGGGTCGATGCCGCGCACGGTGCGCATGATCCATCGCAGCTCCTCCTGGACTTCATCCAGCGCGGCCGCGTCACCAGTTTTCACGGCAATGGTCAGATCGGGCTCCCGTGTAAAATCCGCGATCATCCGTGTCACCGGAATGATGACCTGGAAGTCGAGGTTGGCAAAAATGAACTCGCCCATTTTCTCCAGCGTTCCCACTACTTGATAGCGTCGATCGTTGACCTTTACCCATGCGCCCAGGCCGCTTTCGTAGGGGAATAAGCGTTCCGCCAGGTCGTGCCCTAACACACACACCGGGCGCTCGCCGTCGACCTCCGCCTCGCTTAGGAACCGACCTTCCTGCACGCTGAGTCCGCGCACTTCCGCGCTTGCCGCGACGTTTCCCATGATTATGACGTTGCTGGCAGTGCGGTCGAGGTACTTCACTGTGCCTCCCATCCCTGACTCGTAGGAGACGGTGGCAGGAGGCGCTACCCGCTCTGCCAGTCGGCGCGCCTGCACCAGGGAAATGGGGCGCCTGGCCCTGACTTTCCACCATTTTTCTGACGGGCCCCAATTGAATCTCTGGATGTAGATGACATCGGATCCGATCGCCGAGATGCTGTTCTCAAACGCCTTTCCAAGGCCGGTGATCGCAGTGGCCATCAGCGTCGCGGTGAACACGCCGATGACGATGCCGAGAGTCGCGAGGAATGAGCGCAGCTTGTTCGTGCGCACCGATTCCAGTGCGATGCGCAGGTTTTCCATGATCTCGTGCCAGAGCTTCATTTTACGATTTCATCGCTCGCCAACAGTCCATCGCGGATACGCAAAATTCTGCGCGCATTCAGCGCCACCTCTTCTTCGTGCGTGACGACGATGATGGTGTGGCCTTTTTTCCAAAGTGAGTGGAACAGGCCGAGGATTTCCGTGCCAGTGGTGGAGTCGAGGTTTCCCGTGGGTTCGTCGGCGAGAAGGATGCTCGGCTGATTGACCAGTGCCCGGGCGATCGCGACGCGCTGGCGCTGGCCGCCGGACATCTCGTTCGGACGGTGCTCCATGCGGTCGCTCAGGTTTACCTGTTCGAGCGCCACGCGTGCGGCCTCGCGGCGTTCGTCTCTGGGGATTCCGGCATAGATCAGTGGCAGCTCCACATTGCGCAGCGCCGATACTCTGGGCAGCAAATTAAAGGTCTGGAAGACGAAGCCGATCTCCCGGTTGCGAATGTCCGACAGTGCGTTCTCGTCGAGGCTGGAGACGTCGGTGCCGTTGAGTTCGTAGCTGCCACTGGTGGGGGAATCGAGGCACCCTAACAGATTCATCAAAGTAGACTTTCCCGAGCCGGACGGTCCCATGATTGCAACGTACTCGCCTTTTTCGATGTCCGCTGAGACGCCGCGCAGGGCGTGAACCGTCTCGGCTCCCATCTCATAGGAACGGGCAATATTTCGAATGCGAAGCAGGCTCATCAAGTGGTCGGGTCAATCGTCTTCGGCTGCCTCGCTCTCAAGTTCGACGAGACCGTTGTCTTTCAAGTCGCGATTGATCGCCCGATAGCTCCCGCTCACCACTTCCTGACCGAGTTCCAGGCCGGATTTGATTTCAACATAATCGTCGTCGCTGATGCCGCGCTCTACGGGCACTTGCTTGACGTGGTCTCCTTCCCGCACGAAGACAACTTCCTCGGCCTTTTTTCGCTCCTTCTTTTTCTTCGCCGGAGCCTCGTCGTCGCCATTGCCGTTCTCCTTGTCTGTCTCATCTACCTTCGCCCGGGTCGTCACGCTCTGTAGCGGCACGGTCAGCACGTCTTTGACTGATCGTGTTTCAATGTAGGCAGTCACCGACATGCCGGGGCGAAACGCTTCCTTCTCGGTGACGCGGATCTTCACCTGGAATTTGGTGGCTGATTGAGTCTGCGCTGCCGCTCCGGCACCACTATTGTTCGAGGCATTTGCGATCTCCGTCACTTCGCCCGTGAATTCCTCATCGCGGAAAGCGTCCGCTTCCAGTCGCGCCTTCTGTCCCAGTTTGATTGAGACCACATCGATCTCGCCCACTTCCACACGTGCCTCCATCGTTTCCAGTTGAGCCACCGTCATGATCTCCGTTCCCGCCATGAGCGAAGTGCCGACCACGCGCTCGCCTTTTTCTGAACGCAGCTGGGTGATGGTGCCGTCAATCGGAGCAACGATCGTCGTCTTCGCCAGGTCTTCGTCGGCCTGGTCGAGCGCCGCCTTTGCTTGCTCCACGCCATGCTGCGCCGACTCTGCAGATGCCGATGCCACCTGAAACGCGTTGCGTCCTGAGAGAAACTCCGCTTCGGAGATCAACTTGTCGCCGTACATCGCCTCCGTCCGTTTGAAGTCGGCCTCGGCTTTTTCAAGATTCGCCTGGCTCAGCTTCAGGTTGGCCAGCGAGGAGTTGTAACTGGCTTCCGCCAGGTTTCTGCTGGCAACGTAATTGTCCGGCCGGATTTTCAACAGCAGGTCGCCTTCCTTGACCTTCTGCCCTTCCTTCACTGGCAATTCGACGATTTCGCCTGCCACCTCAGGATTGATGACTACTCGGGTGACGGGTTGAATGTTGCCCGTGGCGACGACGCTTTCGGTGATGTCGCGCTTCGCCACCTTTTCCGTTTCAATCTTGACCGGGAGTTCCCGTTCGCTGTGTTTCTTCCATGCGTAGCCACCACCAGCGGCTGCGGCGGCGATCAGAAAGATGATGAGGAACTTACGTTTGCTGGACTTTTTAGCCATGTCAGGGTGGTTACTCTGCGGTCAAGTCAACTTGATGGGTATCGAGGCTGGAGCCTTCCGCGAGCCGCAGGCGTGAGAGTGATCTGCTGTAGTCCGCGAGGCTCTGAATTTCATCCGAACGCGCACTGGTGAGGTTGCGCTGAAGCTGGAGGACGACAAAGTTGGTGCTGGCACCGCGGTTCAGTTTCCCTTGTTCATTCTTCAGCGCCAGCTCGGCGAATTCCCGTGCCTCGCGGGTGGCGGTGATCCGTTCGTAGTCGGTTTTCGCCTGACTCACCGCGTCATCGATCTCGATCATGACCGACTGTCGGAACTGCCGCAGCCGCAGTTCGGCCTGTCTGGTTTCGGCGACTGCGATTTTGTGGTTTGCTTTTTCCCGCCGGTTTCCCAGCGGCAGCGACAGCGAGAATCCCAGGGAAAAATACGGCGCATCCTGGTCGCGCACCTGTTGAAAGGCACCACTGACCTCGGTGTCTGACCCGGCCAGCCCTACACCAGCTGTGAGATCCAGCTCGGGGAGCAGGGCATTTTTCCGCCGTTCCTGCATCAGCTCCTGCTGCTCCAGTTGCACTTTGTAAGTGAGCAGGTCTGGCCGCGAAGTCATGGCGCGACCCCAGCTCTGGCGGTAGTCAAAACTGATTGGCTCGGTAGTCAGCGTTCCTTCTGAGACGATCATCACATTGCGCCACTTCGCGAAGTCATCGACCATGACGCCTTTCAGAACATTCTGTTGTGCTCTGAACTGGCGTTCCGCGAGCAACAGCGCCGCCTTGGTCGTCGAAGCCTGTGACTGCGCTTCGGCAGCCTCAATCGGTGCCATATCGCCATGCTCGACGCGCTTCTGGTTCTCGCGCCACAGCTCGTCCGCCAGGCTTAGCGCCATCTCTTGCACCCTGACACTTTCCTCAGCCGCCACCAGCCCGTAGTAGGCCTCCTCCACTTGATTCACGATCCGCAGCATCGACTGCTTCAATTCCAGCGTCGAGATCTGCAAGTTCTGCAGCGATACCCGGATGTTCAGCCGCGTGTCATCGATGCGGAAATTCTCCAGCAGTGGCTGCCTGAATTCAGCATAAGGCCCCTGGATCGATCCATTCGAAAACGGATCCGGCCCGCGTTCCCCATCCGTGTCCGTGGCCGAAGCGCCGATCGTGTAGCGCCCGCCGGAAGGCAACAGCCCTGTGATCCCCGTGTCGCCACGCACCGTCTGCGTCTTCGAGCTGACAAAGTCGCCCGTCTGCACATCCGTGCCGCCCGGATCGGTCGTGTCACGATACTCCATCGTTGCCGTCAGCGTCGGCTCGTATTCCGCCTTTGCCGCTCCTACCCGCGCCGCGGCAATGTCCCGGCTGGCTTCCTGGATTTTCAGATCAAACGTCTGCTGCAATGCAAGAACCACGCATTGTTTCAACGTCATCGCACTCGCCGCCGGTCGCTCCACTTCCTCCTGAGCACACACCGTCAACGCCCACCCAGCCATACACAAGCCGAGGGTGAGGAAACGTTTGAAGCGATAAAATAAGGCCATTCGCCGTAGGAGCCAGGAGTCTGCCATCGGACGGGCAGGATGGAACAGACTGCTCATCGATGCCAATACAATTTCTGTATCCAAATGTAATGAGCAAGCCGCCGCAGCACGGAATGGAATTCCGTCCTGCGCAGCCCAGGTATTGGCGCGTTCGTTTCGAACTATCCCCGCGGCTCCGATGCCGCCGATCCGACTCTGTCACGATTCAGAACCTGAGAGCAATGGGCCAGATGCTCGACCGAGCCGTCGAACATCCCCGATCGCTCTGGCATTTTCTCCGTTTTCCGTCGATAGTCCCGCCATGCTCACACGAGTCACTATCTCGAACTACCGTTCGTTTGTCCAAGCCAGTGCCGATCTTAGTCCATTCACGCTTGTGATCGGAGCAAATGGTGCCGGAAAGACCAATTTTCTCCGGTTTTTTCGGGATATCAATTTGTGGGAATCCGAAAGGTTTAAGAATCTTCCAGAGGGCGAACACCCGGCGAAGGTTGGAAAGCTGATGCCGCACTTGAACCATCTTGATGAGGAGACGACTTTTGCGATTGAGGCTGATGGCTTGAAGACGCCTCTTTCTGGACATCACTATCGTGTCCCGTTCCCCGGGCGCTTTGTCCCCATCTATAGAATTGATCCGTCGAAAGTATCCGTCTCAGAGAAAGTGGGCACCAGCGAACCGATCAGAAGCGATGGCAGTGGCGTGATTGCAATGCTTGATACTCTCAAGACTGGTGCCCGTGAAGATCTCTTCGACCGTATCGAATCCGATCTCATCGAGTTCATCCCGGATGTAGAGAAGCTTTCACTGGCGCCAGCTGGCGAAGGGATGAAAACCATCCAGATCTCCCACACTGGTGTGCGCACCCCAATTCCCGGGAAGTTCCTCTCAGACGGAACACGCACGCTGCTCGCGTTACTCACGATTGTTCACCAGCCATCGCCGCCACCTTTGCTCTTGATTGAGGACATGGATCACTCGATTCATCCGAGACTTTTTGAGGATTTCGTAGGCGCATTTCGCCGTGTCGCCGAAGAAAGAAAGGTGCAGATTATCGCTACCTCCCATAATCCGTATCTGCTCGACTGTTTCCAGGAAGATCCCGATTCGGTATTGCTGATTGCAAAAGAGAATGGTGCTTCCACGATCCGATCACTGGGCCCGGAGCTTCAGAAATTGAGGGAGAAGGGTGGCGCGTCGCTCGCCCTCAGTAAGCTCTACCTCAGTGGTTTCCTTTCCGACGGCCAGTAGGAGATGTCTGAAGCTCGACTCTATATTCTGTCCGAGAGCGAATTTGACGACGAATTCCTCCGAGTGATCGTTGAACGCGTCACCGGATTCACGGTGCCTGCAACCCAGCAACGGAATGCCTGTCACCACTTCGGATTCGTTGGCATTAACGATGACGATCCAACTGAAATGGAGGGGTTCTTTCTGACGCTACGGGCACGAGCAAGAACGTTGGAGGGCGATGGCCCGATCTGGCTTGTCGTGGTGCGCGACAATGACCGGGGAAACTTCTCGCCTCACGCTGATGAGCCTGAAACAGCATATGCTGCTCCGTTGGGCAGGGCAAATCGCCTGAGACAACTGGAGCAGTGCCGCGACCTCATCTGCACTGACGATGGCAACGGCCCATTGTTCCCGTGCGCCGTGGGCGTCTCGGTTCAGATGATTGAAACCTGGATCCTCCTCGCGCTCGATCCGAACACTGTCGAATCCGATTTACCCATTTTCGCAGAGAAGGCGCACAAATCGGCAAAGGCGCACTACCATCCTGATCCAGTGCCGCCGCAACTGAAGAACCAGTACGACACAAAGTCCGGATATGCGACCCGCCAAAAGCGACGCGATTTCAATCGCCGGATCGCCGAAGAGTCGGATCTCGACTCACTCGCAGAGCGATCCTCATCGTTCGGTGCATTCGTCAGGGAACTCAAATCGCTTGCCCATTGAGATGCCTGAAAATTTGACCGACGCCATGCGCCCAATCGAAGGCGTGCTCCTGCTGATCGATCTCTGCGGCTCGACGGCAGCACAGACGGAGCATGGTTCTCCGGCGTTTCAGGTCTTTCGCGAGCCGGTCAGGCAGGCGTTGATCGGGCTCGAAGCGGCGACTGGCTTCCGGTTGCTGGAAGATCAAGGTGACGGGTTCATGTTGTTTCGGCTGCATCAGACCGGTGACGCGCACGAGCAGCTGCTGGTGCTGTTCAGCGAGATGCAACGCCTGGCACCCGAACTCTCTACTTCACAGTTCGATTGTCGTTTGCGCTACGTCGCACACTTCTCTGCGTTTCAGGCGACGCCAGATGCGGATGGTTATCCCCGGAACATTCAGTCGAGCGAAGCAGTGCGGGTATTCCGTGCCGAGAAAATGGCGACTCCGGGCGATCTCCTCATTACTCATGAGCTTGCACTGCGGCTGCACGATGCACCCGAGCGCCATGGATGTTCCATCCAGACCATCCGGCTCGACCGCCCACTGAAAGGACTGGAATTGCTGGGAGCTGCCACGACCGTTTTTTACCGGCTTCGCCTGCCCAGGCAAAGCGATGCATTGGATCTGCAGTTTCCAGCTTTGTTCCGGCAACGACGGAAGGCACTCGGGAACGAATGCGCCAGTATTCCAGTCTTCGGCCAGGTCTACGATCCCATTCCGATGGACGGCAACTTTATCCAGCTGCGCCTGGATCCGGTCTCCAGGCGACGCGGTCATTACGAGAAAAACTTACGGAAAGTCGGGCTGCTCTCGGAAATTGAGACCAAGCGTCGCCACCCGTCCGAATGGGACAGGGACGAAGATCCTTCCACCACTGAATTTGCCGAGAACGAGAGATTCACGCCCGACAGACTTTACAGCCGGTGCCGGCACAGTGTCATTCTCGGCCTGCCCGGGGCTGGTAAGACAACGATCCTGCGCTATCTCGCACATCGTCTGCTTGCGGATGACGCCACCACGCCGCTGCTCTTTGCCTCTTCCGGCTTGGTAAGAAATGGGCACGCTGAGCATTGCCCCTACGACAATGGTGCGCACGGCTATACGGTTCCCGGCGCGTTGCGCTTTCTGCTCAGCGCTTTCCTGTGGCCTGGCGATTTAATAGAAGACTCCTTCGATCGCGATGTTCTCGATGCCACTGGCAGCCTGTTTCATGGCGCATGGGAAGCAGATGAAGCCACCGTCCTGCTCGATGCGCTGGACGAGGCCATTTCACCCGCATTGCGCAAGCGCCTGATCATCGCAGCCAGAGCGCTCTATGGATCACTCAGCTATCAGCGGATCTACTACAAGGCAGATGAACGCTCGTCACGCATCTACCTGACGGCGCGACGACAATTCCGCAGTGAGCTGGATCTGGAAACATTTTTGATCACGGATGTCGAGCCGCTTGATCTTGGAGAACTGTCGCAGCTGGCACGGTCCGTGTTTGATCCCATTGGCAAGCGACAAGTAGCGGATCGCTTTGTCGCCGAACTGCCGTATCAGCCGGCAGCACTGCGCCTGGGGGGCACACCCATGACGGCGTTGCTGTTGCTGTTCTACTTCGATGCATCACGCGGCTGGGCTTCGCGGTATCACACCTACGATGCCGTGATGCGCTTCGTTTTGCTCAAGGTCTGGGACCAGGCCAAGCAGCAACCGGGCTTGACCACGCTGACCGAATTCTTCGCGGCTGCAGAAGGTGCCGATTTCAGCGAACGGTTTCCCGAGGCTGGCGCACTCTATGATGCCCTGTCATGGACGGCCTACCGGGCCCTTTTTGGCGAAGATGAAACGCCACTGCGACGTCTTACCAGGCGCGATCTGTTAGCATTCTTCACCACCTGGCTTCAGGAAAATGACAGCCGGGATGGGCTTCCCACACCGGATTCTGGTGTCGATGGATCCCATGCTGAGCGGCAGGCATCGACCTGGTTCCAGCAATTGCACATCGCCGCGCTCTTCATCGCCGACGATGCAGGGCAGTTTGTGTTCATCCATTCCACAGTGCTGGAATTTCTGGCGGGACGGTATCTTGTGGATCATGACGCCCTGCTTCCCGAAGCGCTGGCCCGGGACGGACGTGAGGCCCTGGAAACCTTTCCCATGCTGTGCTCCAGAGACTGGCAGAAGGCACACCGCATTCTCGCTTTACTCCCGGAACACGTGCCAGACTTTACTGCAGACTCGGTGCTGGCCTTCTCCTGTCTTGCCGAGACCGAAGATGCAGAGGCACGGGCGCTCGATGCCTACAATGCCGAAGAGTTCCGCCGCCCGTTACGCGAACGAATGAACGCATCCCCGGCCCGCGATCCCATCGATCAAGCGCTCAGTCAGGTGCTATGGTCGGAGTCAAGTGCCCTGCTGAAGGAAAGAACTCAGACCTACACCGGGCTCATTCCTCTCAAACGTGACATCTGGCCTTCTCGCTATGCAGGCGGTTGGGAGCAGTCTCCCGAGCTGCGCGGGCTGAGGGAAGCGCTTTTACGGGAGCTGTTGCACCCTGCGTTGCACGATCGATTCATTGATGCGCCTGTTCGCGTGCTGACGTCCATCGTGCGGCCTGAGCCTTCCGCCACGGATGATGCTCCCGTGCCACTCGGGCTGGATCTTCCCGGCAACGATCTCGACCAGAACATCGCCTACTACCGCAGAGCTTACTCGTCTGAAATTCAGGGATTTCTTGGTTCACCAAACTTCAGAATTTCTCCGCCGGGAGGTTGGAGTGCTGGTTTCGCCATTTCGCCCGATGGCCAGCTGTTGGCGACCGGGGAGGCCGACGGTCGGGTGTTGTTGTGGGATCTTACCACCGGACGCGAGATCCGCTCCCTCAACGCTCACACT
>JAGROY010000100.1 GCA_020439995.1 Verrucomicrobiia bacterium
CGCAGGTTTATTTGTAGACAAAAAGGGCAGGAGGCACAAAATCTGACGGCGCAGCCGGATCCGGGACAATTCTGGGCGGTGTCGATTGGAGATGGTGGGAAGATTGCCGGAGTAGGCGTGTGGGAAGGCACCACTGTTGTAGGGAACCATCCTGGAGCAAACCGGGAAGCGACCCGCGGGATCTATTGGAATACCGGAGCAAGTTCTGTAGGAACCCTTGTCGCAGACGATATCGATGTTTACCATTCCTGGATCGATGGAGTCAACCCAAGTGGGCTCTTCGGCTCTTCGTTAGGGCCAGTCGTTACCATGACTGGGCGAACGGTCGATGGTGCAAAAAAGATGGGCACTGAATCTGGCCTTAATAACGAGAGCAACGGTCGGAAACACTGATTTCTGATCAATCCCAGTCGTCGCAATTATTTGTGTCTTCTCCGGGCGGAATTGCAATTCGACGGTTCCAATTCATCATCGGGAAAGATGGATTGGCTTTAGTTTATGCGATCGGCGGGGAATGTCATGATTGTTTCCAATGTGGCGCTGGTTGCGGCGCTTTACGTGACAGATTGTTTGCATCAGGATAGCCATGAGGAATGAAATTCTTCTGTCATTCAGCAAAACAATCACTGTCGTGGGCGATGTCCCTCGCACTTGCAGCAATTTTTGCTGCTGGTCCTCTTAAAGCCCAGGCTGGCTATGAACTGGGGCCGGATTCGATGGTCAGAGCGGATGTTCCTAAAGGCAAAGTCGAGGGGCCGTTCGCATTTGATCAGAGCGAGGTGTTTGCCGGGACTTCGAGACACTATTGGGTCTACCTGCCCCCGGGCGAAACGAAGATAGACGAAGAGTTGCCGCTGATGGTCTTTCAAGACGGGCACGCTTACGTCAGTGACACCGGGCAGGTGCGTGTGCCCACGGTGTTCGACAATCTGATAGCCGATGGATCGATTCCAAGACTTGTGGGACTTTTTGTGAATCCGGGCAATCGCAGTGCAGGCGAGGCGTCTGGTGCGGATGGCTGGCAGCCCAGGAATAACCGTAGTTTTGAATATGACTCACTGGGGGATGCTTACGTGCGATTCTTGGTCGATGAATTAATCCCACAGGTTGAGAAACGGTTTTCGGTGAAGGCAAGCAAGGATCCGGCGAAGAATGCCATCTGCGGCATGAGTTCTGGTGGAATCTGCGCATGGACGGTCGCGTGGGAGCGGCCAGATCGGTTTGGGAAAGTGCTGAGTCACATCGGCAGCTTTACGAATATCCGTGGAGGTCAAGTGTATCCTGCATTGATTCGGAAAACTGAGCGGAAACCCATCCGAGTATTTCTTCAGGACGGGAGCAATGATCTTAACAATTTGCACGGCAACTGGCCGCTGGCGAACCAGCAGATGGCGAGCGCTCTCGCTTTTGCAGGTTACGATTTCAAGTTTGTGCTTGGGGATGGATCGCACAGCGGCGAGCATGGCGGGGCGATCTTTCCAGAGTCGCTCCGCTGGCTGTGGCGACCGGAGCTGGTGTCGCTGCCCAGCCCATTGACTAAAGACAATTTCCCTGGGGACGAAGCATTGTCAAAGGTGGTGGAAGGCGGAGGTAAACCTGGGGACTGGGAGTTGGCTGGTGAGGGATACAAGTTTACAGATGGTCTTTGCAGCGACGGTGCGGGGAATGTGTACTTCAGTGATCTTCCCAGCGGCACCGTCTACAGAGTCCCGACCGATGATTCGGCCCCGGTGGCGTGGCTGACAGATGGTCCGCGTATCAGTGGAATGGATATTGCTGCAGATGGAACCATCTACGCTGCGGTGCAAGGGGAGGGCGAGAGCAATGAAAAACGCATCGTGGCAATTCATCCAGAGACGAAAGAAATCACGACGATCGCGACGGGGGTAAATCCGAATGACCTCGTTGTCTCCGATGCTGGCTGGGTCTACTTTACGGACACTGGTGCAGGGGCAGTGGTACGTGTTCCTGTGGGTGCCCGGGGAATGTCCCGCCCGCCAGTCGTAGCGTCGGGAATCAACAAGCCGAACGGCATTGCTTTGAGCCCATCGCAAAATGAACTGGTGATCAGTGAATATGGCGGCGAGCACGCGTGGAGTTTCATGGTGGCGGACTCGGGAGCACTGATCGCAGGAGAGCGATCCATGGAACTGCGCGTTCCAGAGCCGGACGCGGCCACGGGCGGCGATGGAATGACGGTGGATGCAGACGGACGCTTTTACATCACCTCACACGTGGGAATTCAGGTATTTGACAAGACTGGACGTATGGGAGGAGTGCTGGCGAAACCAGTTGCGGACAAAGGTGCAGTGAGCTGTGCTTTTGGTGGGAAGGACAAGTCCTGGCTTTACCTGTGCAGCGCTGACAAAGTGTTCCGCAGGAAGACGCTCGTGAAGGGGGCGCGGTAGCGGTTCACTCCAGAACTCCAGGGAGTTTTTCCAGATAGGCCCGCTGTTCTTCCAGTAGCCCGTCTGGCGCGGACATGGTCATGCCATGGAAGCCTAGAAGTGAACGACCGTTCTTGGTAAAGGTCGTGGCAGAAAGGAAGTTGTTCGCGAATTGCGCTCCAGACAGGTCTGCTCCGGAAAAGTCCGCGCCTTCAAGATCGGCGTTGGCGAAATTGGCACTGCGAAGACTTGCGCCAGTGAAGTTGCCCAGCGTCAGATTCGCCCCGGTGAAGTCGACGTGATCCAGATCGGCACCACGAAAGTCACACGCCTTCAGTTGAAGGGAAGTGAGATTCCTGGTGTGTGGTCGCCAGTTGCGGAGATTGGCTTTCACCAGGACGCGGGGTGTGTCCGTCGTCGCGATCGTTCGCCATTCGACAAAATCAGTGAGGTCACGAAAGGCATCGGTTTCGTCCTGTGAAGTGAAGCGGGCTCCCTCAAGCCGCTGTTCCTGCCATGGATCACCGGTGTTGTGATAGCCTGACGTTCGCTCCCAGAAACCGAGGCGGTCGTTTTCCATAAAGTTGATGCGGCGAAGCCACTTCAGGCTTTTGTAAAAGTACCTGGATGGCGTGACCACTCGGAGAGGGTAGCCCCGGCTGGGAGTAAGCGGCTGTCCTTCAAAGCTGTGCACCAGCCAACTGTCGCTCAGCGCTACCGCCAGTGGCAGGCTGGTGTCGTGCAGGCGATGTGAGTAGGCTTCAAATCGCACGAACTGAGCAGTGTCGCGAGGCGCAACCCCGAGCCGTGCCAATAGATCGGCTAATCGGATGCCGGTAAAACTCATCTTCAGCTGGCTCCAGCTGGTCACGCAGTGAATGTCCGCAATCAATTCATCCTGCGCTTCTTTCATGACGTCGCGATACGTCAAGTCCAGTGCGGACGTGAGTTGACCGCCGAGTTCAAGTCGCCAGTGTTCGAGATCCAGTGCTTCTTCGGGCGGCGCTTTTTCGCCGACAACAGGAAACTTATGAGTGAGCGACTGTCCGGGCGGAAGCTGCATCGTTCAGATGATCAGATGAGCGGAGGGAAGATGTCTCATTGTTCGGGCTACTTCGCCTGTCCTTTTTCAAAGGTGGTGAGGTGCTCTTCGATACAATAGATCAACTCTTTGAGGACGACCGGTTTTGATAGGTAAAGGACATGATCCTTTGATACAGCCTCAACATTCGTATCGGACAACAGGCCGGTGAGGACGATGATTGGTGTTTTCGTCAGGTGCGAGCGCTGCCGGATGCGCTTGATCAATTCATTGCCATCCATTTCGGGCATCTTCATATCCACGATGCAAAGGTCCGGACGGAACTCATCGACGATCTCAAGCGCATGGAAAGGATCGGTCTCGGTTGCAACGCTGAATCGGCCACCATGCTCAAGGCTTGTTTTTAGGAGGTCGAGAAAATCCTGTTCGTCGTCGATCGCAAGGATTCTTCTACTCCGTTTTCCGACCAGTCCTGACAGATGGTGAACGAACGCCGATTCTGAATTGCAGGCCTCGCGGCAGGCGAGGATCACCTGGGTGGGAATGTTCTTCCTGCATGCGATTCTTACGAGCTCACTTACATCCTCTTCTTCGAGCCATTCGTGGGTGTCGCTCTGGGTCAGAAGTTCACTTCTGAGTCTCTGGAATTTTTCTTCGTCTTCCGGCATCTGCGTCAGCTATGCGTCTGTTGATCTAGAGATGGTAACAACAGTCCGTGCATCGTGCATCCAGAATCTTCACTCCTCGCGCACGGAGTGCTGCTTGGATAGTCTTGTGCATTAGGAGGCAACTGTTGGCGCACGCAACGAGTGGGACAAAAAACCGCCCTGCCGGAATCCAGCAGGGCGGTCAGTAAGGTTTGAACCAAAAACCAATTACGAAAAGAACGGACTAGAAAGTGGGTGCGTTGCGCCCGTACTCGGCGTCAGACATGAACCCAAGCTCCGGCGGGAATTCGTTGATGCCGGTTTCAGGATTGATGTAGTTTGAGGTGTATGGCACACGGTATCCGCTTTTGTAGGTTGGGAACGGGAACGTGAACAGTTCATAAATGCCATAACCGAGGCGACGGACGGTACGGACTGCGCCGTTCACGGTTCCGTAGCTGGCGGCAGCGGTTCCACCTTCAGCATTGTTGACGCGCGTCCACTGATTAGGGACTTCGGTGATGCCATAAATCACGTTGGAAACGGCGCGGCTGAGCTTGCGGACTTTACCGTAGCGACCGGCTGGTGGATCTTGGATGTCGGCGGTGACTGATCCGATAACGGAGTAACCGACGATCCCAAGGGTAACAAGGACTAGAGACAGCTTTTTCATAGGATAAGTAAGAAATTAGTGAGAAAGAAACGGTTGTGGCAATCTTTTATTGTGAAAAAGTCGATTTTTTTCTGGGTGAGTATGTAAATGGTTCATTCTAAGCGAATTCCATCTCTAGAAAATGCAGCAATAACGTCCTCGGAGAGCTGATTCAGGGTTCGATCGCCGATCAAACGAGCCAAAGCACGCTCGTGAGGGCTACCCTTTTTGAAGATTATGGAGTCCGGTGGCACTAGTAGAATCTCTGGAATTTCGTCTTCCGTCACGGTTTCGGTGCCGCCACTCTTTTCCGCTGCGTCGATTTTTGCCACGTAACCCCGGAGTGCTGCTTCGAATTCCTTCAGGAAAGGAGCTGCGGAAGGTTTTGCCTGATGAACGGCATCTGCAAACGCGCAGATTCCTTCGCCCTCACCACGTCCGTCCAGATGCATGAAGTAGTAGACGTAGAGCATCGACGACGAATAGTTCAGTACGGCAGCATTCCCGGTCGCCTGGTTCCACTGCCGTGAATTTACACCAAATAAGGATTCGGCAGGCAGGATTGGATAGCTGGTGCGGCGCGCGCCTCCCCACCGGGCCAGCGCGGACTTGAGACCGTTTTTTCTCGCGCTCTCGTTGAATCGAAACTTCCCATTGGAATAGGGGAGTGCCGACAGGTACTCGGACATTCCTTCTACCATCCACGGCGGCAAATGCTTCAACCAGTCATGCATGACCTGATGGGTGATCTCGTGAATCAGCGTGCTGTTGTCGTAGGCGCTGTTGTTTTTTCTCAATTCGCTGCCAACCCGCTTGAGATTCAGTCCGTCCATCGGGACGAGGATATGGCGTTCCAGCGGAACGTAAACACCTGCAGAGCCCAACAATCCACCAGCAGCGTAGTAGTCGAAGCGATCACCGAAGAGTCGAATTTGAAAGTGCCCCTGTGGAGGTTCGGGTTTGAGATCCAGTGGGAGGGCAGCGACGGCTGCAAATGTGGCTTCGAATGCCAGGGAAAAGTCTTTAATCAGGCTGTTCGCGATCTTTTCGTCAGAGTGAAACTCGAAGTGTTTTGTGCGATACACAAATTCACTGTTCGCCGAATCTTCCTTAACGGTTTCCACGGAAACGTCATCGCGCACGTCAATTTCATCCGGCCAGGAGATGCGCTCTGGGCGGTTGGAGCGCCAGGTCTCGATGTAATCGAGGTCATCGGGGCTGAGCTTTTCCAGTTCAACCTCGGAAACTCTCCCGTTGGCCAGCCGGAGTTTTGCCTTTCTGCTTTCGATTCCAAGGAGCTGAGCGGATAGCTTCCGGCCCTGGGTATCCGTCCAGATGCGATCGTCGGCCACACCGGAGCCTGCGAGAACGCTCGCAGTCAGCAGTGTTGTCAGACGTTTTGTAACGGTCACCAGTCGCGCCTCCATTTCCCAGAGCATAATAGAATCCCGGAATTCCGTCAAAGGTATCCACACCACGCGCCCAATTCGACCCAATTTGAGTTGCCGAGACCGGTGCGATACGATCTTGCCATATTGCACGAATTGACGGATAGCACCGACACTATGAGTAGCCAAACTTCCTCCAGTCGTCGCGTCGTTTTTCTGTTTTCGGGTCAGGGAGCCCAGAAAGTGGGAATGGGCAGAGATCTTGTCGATGCCTTTCCGCAGGCCCGTGAAATGTGTGCCGACGCTGACGAAATTCTTGGCATGGGACTGACAGAGGTGATGTTCGAGGGACCGGAGGATCAGTTGACCCGAACTTCGTTTTGTCAGCCGGCGCTGTATCTGCACGGGTTGGTTTGCATGCGACTGTTGCAGGAACATGTATCGGTCGAGCCTGCCGCCACGGCTGGACTTTCGCTGGGCGAATTCACAGCCCATGCGGCGGCCGGGACGTTTTCATTTGCCGATGGGCTCAGGCTGGTGGCGCGCCGTGGTCAGTTTATGGAGGAGGCTTGCGCGGCTACAGCAGGTTCCATGGCTGCGATGATCGGTGGTGACGAGGAAGCTGTGCGCAAGCTGGCAAGCGACTGTGATGTAGACGTGGCAAATTTCAATGCGCCGGGCCAGATTGTGCTGTCAGGATCGGTTGAGGGTGTTCAGAAAGCGATTGCAGGTGCAAAAGGAGCCGGGATTCGCATGGGCAAGGAATTGAACGTCGCCGGGGCCTACCATTCCCGGTTAATGGATTCCGCCCGCGTGAAACTGGCAGCAGAGCTGGCAACGGTGGATGTCAACGCACCTGCTTATCCCGTGATCAGCAATGTGACGGCTACCGCAGTTGCGGATGCCGATGAGATCCGGGCAACTCTTGAGGCTCAAGTGACAGGTTCCGTGCGCTGGTCTGAATCCATGGAGGGGCTGCTGGAGGAGGGGAATGACCTGTTCATCGAATTTGGGCCGGGAGGCGTGCTCGCCGGGCTCATGGGCCGCATTCGCAAAGGGACTGAGGTCATCGGAGTGCATGATGTCGCATCGCTGGAACAGGCGGTCGCGGCTCTGACAACGGAGGTCTAATCGGCCGGCCTGCGATCTGGCAGTTGAAAGCCGTCGGGAACGGATCGGATGTGAATGTCCGTCTGCGGGAAGGCGATTTCGATTCCTGCCTCGCGGAACTCTTTTTCCACCGCGAAGAAGATCTCATTCTTTGCGGGCAAGAGGTCATCGATGACGCTGACATGAGCCCGCAGTTGGAAGTCGAGAGAGCTGGTACCAAAGGCGGAGAAGAGAACGTCAGGTTTCGGTTCTTTCCGGAGACGGGGGTTTTCCTGGGCAATTTTGAGGAGTATCTCCCGGGCCTTTTCCGTGTCAGATCCGTAGGCGATGCCCACTGGAACCTCGATTCGAAGGATCCCATCCGAGAGGGTCCAGTTGATCAGCGTTCCGGTGATGAGGTCTTTGTTAGGGACGATCAGTTCCCTGTTGTTGAATTGTAAGACTGTCGTCGCCCGGATTTGAATCTTGGTGACCTTCCCTGAGGCATTCCCAATAGTCACGATGTCACCGAGCCGAATCGGCCGTTCGAACAGAACGATGAGACCTGCGACAAAGTTTGCAAAAACTTCCTGCAATCCAAAGCCGATGCCGACCGTTACTGCGGCGGCGATCCACTGAACATTCGACCAGGAAATGCCGATTTTTCCGAATGCCAGCAGGATGCCTGCAAGGACGATGACGTAGCGCACGGTCGTGGTGACGGCAAAGTTTCCGCCCGGCTCAAGATTAATGCGGCGCAGAAGTGTCAACTCCAGGAGTCCGGGCACATTGCTCGCGGCGACGAATGTCAAGGCAAGGATGGCAATCGCCACGAAGACATCCTGCAGGCTGACACCTCCTGAAGTGGGCCTGATGATCTCCGGCAGTGCTGATGTTTGGGGGGCACCAGTAGAAGATTCGGAAGGTGCCGAAAGTCCGGTCAGGAGGGACGTTCCAGATGCCGTAGCGGCTGTCTTAGCGGCCGCAGGTATCGTTTCTCCCCACACCGTAATGCCCTTTAAGACTGACAGGGCTGGCAAAGTAGGAGCCCATATCGCCCACAGGCCAACTGCCATTGCGGTAGTGACCAGCGCACGCGTGAGGCGAGCCGTTTGCTCCTCCACTTCAACTACATCGACAGCTTCCGCTTTGACTTCTTCCAGCGTTGAAACTGCCCCAGCTTTGCGGTCGGGATCGGTGCTTTTCTCGCGTTCTGCCAGATACGCTTCCCTGCGGCGCAGTGCCTGCTCAATCGCCAGGCGGCGGCGTGATACAAGAATCCACCGTAGCATCAGACGGGTCAGTACCCAACCAAGAACCACAAGCCAGAACGATTTCATGATCAGCAAGCGAAGGGCGATCATTGAAGAGAAGTAGCCGAGAGCGGCCCCGGTCGAGAGGGCAACGGGGACGATCAAGGCGATCGCCAGCCCGACCTTGTTCGCTGACGGTTTTCCCTTGGAAAAGACGAGTTGCGCACCGGGGCGGAGGAGTTGCAGCGCGAGCACCGCAATGATGAGCATCAGTAGGAAGAAAAACAGGCGCCCTCCCTCAGAGTTTCCTTGAGAAAAGGCTCCCGTGAAGAACATGACAGGAAGAGCGACAGGAAAGAACCACTTCAGATGACGGCGTAGATATCCAACGCGGGCACTCTCGATCTTGAAGTGGGATTCCAGAAGGCCGGTCGGTCGGCTACAAACGAAAGCAAACCCCACCAGTGCTGAAAAATAGGTGGCGTACTTCAGCCCGTTGGCGATTTCGCCATCGTCTCCCAGCCAGGCCAATGCACCCAATAGCAAAGGGAAGGGTAGCGCGAGAAGGAGCGTAAGGCCAAGGGCTTCTACGGTGGGAACGAAGGACGTACACCTGCGCAGGGCGGCTGCTTCGCCTTTCGCTGTGAGCAGGCTGCTGAACTTCCGACGTCCCGCCAGTATTGCGCCAGCCAGAATACCGATGACGATGCATGCTGGCAGTTGCAGCGCGAGACTTTCCAGCCACGGCTGACTTTGCATCTGGAAAAATGACACGACTGCCGTGAAGCCGTTGTCAAAGCTCTGCAGTGTCAGTTTTCCCATGTTGGGAGCCCACAGCAGACGTTCGTCGAGGAAGCGATGATACTCTGTCGCCTCATCCAGCGTCAGTTTCGTAATTCGGTTCGTTTCGGCCATCAGTGCCACGTATTTGCGGTTTTCCTGAATCAGGCTGGCCAGTATCTCCCGCCTGTCCTTAACCAGGGCCTCTGCGCTGTTTTTGGTGTACTCGATGTTCGCGGCCTTTGCTTCCCGTTCCGCCTTCACCTCCAGAAGCCCGATCTCCTGCTCCCGTTCTGCGGCCAGTCTCTGTGCTTCCTCGGTGTCCTCAAACAACTCTATTTCCGCCTGCGCTGACTTGTTCAATCCAGCTCGCAATTTGCTCTGAAGGTCTTGCGGCTTCGTCAGTTCCTTCTTCTCTTTTGCCAGGAGTTCACTGATCTTGGGCAACATTTCGAGCCCAGCTGACTCGAACAGTTCGATTCGGCGCAGGCTGTTCTGGCGGTCGTCACGGATCGTGTTGTACTTGCTCTCAACCGCTTTCTTCTCTCCGCTCAGTTTATCGATGTCTGCGGCGATCAACTTTCGGCGCTCCGCCAGTTCCGCTGTTTCTGCTGTATATGAGCGCAGCGCCGCAATGGCAGCAAACTGTTCTTTCTGGGCATTGGCCTTCTTGAGATCATCGTCCGCTGCCGCTGCTCTCGCCTTGTTTACTTCCTCCCTCCAGTATTCGCTCTCCCGGGTCAGTCGCGCCACTTGTCGATTGGCCAGTTCGATTCGCTTCATCAGCAACTCATTCGTCGCTTCGTAAAAGTTCCTCTCGGCGTCAAGCTTCAGCAGCTGATCTGACAGAGCCATCCGTCTCTGAAGGTTGCGCTCAAACTGTGCTTTCTGCAATTCCGGTGCCGTTGGCGGGGGCTGGCCTTCAACGGAGAGGCTGTCCCGTTCGGCAGCGAGTGCGGCCGTCTGGTCGGGAATCTGGTTCGATCGTTCCCGGCTTTGCGTCTGTTCCTCTGTCAGATCATCGACAGCCTTCCGAGCCGCCTTCAGAGCTGCTGTGGTCTTCGCCTGTTCGGCTTCTGCCTCCTTCAGTGGAGTAATTCCTGCCGCCTCTTTTGGCTCCACTTCCTCATTCGCTTTTTCCAGTGCGGCCTGCACGGCAACAAGGTCTTTCGGCGCGGAAGCTATCTTTCGCTCGTACTCAATTCGCTGAGCCACGAAAGCTTCACGTTCCTGTGCGACGGTTAATGCGTCGGCCAAGGCCGCTACCGCGGCATCAATATCAGGCCCCTTCGCTGCATCCGCGGCTTTCAGCGTATCCAGACGGGTCGTCAGCTGCTGTACCGTCAACGGTCGCGCTGTCGAAACCTGGGCCGAAGCCAGCGAGAGATGGAAAAAGAGGATGGCCCCCAGGACGGACAGGCGTAGAGGAATCGAGCGGGTAGTTTGCAGTACAGAAGTCAACATTCAGCGTCGGCCCGTCAGGATAGACACCGAAGTGCTGCATCGCAAACGATTGGTACGTTCACCTCACCTCTGCCAGTTGTTCGATATAGTGGTTGAGCCGATTGATGACGGTCCGGGTGTCATCCTCGCTCAGTCTGTGGGTTTTGAGCGATGCGATGAAGTGGTTCTGAAAGCGTGGAAGGTAGTGAGAGGGGATTCCCAGTCCACTCCGCCGCTGTCGGCGCTCATAAGGGGCTGGCTCTTCGAATGCCGCCGCGAAGAACTCCTTCTGCACGAGCTCCAGGGTGGCATTGGTTGTTGTCTCAAAAAGTGATAGCAATTCAGAATCCGCCAGGATACGCTGAAAGAAGGTGCCAACCATCCTGTCCAAGACTTCGCTGCCGCCGATACGTTCGTACAGCGTTGCTTGTTTTCCCATGTCGGTTGATTGGGCCATTCCGAAAAGTGGCATGTGCTTGGCACTCGGCAACTCGCCTGCCAGCCCGATCAAATAATGGGTGCACGATACGCGCAGGGAATTGCAATTGGTGCGGTTTTCGAGGGAATATGGGAATTGGGACGGCTCCGCATCTGGCATTGACGAACCGGCAGTTCCCGTGCTTCTTTGCAAAATATGAGCAAAATGAAAATCGTCGTCGCCTATTCGGGTGGTCTGGATACCTCAGTACTTTTACTTTGGTTGAAGAATCGTTTTGATGCCGAAGTGATCGCCTATTGTGCCGACGTGGGACAGGGGGAGGAACTCGACGGACTGGAGGAAAAAGCTCTGAGCACCGGGGCCAGCAAGTGCTTCATTGGCGACCTGCGTGAAGAGTTTGCTCGCGATTTCATCTACCCGATGTTCCAGGCTGGGGCGATCTACGAGGGGCAATATTTGCTCGGCACAAGTATCGCCCGTCCCGTCATTTCGAAAGGGATGATCGACGTGGCGATTCAGGAAGGTGCCGATGCGATCGCCCACGGAGCTACCGGAAAAGGGAATGACCAGGTGCGATTCGAGCTTTCAGCCGCGTCGCTTGCTCCCAACATTAAAGTCATCGCGCCCTGGCGCATGGCTGACTTCCGCGAGGAATTCCCCGGGCGCGCCGAGATGATCGCATATGCTGCCGAGCACAACATTCCAGTTCAGGCTTCGGCGTCCAAGTCCTACTCAATGGACCGGAATTTATTGCACATTTCTTTCGAAAGTGGCGTGCTTGAGGATCCCTGGTACGATGCGACTACGGAAGCTGACCGCGGTATGTACGTTCTGAGCGTGTCGCCAGAGGAGGCGCCAGACACACCCGAGTATGTGCAGATGTTGTTTGAAAAGGGCAACTGCACAGGTCTGAAGGTCGATCAACTGGACGAAATTCTGGGTCGGCTCGGAGTTCAAGGCGAGGGCACCTCCGACGGCTACACTTTGCTTTCACCTTACGGAGTCATGATGGTTCTGAACCATCTGGGAGGGAAGCATGGCATCGGACGTGTGGATATCGTGGAGAATCGGTTCGTTGGAATGAAGAGCCGGGGGATTTACGAAACTCCAGGTGGCACTATCCTTCTCCACGGACACCGCCATATGGAAAGCCTTACGATGGATCGCGAGGTCATGCACATGCGGGATTCCCTGATTCCCAAATACGCGCAACTTGTCTACAACGGCTTCTGGTTCGCGCCGGAGCGCGACGTACTTCAGGCACTCGTTACCCAGTCGCAACAAACAGTGAGTGGTGAAGTAAGACTGAAACTCTACAAAGGGAACTGCATGTCAGCGGGGCGACGCTCGCCATTGAGCCTCTACAATGAACATGTGGCGACGATGGAGAAGGACCCTACCAACTCCTACAATCAGGACGATGCCACTGGCTTCATTTCGCTCAATGGGCTCCGCTTGCGTGCGAGCGCCCGGCAGGGCGGATGATCGGAGCTGAGAGCGTCCTCGCGCAAAGGGCTTGCAAGCAAACCGGGCGGCAAGTAGCGTTCCGCTCGGTATGAGATCGTCAGATCATCCAAATCCAGATGCCCGCTTTTGGATTGAACGTGCGAATGCTGTTCGTCTCAAGTTGAACCTTGGGTGGTGGACGGCGTGCAGTGGCCAGATGTTTGTTCTGGGAGGAATCGTATTGTTTGCCGCGCTGTTTTATCTGCGATCGGTTGGATGGCAGCTACTGGCCTGGCAGGGATTGGCCGTCGTGATGGGGGGGATTGTGACGGTTTCGGCGATCGGCTGGGCAACCGCACGCCGTCACTTTTGTACCAATGAGCAGGCGATGGTGCGACTCGAAGCAAAGCTGCATTTGCACAATGCGTTATCGACGGCTGCGGCGGGCGTGGGGCCATGGCCTGTGGCGCGCCGCAGAAACGCTGGAGACGATGATCCGGAAGATGGCGGAGTGAAATGGCGGATTGCCGGGGTTGCCGGGCCGCTGGTTGCGTATTTCATTCTGTGTGCGGGTGGACTGTTTGTTCCCGTGTTTGCCGATGGGCAAAAACGGGCGATCAGCGAGCCGATGGGCTGGCAGCAAATGGAGTCAACTCTGGAGGCCCTTGAGCAGGAAAAGATCGTGGAGCCCGAGAGTCTCGAAAAGCTGCGGGAACAGATTCGTGAACTACGCAGTCAGCCTGAAGACGAGTGGTACAGCCACAGCAGCATGGAGGCGACAGATCACCTCAAGCGCAATCTTGATGCGGCAGTTCAGGACATGGCAGATGAACTTGCCGACGCTGAGCGCAGTCTCGACGCGATGAGTGGTAACCTTGAGGAACTGAGTGATTCAGCAAGGGAACGGGCCCTGGCTGACTACGACGCAGCTGTGAAAGGGCTCGACCGCAATGGGCTCGAGTTGAACAAAGAGCTGATGGAAAAGCTGCAGGGCCTGGATCCCTCACAATTGAACCAACTGGACAAAGAACAGATCGAGGAACTTCGCGAGCGTCTTCGTAGTGCATCGAAAACAAGTGACGGATTGGCAAATGGCCAGGGATCGGACGGCGGCATGAGCAGCGATGAGAAAGCGCTTCAAGAGTTGCTGAATGGAAAGAACGGGCAGGGCGAGGGAGAATCTGGGCAGCCTGGAATGGGAGATGGTGGCACCACACGCGGGCCAGGCACCGCTCCTGTGAACCTTTCAAAGGATGAAAAGGATCTCCGCTCGAAAAACCTGGAGGGCGTGACAAATGAGGATCTTTCGAGGGCGCAACCCGGTGATTTACTGGGAATTGGCGACGGCCAGCACGATATCGACGAGATTCGCGTGGAGCCGACAGCTGCCGGGGATGTGCACTCAGACGGCATGGGGGGCACCGCCGTCTGGCGGGAATCACTGCTCCCGGACGAGAAGAAGGTGCTCAAAAAATACTTCAAGTAACGGCTCCCCCTTATCCATCTTACTGGAGTTCACAGGGTTGACGAGAGTAGCCTTTTGCGGCTATCGATAGATTCCAGTGATAGTTCCTGAAGTCCAAGCCGAGATCGACAAATTCCTGCAGGGGAAGGGGCTTCGCCGTACCCGCCAGCGGGAAGTGATCGTTGAGGCTGCATTCAGCACGGACGAGCACTTCACTGCAGATGATCTGTGGGAACGATCAAGGAAGATCGACCGCACCGTTTCCCGCGCGACTCTCTACCGGACGTTGTCATTGCTGGTTGAGGCCGGATTACTGACCGAGATCGACCTGGGCAAGGACATTAAATACTACGATCCCAACTTTCTCGAACACCCGCACCACAACCACCTCATTTGCGTGGATTGTGATAAAGTCGTGGAATTCTCAGATGCCAATATCAGCCTGTTGGAGGACTGCATCACCCGCCGGCTTGGTTTCCGCCCGACGAAAAAGGCAATTCGGATCGAAGGAACATGCGAAGAACTCCGGCGCACCGGTTTCTGCAAAAGCAGGGTGGACAAGGGCCCGGCATAGGCAAATGCAGTTCCGATGCCGCCCTTTCCCGACTATTGATTTGCCAGAACGTGGAGCTTGCTTCATGAGAAAAAAGAAAGGCCGATTGTGGCTTTCGGACGAGACTTTGAAGTATTATTTGAAAACGCCGACCAGCGCCCATAGGATCGGGCCATGATTAAGAAGTTAGTCAATGCCTGGATGAAGTTCAGAGAACTCACAGAAATAATGCGGAAGGCTTCGGCCAACTGCAGAGCATTGGAGTACGTTGTAGTGCATCCTCGTATAAGGATATTGCCATCTTAAAGGAAGTTCACTTACCGCCTGCCGTCGTCAGCACATGGCTGGACGTCGGGCTGTCATCTGAGCAAGAAGGGGGAGACGCTTCCGCTGATCTAGTAGTGCCGTATCAGTCATCGGCCACTGCTGTTATCTGCCTTCTGAACCCGCCGATTAGGGCACAACTTTAGAAGACTGAGGATTCTTATCTTTGCCTTCATAGCCAATTCAACCCCGTGGAGTGCTAAATTCAGGAGGGGGAATCGATGATCGAAATCACGAGTATCGTGAAGACGTTCGCCGGGATGGATCGACCTGCGGTCGATAACGTGTCCCTCAGTATCGCAAACGGGGAAACGCTCGTGCTTTTGGGATCGTCGGGATGCGGCAAATCGACGATTTTGAAACTACTCAATCGGTTGCTCGAGCCCGATTCCGGTGAGATCCGTATCGGCGGAACGTCTTCGATACAACAGCCGATCCTCGAACTCCGCCGATCTCTGGGGTATGTGATTCAACATGTTGGGTTGTTCCCGCACTGGACGATCGAGGAAAATATCAGTAGCCCGCTTCGCATCCAGGGAGTCGCCGCCAGTCAGCGCCGTAGCCGTAGCCGCGAATTGCTGGAAGTCGTTGGCCTGGATCCCGACGATTTCTGTGCCCGCTTTCCGGACCAGCTATCTGGCGGGCAACAGCAGCGGGTTGGAGTGGCGCGCGCTCTCGCGGCTGACCCTGACATCCTGCTGATGGATGAACCTTTTGGGGCGCTGGATGGGGTAACTCGCGAAGCCCTCCAGCAGGAAGTGCTCCGTCTCAAGAGCGAACTCGGAAAGACCATCCTGTTTGTAACGCACGATCTTTTCGAAGCACTAGCCTTAGGCGATCGTATCGGGGTGATGCATCAGGGGCGTCTTGAGCAAGTCGGCTCCAGGAGCGAAATCCTGGGCAATCCTTCGACGCCATTTGTGCGCGAACTCTTCGAGAAACCAGCGCAGCAGCTGGAGATCTTTCGCCGTAGCAGGGAGGATGGGAAGTGATGGAAGTTTTCGATGAAGTGCGAAATCGCTTTCCTGAGCTTCAAACAACCCTCGCCGAGCACTTGCTCATCTTGACGCTGCTACCAGTTTCACTTGCCGCCTGCGTCGCCATACCCCTTGCCATTTGGGTGCGCGATCGACCGCTTCTGCGTTCGGTAGTTCTCGGAGTAAGCAACACGGTTCAAACGATACCCAGCCTGGCAATGCTGGCTTTCCTGCTGCCGTTGTGTGGAATTGGCAAAGTCCCGGCGGTCATTGCCCTGACGCTCTACGCCATTCTTCCGATTTTGCAGAACACCATCGCAGCCATGCGGGAACTCCCCAAGAGCGTACTCGAAGTGGCAGACGGCATCGGTTTTTCCAAGCTGCAGCGGCTGCGGATGGTGGAACTTCCGCTCGCTTTGCCGCTCATATTCAGTGGTATTCGCATCGCCACGACCGTCTGTGTTGGCGTGGCGACCTTGTCCACTTTCATCGGCGCAGGTGGACTAGGGGACTTTATCAATCGCGGCCTTTCTCTCAACCGGATGTCGCTGCTTCTCATCGGTGCCGGAGCGGCGGCATTGTTGGCGATGATGCTCGATTACATTCTGGATTCGATTGGGATGGGCCTTCGTCCAGGGCGGAAATCCCGGTATCTTGGTCTGCGATACGGGGTGTGCGGGTTGCTTGGTATCTTTGTCACGTGTCTCATCATTTTCCCGATCAACAGGCAAACGAATCCGATCAGGAAAGATTCATCCGGAGTGGTGCGCATTGGTTCCAAGAACTTTACCGAACAAATCATCCTGGGAGAGTTGCTGGCCCAGTGGATTGAAATGCGAACCGATCTGCATGCGGAGCGCTACCTCAATCTGGGCGGTACGGTGATTTGTCATCAAGCGCTCATTAACGGAGACATCGATCTTTATGTTGAATACACGGGCACGTCTTCGTTGACCATATTGGAGCATTCGCGCGATCCGAATGCCACACCGATCGAAATTGCGGAGGAAGTCAGACAGGACTACCTGACAGAATTCGATTGCGTTGTCTTCCCGCCGCTCGGATTCGAAAATACCTACGCAGTGACCGTGCGCCGGACGATGGCAGAACGGAACGGCTGGAAGGCCATTGCCGATCTTGTTCCGTATGCTGGTGATCTTCGCGGGGGCTTCACTGCGGAGTTCATGGAACGGCCAGACGGGTTGCCCGGACTGGTGCGCGCCTACGGGTTGAAATTTGGAAGCCTCAGTGATCTTGGGGCAGAACTGATGTATCCAGCCGTCGCAGGCGAGGAGGTCGATGTCATTGGTGCCTTCTCCACGGATGGGCGCATTCTGGAATTTGATCTCCAAACCTTGCAGGACAATCGCCATTTTTTTCCGCCCTATCAGGCGGTTCCAATCGTCAGGCGGGATGTATTGAGACGGTTCCCGGAACTTGAAGACGCCTGCCGGGAACTCAGTGGCAAACTGGACAACGCAACCATGACTCACTTGAACCACGCGGTCGATGTGCGGAAACAGGACCCCGCTGACGCTGCACGTGCATTCCTCACAGAATTAACCAGAAATAACTAGATAAATATGAATAGTCCCACCAAGCAACGCTACCGCGTAAAATTCCCCCCTTCAACCGCCCACGATCTCGATCAAGACGAAGTCTACTTCCACATTATAGAGGAAGGAGGACGGGAGGTGAAAATACGCTTTCACGATTACGACCAGATATTTCTAAGGCCCGGCCTCTACGAGCAACTGTTTTATGATCGATTGAAGTGCACCTCTCCAACCAAGGTGGGGGAGCTACTGGAACGATCCCTGGCGACTGTCCGCGAACCGATCACTGCACTACGAGTCCTCGATCTCGGCGCCGGAAATGGGATGATGGGTGAAGTGCTCAAGGAGCGTCACGGTGTTGCAAGATTAGTAGGCGCCGATATCATCCCCGAGGCACGTGATGCCGCCTTCCGGGATCGGCCAGACGTGTACGATGAATACTTTGTGGCCGACTTCTGTGCTCTTCAATCTGGAGATCAGGAGCGACTTGAGGAGTGGTCTTTTGACTGCCTCACATCAGTGGCCGCCCTTGGATTTGGTGACATCCCACCACGAGCCTTCTTTAACTCACTCCAACTGGTGAAATCAGGAGGCTGGGTCGCATTCAACATTAAGGAGAGCTTTTTCAATCATTCAGATCAAACTGGATTCTCCAAGTTCATCCGCGAGCTGATCTTTTCTGAGTATCTCGATGTTTACCACATCGAGCGGTATCGTCATCGCTTGTCGATGGAAGGCGCTCCGCTGTTCTACTTCGCACTGGTGGGGCAAAAGACAGCCACGATTCCTGCGGATTTTCTCGAAATGGTCGGGCTCTCGGATTGATGACAGAGGGAAACGATTGAGTTTCCGCCATTGGGCCATCGATCAACTGCGGCAAGCGGAAAAGTCGATCGCTCAGATTTCGGCTGTCCATGAGCCGGTGCCTGCTGAAGTAGTCAAGCAAGGTGGACAGTCGAACGATCGAGCTTGCACTTGAACCAGCGGAATTCCCGATATAGTGAGACAGCCGTCGGGCCGGGAGGCGCTTGCAGAGGCGGGCGGCGAATGGTCGCTGATCCACCATTTTCAACGTAATTCCGGCGCAACAACGTTTTTCGAATCATCCAGACTAATTGAATATATGACTACCGAAACCCACGAAGAAGCAAAATTTGAGTTCCAGGCCGAAGTTCGGCAGCTGCTCGATATTGTCATCAATTCGCTTTACACTGACAAAGAAATCTTTGTCAGAGAGTTGGTCTCGAACGCTTCCGATGCCCTCGAGAAACTGCGCCATGTGCAGTTGACGGAGCGGGAGATCTTTGACGATGGGCTGGGGCTTGATATCAATATCACTACTGATGATACGGCGAAGACGATCACCATATCTGACTATGGCATCGGACTGACCCGCGATGAAATGATCGAGAACCTGGGCACGATTGCTCACTCGGGAACGAAGAAGTTTTTGCATTCCCTGGAGGATGGGGATGCGGCCCGCGGCAATGTGATCGGTAAATTTGGCGTCGGTTTCTACAGCGCCTTTATGGTAGCAAAACAAGTGCGCGTCTACTCGCATTCATGGCGCGAAGACGGTGAGCACTTGTGCTGGACCAGCGACGGACGCTCGGGTTTTGAAATCACCGATGCACCGGGCCAAAGGCGCGGCACCAAGATTGTCGTCGAGCTAACCGAAGAATACGAGGAGTTCTCGAAGAAGGAGCGGGTCAAGAGGTTGCTGGAGCGCTACTCGAACTACGTGTCATTCCCCATTTTCCTGAATGGAGAGCGGATCAATACGGTCGAGGCAATCTGGCTGAAGCAGAAGAGCGAGGTTACAGACGAGCAATACACCGAGTTCTACAAGTTCGCGTCGAAGATGTACGACGAGCCTCGCTATCGGCTCCATTTCAATGCAGATGTGCCGCTGGAGATCCACTCCCTGTTATTTGTTCCAAAGGACAATCAGGAGAAATTTGGCTTTGGCAGGATGGAGCCGGGTGTGGCTCTTTATTGCCGCAAGGTGCTCATTGACGAGAACCCGGAGAAGCTGCTTCCAGAGTGGTTGCGCTTTGTCCGCGGCGTCATCGACTCCAGCGATATTCCTTTGAATATCTCCCGGGAAACGATGCAGGACAGCGCGCTCCTGCAGAAGATCAACTCAGTCATCACTAAGCGGTTTCTGAAATTCCTTGATAAGCAGGCGAAGGATGATCCTGACGGCTACGAAGAGTTTTTCAAAGAGTTCGGACGGTATCTAAAGGAAGGCACGGCCTCCGACTACGGCTACCGCGATCAATTGCCGAAGCTCCTGCGCTTCGAATCCTCCATGACCGAGGCCGGGAAGCTGACCAGTCTGGCTGACTACCTGGCCCGTAAGAAAGAGGAGCAAAAGGACATCTACTATCTCTCCGGGCCGTCCCGCGACGCGATCGAAAACGGCCCCTACCTTGAGGCATTCCGCGCCCGTGGCATTGAAGTCCTGTTCTGTACGGACGGTGCAGATGAGTACGTGATCAACGCTCTGTATCAGTTCGAAGAGCACTCGTTCACCTCCGCTGACAGGGCCGATCTTTCCCTCGATGATCTGCCGGCTGAAGAAGTTCCTCAAGAGGAGGCGCTTGCTGAAGAAGATTCGAAGGCACTATGCGCCTGGATCAAGGAACAGCTCGGCGATCGTGTGGAGGAGGTGGCGGTCGGTAAGCGTCTCGTTCAAAGTCCCGCTGTTGCCTTTAACAGTGATGCGCACATGACCAGCCACATGCGCCAGATGATGCGAGCAATGGAGCAGGACGTCAGCAAACTCAAGGTGAAGCTGGAGATCAATCCGCGCCACGCGCTGGTGAAGAACCTCGCCACAGCAAGGGAATCACGACCAGAGATCGCAGGCATGATTGCAAACCAGATTTTGGACAACGCGCTGTTCTCCGCCGGTCTGCTGGAAGAGAATAAAGACATGGTACAACGGGCATACGACATCATGGCGCGGGCGATTGAGTAGCGGGACATGGAAATGCCTCCTGGATCAGGTTCCGCTGGTCACATACATTCGCAGTGCGAGGAAATCAGTGCTCGGGCGTCGAAGATTTTTCGAGGAACACGACAGGCGAACTCGGGCTGACGTATTCTCCTGGATGGCAGAGGATATCGAGTATCCTGCCCTTCATCGGAGCACGGATGGTGAGTCGTTCACGTTCCTTCTCGGCAAGATTCAGGCGCAGTTCGGCAGTCTTCAACTCGGATTCGGCGAGCAGAGCCGTCGACTTCGCCTGGCGGAGTTCCTTCTGCGCTTCTCCTACCACAGATTGTAAACTAACCCCTTTTGCTCTGGCTTTCTGTGCCCTGTCAAAAAGCGTAGTCGCTGCTTCCACCGCTTCCATCTTCAACGCCAATGACTGTTGGGCGTACGTCAGTTCCTGCTTGATCAGAGAAATCTTGCCATCCGACTCTGATGGATCCAGTTGCAGAAGGATCTCGCCAGCGTCCACTTCCTGGCCCCGTTTTGCAGCAACGCTTTTGACGATGCCAGGGATTGGTGTCGCAACTCGAATCTGCGAGGCGGCTCGGGAGTTTTGCTGAACGAGTTCGAGCCGAGTATGGAGTGACCGAATAAGGGCGCTAGCTTCCTTATCCAACCTAGAAGAAAGGTGTTCTACCTGCTCCCTTGCGCTGATTAAACTTGGATGTTGATCGCCCAGGCCACTCGTCTTCAATTCTTCCACCTTGTTCATTGCTTCCAGACGATCGCGAAGCAGTGTCTGTAGACGATCGTTTTTGATGCCAAGGCCATAAATCGCTTCTGAGATGCACTCGGCTCCCTGCAGGGGTTCCAAGACTGCCAGTTGTATTTGAATCAAATTGTGGTCCATTTCTGTTGGAACCGCTGGCTGTGGCGGTACTTCTCGAAAGTCGAATCCACGAAGCGTCGAGGAACCGGTTAGATTACCGTCCCAGTGTTCAAGCAAGGTGGTCGAGTCTGAATCTGCATCATCATCAACCGGCACCGGTGAACCATTCTCTTCGTCCGCTTCAACCATCGCCAGTGGAACCACCAACATGGCAGCCAAAAAGATTCCCGAAACAATCCATCCAACCGTCGGCTTCTTCCGATTCACAGAGGAGTCGAGAACCGTGAGAATTCGCTTTTCAACAGTCCGTGCGCGGGCCATTGCCACCGCTGCGAGTGACGGGGCTTGTGCGGTATCGACTGCTGCCACGATCTCCAGCAACGTCTTTGCATACTCCGACGGACGTGTTCCGCTCGCGATGACCAGATCGCCCGTCGCCCGCTCGCCTTCTGCGCCTTGCCGCCAGGCTCCGACCCAGACCAGTGGATTGAACCAGTGAACCGCACAGGCCAGCTGGCTGATGCATTGGGCCAGGCAATCGGCGCGACGGATATGGGCGAGCTCGTGTAGCAGGACGGTGTCTAGTTGCTCCCTGCTCCAGTCTTCGGCTGCCTCAGGCAGCAGAATCCGCGGACGAAATGTTCCCCATGTCATCGGCATCGATCGCCGAGCCGATATCAGGAGGATCACTTTCCGTGACAGTCCAAGTTTCGCCTTTTGCCTGTTGAGTGAGTCGATTAGCGGGCCTTTGTCGATCTTAGTAGATCGTGATCCGAGCAGTGATACTCCCAGCCAGCTGGCCGCGAGCCTCGCCAGGACGAGCAAGCAGCCCAGAGCCCAAAGACCAGCGATCCACGTTCCCATGTTCACTGCAGGTGATGTTGCGGGAACGGAACGTTGGGGCAATTCGGCCACATCGATAACTGGTGGTAGCACCGACTCGATCGTCGGGACTGGTGCCTGAGCCGATGGAGTGACAGGGCTGAGAGTGTTGTTCGGCTTGGAATACTGGATCGTCCAGCTTGGGAGAATCAGTGTTAGCATGGGAAGCAACAACAGCGCTACCATCGCAATCTGCAGGGCGACGCTCTTCGCCGATGCGGACGCCTTTCGCATCGCAAGAAGAACGAAGAGAAACAACATAGCCAATGCGCCGCCCTTGATTCCAAAATCGATAATCCACGCCGGAAGCGCACCCACGCGGCTGATCCATTCGCTTAATTCAGGAAGTAGTTTACTCATCACTTTGCTTCGTTAGTGGTTTCAGTTTCGTTGTCTCGGGCGGTTGCGATCAATTGCTGGAGTCGCTCAAAGTCCTCAGCTGATAGCAGTTCCTTTTTCTTTGAAAGGTGGGCCGTGAGCGCCTTCTCGATCGATCCCTCATAAAAAGTTTCGAGCACATGTTCGAGGGCGCGCATTCCTGCCCGCGTTCGTTGCACGGTTGGCGAGAACACATATTCCCGTCCACGCAGTTTCTTTCTTTTTACATGTCCTTTGACTTCGAGAATCTGCAGAAGCGTGCGAACGGCGTTGCCTGAAGGCGGATCAGTCAGGCCTTCCCGGATCTGGGCTGTTGTTGCCGTTCGCATGTGATAGAGCACATCCATGATCTGCCGTTCCCGCCGTGAGAGTTGTGATGGTTCAGTCATAATAATAATCGCGCGTCACACCAAATTTTTGGTGATTTTCTTCACAATGTCAATCTCGAAACACCAAAAAATTGGCGTTGTGAGATTTGTTCTCTTTCACGATGAGCAATGAAGTTGCGTTGCAATTCGTCGATCTCCGTGGTTGCATGCGCCGTGCACGATGTCTGAACAGGTTCATGCTCAACGCCGGACGGGTTCCGGCAGTGATGCAGAGATAGACAAGCGGTTCCTGGCCGACTTGCCGGAGGAGCATGCCTGCGAGTTTCCTGAAGTGCGGGAGCGCCTGGTTTGCATGGTGTCAGACATGGATCAAGCCGGTGACTTTGCCCAGGCGTGGCTGGTGGTTACGGCTGATGCAGTTCTGGTATTTGATCCGAAAGCGCCAGCTCTGCGCATCGCACTGTCTGACATCGATGAGGTGGAAACGGACGAACTGTTCAGCGCCGGCAGACTGGTGGCCAAAACTTCCGCTGGAGACGCGGTCTCTCTGATCTCCTACAGTCGCAATCTCGTGCCTGAATTTGCTGCTGCCGCGAGAATCATCGATACTCTTTCCCAAGGCCGGGAACTCATTTATCCAGATCTCGAAGGCCCGGCGATGAGCGAAAGTGGCGTGCCCTTACCGCGGCGCGGTGGTCACAGCCCTATGGATGTTCCGCGCTGGAAGATCCTCGGACGGCTGGCTGAGTTTCTTGTGCCCTACCGGGGCAAAGTGATCGCACTGATGGTGTTGATCTTCATCTCAGTACTGGCGCAAATGGCAACGCCACTGCTGACGAAGTACATTGTTGATGGAATCCTGCGTGATGCTGGCGCGAACCAGGCGCTCCTTACGGAGGCAGGCAGGAAGCTCGACTTTTACGTCATGCTCATTGCGATCTCGTTCGTCGTCATTTTGATCACCAGATTGTGGGCCAATTCGCTCAAAGTCTGGATCAGCGGGCGCCTTACTGCGGATTTGCGCGGCCACTTGCACCGGAAGATGCAGAGGCTGAGCATGGATTATCACAATAAGCGCGAGAGCGGCGAACTGGTTGGCCGAGTGATGGGAGACACTGCTGAGCTTCAGCACTTTCTAGTCGACGGTGTGCCATTCCTGTTTGTGAATGTGCTCTCGTTCATCGGAATTGGTGCCATCCTCGTCTGGCTGCATCCGTTTCTAGCACTGTGCGTGTTCTTTCCCGTGCCGTTTCTGTTGGGTGGGGGAACGTGGTTCTGGAAAAAGCTGATTCCACTGTTCCACAAGCGGGGCAACCGCAACAGCGTGCTCCACAGCGCCCTGGGCGAAAGCATTCGCGGCGTAAAAGCCATCAAGGCGCTCGGTCAGGAAGATCGGCGGCACCAGGCCTTCGAATCCAGCAACGAGAACCTTTTTGATGTGTCGTTTCGCGTCGATCGCACCTTCATCCGCTTCTTCGAAGTCATGGCCTTGTTCATGGGATTTGGCACCGTCGCCGTCTGGTACTTCGGCGGACACTCGATTCTAACACCCAACTCAGATTTTACCTTTGGCGACCTCATTGCATTCATCGGCTACATGGCGATGTTCTACGGGCCGCTGCAGTGGTTCACCGCTGTTGTTAACTGGATGACGCACGCGTTCGCATCGACAGAGCGCATTCTTCAAGTGCTGGATCAGAAATCGGAATCCTACGATGTGCCCGGCGCAGTCGCATTGCCAAAAGTGAAGGGATCCGTGGTTTTTGACAATGTCAGGTTCAGCTACAGCCGGGGCAAAGAGGTGATTCGCGGCATTTCATTCGCGATTGAACCCGGGCAGATGATCGGACTCGTCGGCAAAAGCGGAGCGGGAAAAAGCACGATCATCAATCTTGTCTGCCGGTTCTACGACCCGGATTCCGGCCGCATTTTGATCGACGGACACGACCTCCGGGATGTGAAGTTGAGCGACTGGCGAAAACACATCGGTATCGTGATGCAGGATCCGTTCCTGTTCAGCGCGAACATCGCCGACAACATTGCCTACGGCGCTCCGGGTGCCACTTTCGACGATGTCGTCAGAGCTGCGCGGGCGGCCAAAGCGCACGAGTTCATTCTGGAAAAAGAAGAAGGATACGACACCGTCCTTGGCGAAGGCGGAGTCGAGCTCTCCGGCGGTGAGCGCCAGCGCATCGCCATCGCGCGGGCGATTCTGAATGACCCACCAGTGCTGATTCTCGATGAGGCCACATCTGCCGTCGATTCCGAAACCGAGAAGGCGATTCAGGAAGCGATCGCGACTCTCGTGAAGGGGCGCACAACCATTGCCATTGCTCACCGTCTGGCAACACTCCGCCATGCCGACCGGCTTGTGGTCATCGAAAAGGGTAGAGTGTTAGAGGAGGGGACGCACGAGGAGCTGCTGGCGAAACCGAACGGACATTTTGCCAGACTCGTGAACCTGCAGGCCGAGAACAATCGTCTTCGCGGGGAAAGTATCGCTTACAGCACGGACGGATGATCTTTGATACGAACTGCTCTTGCTCAATGTAAAACCCGCTCTGTTGCAAGAGGCGTCGGCTTGCTCTCATTGACCTTTGTCACCGTAGGAGCTGTAAGGGCTTGTTCGTAGAAGTCGATGGTTCGTCGCGCATTATCCTTCCAGTCAAAGCGTTTTGCGTTGACGAATCCCTGGTCGCGAAGTTTTTCCCGTAGGCTCGGTTCGGATGCCACCCGCGCCAGAGCATTGGCAATCGAGGCGACGTCCGTTGGATCAATGCGCAGAGCGGCGTTGCCGATCACTTCATCGAGTGAGCCGCTGGGGCTGCTGATGACCGGGCATCCGCAGGCCATGGCTTCCACAGGCGGCAGGCCGAAGCCTTCAAAGAGGGACGGATACACAAGCGCCGCCGCAGATCGATACAGTTCCGGCAGTTCGGAGTCAGGAACAAATCCAAGTGTCGAGATGTAGTGCGAGTACGGCGATGCCTGGATGGCGGCGTGAATGTGTTCGGCACCATGCCAGTCGCTGCCGCCAAAGGCGAGCTGCCAGTCCGATCCTGTGGTTTTCTTGAACGCATTGAAGGCCTCGATCAACCTTACGTGATTCTTCCCCGGGTGCTCAAGGCGGGAAACGTAAAGGAAAAAAGGATTGTTCAGATTCCATCGGGACTCGGCGTGGGATGCTGTGTCGTTGCTTGGTAGAGGACCGAAGCGATGGTGGTCGACGCCGTTCAAAATGACTTCGATGCGACTGCGTGGAATGTTGAAAAATCCTGTGATGTCGTCTGCAGTGTTAGAACTCACTGCGACGATACCCTCTTGATGACGGGCGAGATGCTTCACCACCACTCTTCCATAGAACATGCGGGCAGGGTCATACTTGTTGGCCACTTGAAAGGGTGCGAGGTCATGGATCGTGGCGACCTTGGCACACGGAGCAAATCGGATCATGCGCCGATAGCTGGGCACGTGAACGACATCGATGGCGTGCTTGCCAAGCCAGCGTGGCAGAACGAGCTGGTGCCAGAGAACATTGCGGATCGCAGGCCGCCACTTCTCAGCCACTGGAACCAGCTCCATCGTGTCGCGGGCAAATTCGAAGAGTGGCAAGTCATCCTCCAAGACATGAAGGAAAAAGGTGTGCGTGCGAGTGAAATGCTGCAGTTCCTGCACCAACGCAAACACGTACTGCGCCACCCCGGATTTTCCCCGTTGGATCATGGTGGTAGTGATGGCGATTTTCATGAGTTGGAAGCAGGCGCTGGCAGTAAGGTAGGCGGTATCACGCCTCAAAATTATGGTAAAAATAGTTCAGTTCTTTGAATAGGGAAAATAAAAGTGTTTGAAAAGGGGGGGCGAACACAAAAAATCGCAAATGATTCCGGTTACTTGCTCCCAGGCGAGAACGTGCGGACGGTCTCTGGCAAGTCGCGGGTATTTCTGGTTACGACGGGGGTGTCGCTTATCGCGGTGGCAGCGATCAGGCCGGCGAGTCTTCGTCAGACCCGTTCCTCGTATTGACCGGTGTTAATTTCACCGCGATGAGGTGCGACGTGGGCGTGAATGGTTTTCCAGTGTGGCGTGTAAGATGCGACTATCCATCGGCTGTCGAAGTCGGGAATCTTCTGAAGCATCTCAAAATACTGTTGTCGTTCGAAGCACCAGTAGTAGGCGTGGCGCATGAGGTTGTGCTCTTCCAGAAGCGAAGGCAGATTGTGAAGGTGAACAGCTTCAGCGTGGACATATTTACATGTGTCTGAATCCGGTTCGGGATAGGTGTGTGGTTTCGAATATTGCTGAGGCCGACTTCGAGAATCCTCGTGTAGGATTCCCTCATGGGTACCGGATCAATCTCGCTCCTGCCTAAGTGAAATTTCATCAGTCGGATTTTAACACAGATGTATGAGGATGGCCACAGATGAGCTCAGATGAAGAGAAGAGAGCTTCTTCAATTAATCTGTGCCATCTGCGAAATCTGCGGATCGCTTTTCCTTAGTGGAAGTCATGCGACCGCGACTGAAACTTCGCCTGGAATGGCAGGGCTTTGACCCGGTGGGTGTAGATAGAGATGACATTGTCGACGTTCTGGAGTTTGCCCGTGATCTGGAGAAACCGTTCCTGAGTGATAGTGAGTCGGTAGAGTTCGAAGGTGGGTGAGGGGACGAAGGCGTTGGAGATGCCGGTCTCGTCTTCGAGGCTGATGAAGACGTGGCCGCTGGCGGTGCCGGGGCGCTGGCGGCAGATAACCTGGCCAGCGATAGTAACGGTTTTGCCATGCGGGTAGCGATCGAGCGCGTTGGCGGGGATGACGTGGGGGAGATCAGCGCGGATCAGGCCCATGGGGTGCGGGCCGGTGGTCATGCCAGTGCCGGCAAAGTCGGACTGCAGGCGCTCGAACGCATTCATGGGATCGAGTGGCGTGTCTTCGGTTGTGCGGATCTGCACTTGCGTCTGGGCCAGTTCTTCCTGCTGCTGTTTCCATTCGGCGTAGGAGAATAGATCGTCAGGATCGATGAAGCGCTCGACTTGCATCGCGGCGGTGGGCGGCGAGTGCCGGGCCGTTCAGGGCACCGATGCGGGCGAGCATGCGGCGTTCGGCACGGTTGAGCTGAGTGCGGGGGGGCTTTTCGAGGGACGTGGATTAAATTGTAGACACCTGCAACTGCGTTTGTATAGGGATCGATGGCGAGTGGGACAGATTCGATGACTGGCTATCCATGCAAAACCACGCCCGATTCGCCGAGTCCGGCGCGCCGTACGCCTGACCTCGCCAAAACCGCCACCCATGCCCCAAGCTGTCCAAGCTGCCTGAAAATTCTAAAATTTCCTCAACCATATGCACAACTTTCACTGCACCCGGAGCAATACTCCAGGGAATTCGCCGAGGAAAGTGAATATGTTAAAATATCTCGTTTCTCTAATTTTAATTTTATATATGACACAGTTAGCACCAGTTTCTGGAAAGGTATACTTCGTTCATCGTGGCGTAACCGTTACGCCTCTTGGTCATAGCGTGATAGCATTTGATGCGAATGACTTAATTGAGTGGTTTGGTGTTCATTGGAACCACGCCGGATGGAGTGTAGATGGGGAGGATCTCCTGTTTGGAGCCAGTGTGTATGGCAGCTGGTTTATTTTAGGTGCAATGGAAAAATGGGGTAATCAACCGCCTCGGTCGGTAGATCAACTTAGAAAATTCATATCTACAGTCGATTATAGCGATGGCGAGATTCGGTTGCATGAAGACGGGATAGCTATCCAATGTTTTGCCGACGACGACGAAACTGAGATAGCATGGTATTTGTTCGATGAAACATTTGCTAACAAGTATCCCGAACGCGTTTCATTCATCCTTCAACCGGAATGGGAACTTGAGTTTAATCCTGTCGACCCAGTTCAACAATCAGTTATCCTTGAAGATGATTTCAGATTCACGTCGACGCCAAAAATAAGCAACGAGAGCGGAGCAGTTTACTACGCGGTCAACACTGGTAAATACCTTAGTTTCGACGTTGATTGCTATCGGTGTGACGGTATCCGATTAGATCATTTCGGGGGTCGGATTCGTGACGCAGAACCTGAACTCGACGATCTGTGGCCAGGGACGTTGCGATTGCTTAGATGTCATGCGATAATATCCGGCGGCGATAGTATGGCTGAAATAATTAGGTCAATGGACACTCGAACGATCAATTGGATCCCGGCTTTGGACGATATTATGTCAAAATCTGATCTAGTAGGTGACAAGGTCTCTTGTACATCTAAACTTGAAGATCTAATGAGCGCTTTTTTGAATAGGGAAAAATCGAGCAGGAAGTCTAGTTTCAAGACGGAAATGATAGAGCCTCTGATTCAATCTTCGCCACATTTCTGTCAGATTGGGTTCAGATACTTGGTATTTGATCATTCAGGCCGCATCATCGAAGAAAAGACAGGGAGATGTATATTTTTCGATGATTCTTGGGCATCTGCAAATCCGAACTTGGCCCGATCTATCATCTACTACTACGGGGGATGGGACATCCTCTGGTGACTAGATAGACGAGGCCACGAGGTACGTGGATTAAATTGTAGACACCCAGAGGGAGCCCTAGAGGTTTGACAACCGACATCATGGCCGAAGCCGACTACATCATCGACATCGGACCATCGGGCCAGAGCTCAAAGTCAAAGCTGAGGAAGTAGGCATCTGCAAAATCTGCGGATCCCTTTCTCCTCAATGGAAGTCATGCGACCGTGACTGAAATCTTGCCTGGAACGGCAGGGCTTTGACTCGGTGGGTGTAGATGGAGATGACGTTGTCGACGTTCTGGAGTTTGCCGGTGATTTGAAGGAAGGGTTCCTGGGTGATGGTGAGACGGTAGATTTCGAAGGTGGGTGAGGGGACGAAGGCGTTGGAGATGCCGGTTTCGTCTTCGAGGCTGATGAAGACGTGGCCACTGGCGGTGCTGGGGCGTTGGCGACAGATGACCTGGCCGGCGATGGTGACAGTTTTGCCATGCGGGTAGCGATCGAGCGCATTGGCGGGGATGACGTGGGGGAGATCGGCGCGGATCAGGCCCATGGGGTGCGGGCCGGTGGTCATGCCAGTGCCAGCAAAGTCGGACTGCAAGCGCTCGAACGCATCCATGGGATCGAGTGGCGTGTCCATTTGCTCCTCCTGCTGCCGCTTCCACTCGGCGTAGGAGAACAGGTCATCGGGATCGATGAAGCGTTCGACTTGCCACAGGGCATCGCGGCGGTGGGTGGCGAGTTCCGGGCCGTTCAGGGCACCGATGCGGGCCAGCATGCGGCGCTCGGCGCGGTTGAGCTGGGTGCGGTAAAGGAAGTCGGAAAGACTGCGCCACGGGTGGCGGGCGCGCTCGGCTACGATGCGCTCGGCCGCTGAACGATTGAGCCCGTGCACTTGCCCGAGGCCGAGGCGCAGGGCGTGGTCGGATTCGACGGTGCAGCGCACCTGGGAATGCACGACATTTACCGGGAAAACTTTGATGCCGTGGCGGCGTGCGTCTTTGATGAGCGTGGCACTGGAGTAAAATCCCATCGGCTGATTATTGAGCAGGGCGGTGTAAAATTCGACCGCCCGGTGTGCCTTGAGCCAGACGCTGGCGTAGGCCAGCAGACCGAAGCTGATGGCGTGCGATTCTGGGAAACCATAGAGCGCGAACGATTGGATGGCGCTGACGATGCGATCCTGAACGTCTTTCTCGACACCGTGCGCATCCATGGCGGCACGCAGTTTTGCCATGACCTTGGCCATGCGCTCGGGCGAGCGGTGGAAGCTCATGGCGCGTCGCAGATCTTCCGCTTCAGAGCCACTGAACCCGGCGATGACCATGGCCATCTGCAGCACTTGTTCCTGAAAAAGCGGGACACCGAGCGTGCGTTCGAGGATGGGCTGGAACTTTGGATGGATGTAATCGATCGGCTCGCGGCCAGCACGACGGTTGAGGTAAGGGTGCACGAGGCCGCCAGCGATTGGGCCGGGGCGGATGATCGCGACTTCGATGACGACGTCGTAAAA
>JAGROY010000101.1:0-24064 GCA_020439995.1 Verrucomicrobiia bacterium
GCGGCGCAGGCGTGCCACGATTGTCGATGCTCATGAGAATGTAACCTTCCTGGGCGAGGTATCGATTCCACATGCCGCCGCTCCAGCGATCGACCACGCTCTGTCCTGCCGGCTCGCCGTAGACGTGAAACAGCACGGGGTATTTCTTACTAGGATCAAAATCCGTTGGCTTCATGCACCAGCCATCCAGCTCAACGCCTTCGTCAATCTTCACCCGGAATGCTTCGACGGGAAGTTGCTCCAGTTTTGCCATGCTCTCGGTCAATGCTGCGTTGTCCTCGATCACTTCGATCACTTCGTGCGATGGCAATTTCACCCACTGCGTCAAAGGCGGGTGATTGTAGGAGGAAAAGCTGTGCACGGCGCGCGATCCGTCCGGCGAAATGTTGTAGCGATTGGTTCCACTGTAAGTCTCTCCCTCGGGAGTGACGCGCTTCAAGTCGCTGCCGTCAATGCGGACACTGTAGAGATAGCTCCGCGTCGGTTCGTCGGGCGCTGCGGAAAAGTAGAGCAGCGGCGATGATTCCCCTTCCGCAGCGGGGATCACCGCTACCATTTCAATCACGTCCATACCATCGGGAGTGACCGGGGTCAGGTCGAGCCCGGCGGTGGTGGCGACGTAGACACGCTTCCATTCGCTGCGATCGCTGAACCAGAGGAACCGGCCGTCCTGCAGCCATTCGTAGGCGTAGTCGAGATCGATCCAGGCATCGTCGACGTCTTCCATGACCGGATAGACAACGGCACCTGGCTCTGGAAGATTGAAAAACTTGAGCGTGTTTTGCTCGCGATTCAACTGGCTGATGATCAGGTGGGGCGATGCCGCGCCATCGATCAGCGGCGACCAGTCGATAGAGGGAATGTAGTGGTCGCGGGCATCCCCTGGAATGGGCAGCTGGTAAGGAGTGGTCGCATTGTTTGCCGATGCCAGCCACACCTGGCAGACTGGATTGGTTTGCCCGGTTTTGGGATAATGATAGGTTCGAACTTCCGGATACAGACCGTCGGTCATGTTGACCAGCGGATAGGTTGGGACACCCGCGTCATCAATGCGCCAGTAGGCGATCCACTGGCTGTTCGGGCTCCAGCGGAAGCCTTTGCGCAGTCGGAACTCTTCTTCGTAGACCCAGTCGAATGTTCCATTCACCACCGTGTCGGAACCATCGGTGGTGATCGCGCTGATCTCAAAAGTAGTAGTATCCTGCAGGTAGAGGTTGCGCTCGCGGACGTAAGCAACCTCCCGCCCGTCAGGCGAAAGCTCGGCAAACATCAGCGACGCCGGTGCCGCATCGTCACCTCCCAACTGGCGCAACTCCCGTGAGCTACGGTCGAGCAACCAGTAGTCACCGCGCGTGTTACTGCGCCACACTCGCTTGGTATTTGTATAGATGAGGACCTTCGACAAATCGTCCGAGAAACTGAACGAATCGATACCGATCGGGCTCGACCCGCCAGCCGGAATCAGATCCGCAGCGCGCACCATTGTGTTCGTATCGCCAGTGGCCGGATCATGCCTGACGATGTCCCTGCCCCGGTCGTGCAACTCGGACGATTCAAGTGTTGTGTAAGTGCCATCGGGCAGCCAGTCCGGTGATAGCCCTCCAGCAGCATGCCACTGCTCGCCACCAAGAACATCGTCGAGAGTAAGAATAGGGCGCTCCTCTTTTTCTGACTCAACCTGTTCGCTCGCTTCCGTTTCGTCAGCCAATATTGGGGTGACGAACAGAGAGAGCTGGAAGAAAACGGTGAAGGCGAGCGAAAGGATCAGTTCGGTTGATTTAGAGAGCATGACTATTTGTTCATTCGAAGTGCGTGTTTCCTAGGGTAAAGATACTCCATAAACGAGAATTTGAGAACCGGTTCTGCTGCGGTATCCTCCGCGATGCCACCGCTATTGACGCATATCGAGGGAACGTCGCCGTGCCCATTTCTCCCAGTTCCCGGGCACGCACTGGATTCCGCGCATACCCGTAGCCTGGGGCGGGAGCGCGGCCCGGAGTTTTACAAGGCTGCTCTGGAGTATGCGCAATCACTGTGGTTGCAGGGACTTCCCGCGCGATCGTTGCTTTTGATCAATCGCGCTCTGGGAGCTGATCTGTCTGGCGAAGAAGCGGTGATGCAAGACTGGCCGCTCCCCTATGCCGCAGCTGCGTGGGTGATGAAACACCGAACCGGAGTTCAGTTTATCGGCAATCCACGCAGGCACTACCAGCATCTGGCGACCCGCATGGTGGAGCCGCGAAAGGAACTGCGCACGTGGCGGGCATGGGCTTGCTGGCACATGGCCTGCATGATTTTCCCGGACTATCCGGCCGACGAAAAGCAAATCGCTGCGGAAGGCATAGTAGAGCCTGACAAAGCCACCATTTTCCGTGAACTGTCCCGGCTTGGTCTTCCCGGCGAAGCAGAACTCTGGAGCCGGGCCGCCGAAGTTGAGGCCTGTCGTTGCTGCTAACGTCTTCCCTGCCAGCGTCGCTGGGCAGTCCGCTCAAAGTGACAGCGGTTGCAGGGTGGATTGTAGTATCCGTACCAATGGGTCGGCTCGCCAACATAGGAGAAATTCCCGTAAGGTGTGTAACGGGTAGTGATCGTCGGGTAAGTGCCGCAGCCACCGCATGGGGTTCCTCGATTGGCTTTCTGCTTGCGAACGGTGCTGGCGCTGAACTTCGACGACACGCCCACTGCGCTGACACCCACCGGAATGGACTTGCGCACGATTCGCTTTGTCGAGCGCACGGCCACTGGTTGAGATACCCGGCGCTCTTGTGCGGTGCGCACTTGGCGATCGACCGGGGCCGCAGGCTCGGCATTCTCTTCGGTTTGTGCTTCTGCCGGATCAGCATCGAGATTGAGATCCGATGATTCCACGGTATGCCCGTCGATGTCGGGCAACAGACCGGATTCGGGAGGCGCGCTGTGACGAATAGGTGGTGCCACTTCGCCCGTGTGCCCGACCGCAGCGCGGGTAGCGTCGTCCAGTTCGTAGAAAGGAATTTTCGCGATTCCCCGCGAGTGCTTCACGATCACCCCGTCGGTCTCAACTTTCAGAATCTTGACGGCGGAGTAGCTCTCGCCCTCGATCGTCTGGATGGTGCCGATCGTTTCTTCGGCGGCGGTTGCACTTGCTGCCAGAGCAACGGCAGCGAGCGATGTGATAATCCATGGAATCGCAGTATTGTGTCTCATATCGGAGAATTCTGGCAAATTTCTACGATCTGTCAACAAAATCATAATTTCCATTAGCGCCCGAGATTGTCACGAATCGTAAGATATTTTCGACAAACTTGAGCCAAAGGCGGCCTGGACTTCGCTCGTTTGATCAACATGGACACTCCCTCATGCGCCCCGCAGACTTGCACACCCCGGATTGACAACATTCCAGCGTACAGCGAGCGTGGAGGCGTGTTACCGAATCGATTCCTCCTCCGCCGCCGCGCCCTGAACCTGGGTGCGGGTCTTGCGCTCAGCTTTTCGCTCACCGGAGGTCTCACCAGCGCGGCCTGCGCTCAGGAGGCTGCCCCGGACAAACCTTTGGCAGAGGACACCGAGCAGCTTTCCGATTTCCTGCAGTTTCGTCAGGACGAGAAGCGCGGCCGCCTTGAAACAGCCATCGTCCGCTATGCGAATGCCTCAGGAAAAACGGTCGATCTCATTGGCGCCATCCACATTGCTGACACAGCCTATTTTGAAGCGTTGAACAAGCGGATGGAAGGCTACGATGCGCTGCTGTATGAAATGGTTGGCGACCCGGAAGAGCTGAAGGATCCCGATAAAGTTGCGGCAAATCAGAACCCTCTACGAATGATGATGCGCATGGTGAAGGGCATGCTCAAGCTGGACTACCAACTGGACGCCATCGACTACACGAAGAAGAACTTCGTCCACGCGGACCTGGACATGAATGCCTTCACTGGACTGATGGAGGAGCGGGGCGAGAACATTTTTACCATCGTTCAGAATGCCATGCGTAAAAGCGCCGCCAGCGGGGATGTCAGCACGACGTCTGCGACCCCAACGCCATTTGATCTGGCGCCACTGCTGTCAGCGCTGGCCAGTGCTGACAGTGCGAGCGCTCTCAAGCTTGTGGTGGCCGAGCAAATTGACAAGTCAGACCTGCTACTGGATTCCGCAGAAGCAGGTGAAGGCACCGTGATTCTGACAGAGCGAAACAAGCACGTGATGAAGGTCATCGACGAGCAGATCGCAGAAGGAAATTCCAAGCTGGGCGTGTTCTACGGAGCAGCGCATCTTCCAGATTTAGAGCGTCGACTGCGCGAAGCTGGATACCGGAAAACAGCGAGCGAATGGCTCACGGCGTGGGACATTCCAAAGCCTGAGAAACCAGCGGTGAATGCCGAAGAACCGGCAACTAGCCCGCAGGAATAGCGCGCCACTTGCCCAGTGTGAATTCGCGCGCAGTGAAGCACCAGATCAACAGTTTTTTACCGTTCAGGTAGCCAGGCTTTTTGCGGGCAAAATCGCGCACCATCCGCACCCGCGCCGCATCGGCACCGGAAGCCTTGACAGCAATCAGGCTCAATGGAAACCCGAACTGCTGCTGGAGGTGATCAGGCAAACCAGCACCCGTGCAATGCATCTCACCTCCTTCGCTGAAAACGAGCGTGTGGCTGTCACCTAACAAGATCACAGGACTGTCGTCGCTTGCAGGGACGGGCTCGATTTTGCCACCACCCGCATCCTTTCCTGCCTTCACCATTTCGAGCTTCTCGTTCGCCATTCCGGCCAGCCTGTCTTCTACTAGATCGCCCTTGATCGAAAGCGTTGATTTACCGCTTCGAACGATCGCCTGAGCCGCATTCGGTGCCGCCCATGGCTGATCTTTGTAAAGGGAATGGATCTCAGCGGCAACCAGCTCGCACGCCAGTGGTGACCAGTGCGTGTCCTGCTCGCAATAGAGTTTCTCGCCATCAGCGATGCGCTTTTCGAACAGAGGTTCCAGATCCAGAACGTTGACACCCGCCGCGCGCAGTTGGGCGTAAAATGGAGCGGAAGCATACACGCCGTCGTCCTTTCTGGAAGCGCCTTTGCGAAACTTCTCAGGCATCATTGCCGCCTTCGCCGGCACTGGCACCAGCAGCAGCTCGATCCCCATCGCTTTCAGATCTTTGCTGTATTGCGCAATCACAGGAGCAGGATCTGGCAGTCCTCCCTTACCCGCCTTGAGCCAAAACTCGCCTTGGCCCACGTGCTCAAGCTCCCTGGCCAGGAACAGCCACTCGGGCGCATCGCCCTGCACAGCAAACCATTTCTTTTCCGAGGCAGCGGCCCGCGCTTCCGAGCAAGCCGCAGCGAATTTCTCTGCCGGCGAATCTCCAGCATGAGAAGTATCTTCCAAGCTGGTGACAAGCGATACCACTAACAGTATCGCCAAGCTTGAGGGCAGAGGAAGTGATCGAGGCAATAGCGGGAACATGGAAAGAAGGTCAGTAGTCAATTTTAAATTTAGCACCAGGGGTCGATGGATCATAGTAAAGGGGAAGGTCGAACTCGCTGGTGCCCGATTCGGTGCGTTCCGAACGCAACTGGGGATGCCCCTCAGCTGCTTCCACCAGCATCTCATAGGTCTGGCCAATCTTCCTTGGAACACCAGGTGCGGGCTTGCCATCGAGCACCGCCCAGTGCAGGACAACGATCCGCCCATTCCGGTAGGTGCCTGACTTAACCTCAACCACGTCGTAGGTGTAGTCGACCAGCGCCCGGCGGTAGGTGTCGATCGATTCGGGCGTTGGCAGTGGCGTGGCTTCCACCAGACGACCGACGAGACGCACCTTCTTAGGCCGCGCGCGCTGGCTCACACGCTGCTGCACGCCCAGGTAGTTCTCCTTCACCTCGTCGGCGTAAAAGGCACGGTCGTAGATCGCGATGCCACTCACCTCGGCCTCCCAGCCGTCTGCGTTGATCGGTTCAGGATCGCCGATCACAAAACTTCCTGGCTTCCACCCGTGGGTGGACTTCCTGGTCTGCTGGAAGTCTGAAAGAAAAAAGCCATCTACGTACAGTGAGACATTGTCATCCCGCACGGTGAGTACCAGCTGAAACGGACGGTCGTTCTCGATGTGCAGCGGCCCCAGCGGCACGTTGTATTCTGCCGAGTCCCCGTCCGCCCCCAGGCGTATCTGTGCCGTGAGGCTGTGCTGCACCCGATAGACTCCAAAGGCAAAATCTTCCCCCATGGTGTAGCCGAGAATCCTTGTTGAGAGGTTCGAAAAATCTCCCCACATCCGCTCGGTGATTAGGGCCTCGATCGTCACCTCACCACTGGCCGCACAGGCTTCTGCTATTGCCACGCTGGACGCATCGTCCGCTACGAAGTAACCGCCGTCGATCGTCATGCTGTAGCTGGAGCCAAATCTGGCCAATCCCTTCGCCTCTACCCTGCAAATGCGCCGTTCGCCGTCTTTCCCGGGAACGGAATTCTCCAAGCGCCCGTTCTCCCATTTGAACACCAATCCGTCTTCCGTGGCCGGCCACGGAATTTTTTCCGGCTCCGGTGCTGGCTCCTCGGGCTCCGGAAGGGAAACGTAGCTCATGTCTCCGGTTGAAACCCAGAGGTCGGGAAAGAAATCTCCAGTCGAGTTGTTTGTGATCCTGAGCGATCGATCCACACCATCGTAATCCTTGTTGAACCTGCAAAGGATGATTTCCGCATCCTCGCCGCCTTTGCTGATGACGTTCTCGCCCTTTTTGGCCTTAATGTAAGGGCCCGTGATTGCGAAGTACTGCGCATGGTTCGACCAGCGCGGATGATAAACTTCATGCCCGTTCACCACGTCGATCTTGCTCAGATCCACGCTCCACGACCGTTGTCCATCCGGCGTAAACATCCGCAGGTGGCGGTGCTGACCATCAAAGACCCAGGTGATACCACTTTCGTCAGGTGCAGTGGAGGTCCAGCATCCGTTCTCAGTCTTGACGACCTCCCCAGACTTCAAGTCGAGGACACCCGCCTCTGGCCAGGGCAGGAGTGCACCTGCCTTATCGCCGTTTTTCGACAGTTGAAAATTATCCGGTGACAGGGATCGCTTATCAAAAACGATCTCACTCTGCGATGGATCGTCCAGTTTGAAACGGAACAAGTGCGTGCCGCTGATCGCTGCTGCAGCGGACGAATCGAGATCACGTAACGCATAGACCCATTGGATTTCCGTCTCAGGATCGCTCCAAACGTCCACTGCATATCCCTTTGCAAGTTCGGCGCTTTTTCGCCCGTTCCAGTCAACCTTATAGATTGCAGGTTCGTACTTCTTCTTGCCGGTTTTTTCGTTCCTGTCGACATTCTTGTCGGTGAATACGATCCATTCACCATCGGGCGAGATCATTGGGCGCGAGTAGTTGCCTTCTTCGGACAAAATCACCCTGGCACCCCGATGATCACGTGTATCGATGCCCGCCAGGACATGTTTCCGGCCTACCGAGTAAGTATCGGTACTTTCGCCCCCCTGATGCCATGCCCAGACAACTTTAGTGGGAGCTCCCCCGGTGAGTTTCTCGATCTGCCGGTCGAGATCATCGGGCTGATCGATGGTCAGCGCATCCCGCTTGCTGGTCTTCTTTTTATTGTCCCCCTCAGACTCGTGGGAACAACTCCAGCAAAGGAGCGCTACAAGAAGACAGACGGAAACAGCTGGGATTCTGTGGAGAGATAGTGTGCACATGGGGATCGTTCGTTCTCCAAGGTGGGACGCCTCAGTGTCATCATTGTTCCACGATACCCTAGCGTCTCAAGGGAAAACTCCGTGAATGACCACACCGTCACACACTTGTCATTATTCGGCAGTTTCAAAGATCAGCCGGTCGAGAAATTCCGCCAGTTGCTCAAACTCAAGTTTTACTCCTGGAGATTGACCATTGTGCTCCGCACATTGAAACGAAACACAAACTGGCTCAGTCAATCGCGGGATACCGGCCTCCAGCGGTTTCGAAATGACACAACCAAGCCCGTTGAGAACCCGCTCCGCGCGATCTGGAAATACCTGGAACCCGAAGGCATCCAATCGCTGCCTCGCATCCCAGTGCATCTTGAATGCGTCACTCAGCGTCGACGGGTGCACGTCTTTGGGGTCCCGAAGTTCACCGCTGGCATCCCGTGCATCCACAAAATCGACATTGGTGCCGTCCACATCACAGCGATAGTCCACCTTTAACTGCACAGGCGGGCGCACCACTGCTCCATAGCGGGTCAGAGGTACCACGCAGGCAAATGTTCCTTCTAGTCTCGTTTCATCCATCTTCGTCTAATCTATTCGTCCCTTCTGAACTGGAGATAAATGTCGGGATCAGCAAGTAAAAGTCAAATATCGACCACTGATTGGAACCGCTGATGAATAACGAATTGCGAACGAAACGGCAGGCGAGAGCAGCAATCGATTTCCACCGGATTTTGGTGTGCACCAGTGCCACTTCGCTGCTAATAGCTGACTGAGATGACCGAGTGGCGCACTGACGATTTCGACTACCCCCTCCCAGAAGAGTTGATTGCCTCCCGGCCACTTGAGCAGCGGGATGCATCGCGCATGATGGTCGTGCACCGGGACACCGGCGAAATCGAGCACCGGCAATTCACTGATTTTCCCCAGTTTATCCGGCCTGATGATCTCGTCGTTTTCAATGACACGCGGGTCGTGCGAGCGCGGTTTTTCTCAACCGATGGAAAAATCGAAATCGTGCGACTGGAGTCCCCCGAACCCACCGTCTGGCGGTGCCTCGTCAAACCGGGAAAAAAAATGCGTCTGGGAAGACAGGTGAAAATCGGCGATGCCACAGGAACCGTGGAATCGGTTTTTGAAAATGGCGATCGCCTGGTGCGCTTCGACCGCGTGGTCGATGAGGAAAAGTGGGGCCAGCTGGCGCTCCCGCACTACATGAATCGCGACAGCGACCCAACTGACTTCGATCGCTACCAGACCGTCTTTGCTGCCGATTCCAAGCCCGGTGCCATTGCCGCCCCCACTGCCGGTCTCCACTTCACTGAAGATCTCGTCACCTCACTGCCGCACGCCTTCGTCACCCTTCACGTAGGAGTCGGCACCTTCCAACCCGTGCGTGCCGATCGCATCACCGATCACATCATGCACTCCGAGCGATTCGAACTATCTGAAGCCACTGCGAATGCCATCAAGCAGGCAGGCCGCGTCGTCTCCGTAGGCACCACCGTCACCCGCGTTCTCGAACACTGTGCCCTGCAAAATCCTCCACTGCCCCCCGGCACCGGGACTACCTCCATCTTCATCTACCCGGGATTCGAGTTCAAATGCGTCGGAGCCCTGCTCACCAACTTTCATCTGCCAAAGTCTACCCTCCTGATGCTCGTCAGCGCCCTCGCCGGGCCGGAACTCATCAAGCAGGCGTATTCCGAGGCAGTTGCCCGACAGTATCGTTTTTTTTCCTATGGCGACTGTATGCTGATCCTGTGACGCCCTCATTCCTCTTCGAATCACAACGGGGAATCGCGCAGTTTCTGGTCGCGCCACTTCCATCTTCCGCTTTAGTTCTTCAATTCTAAGATCGTCCCCCATGACTACACTCACTGTCACTCATCGCGCGCTACAGATGAAACTGCTGTCAGTCGCCTGCCTGCTGCTCTGTCTCAGTGCTGGATTGGCCACAGCATCGGCGCAGTCAAAAGGCAGGACGCTCGGATTGTCGAGCGCGGAAGTGGACATCGCGGTGGGCAGCGTTGAGTCAGAGATTACTGCCACCTTGCAATTCCGCCCCAGGCCAGCTCCCAAGACCACGACTGGATACGACCTTTTTATCCCTGTTTATGTGCCCACCAGCCAGATCAATGACACTGGCGCGATGAAGAAATACAAACCGGCCCTGTCCGTCGAACGGCGCCCTGTCGTCCTGACCCGTGCCGAACCGCCTGCCGCCATCGCCCGGCTGGATATTGCACCGGGCATGACCATCGTGTGGTGGAAGGCGATCATGCGCTGGCCCCGACCAGGTGAGGCGCTCATCGTCGATATGCGCTACACCCAGCCCCACATGGTGAATGGCCGCATGCGCAGCTGCATCTACGTGCCCATCGCTCCAGACGGCGAACTCTCCAAGGACTCGCTCGTCCGCCTGCGCGCGGAACCCGCTGGCACCGCGCTCTATTTGCGCTCCGGAAAAATCAGAAAGACCGGCCCCTTCGCGAAATGGACCGGCAAGGGCAAGTCAATAGGGAAGTCGCTGGAGTGCACGGTACAGCACAAGCTGCCGATTATCGCGGACCTCGTTGCTGCGCCGTGAGTCGGCTAAATGTTGAATCCGCGCTGGCGGCCGAAATCATCGATGTTGCTCTCCGTGCGAATAATCTCAGCATTGATCTTATCAGCCAGCGCTTTGAGTTCCTTGACGTCCTCGAGGTGGATGTAATAGAGGCCTGGCTTCAGCAGCGGAGCCATTCTTCGTGAAACGATCGAACGGGCGATCCTGAGAAGTTCTCCTACGGCCCGCTGCCGGTCGTTCTGCGAAAGCCGCGGGTTTGCCAGGACTTCGGTAGCTCGCAACTCCGCTTCTTTGAGTTCTTCAAGTTCTCCGTAGCCGGCAAATCCCTCCACAAATCTTGACACCATCTCCAGCTCCTCTCTCGCCTCGACGATCGCCGTCGTCGTTAACTGAAAGCGGCTCCAGTCAAGCGCATCCCACTGTTTGATCGTATCCAGTCGATGCCCAAAATACCGGATCGCCACCTTGAGAGGCCTGGAATTCGATCCGCGTCCCCTGACGCCTTTCACATTCCCCGGCATGGACGACTCGGTGGCCTCAGCAATGATCCCAATGACGGAGCGCGTCGGTGAGTGGAAAATAGGGGCTCCGCGGAGCGCAGGTCGCATGTCGAAGTTCGCACTCAGGATGACTGATTCGATCGCGGTCAACTGGCCGACACCCACTTCCAGCACCCCCAGCCCTTTGCCATCGCCAGGAATCAGCACCTTGTCATCCACTTTTGCCACCCGGGCCACATCTTCGGCCACAGACATCGCAGCCAGGCCATCCGGCGGAGAGTCGATTTCAATCAACGCCACGTCTGCCGTCTTTGCCGCCAGCATTCTCTTGCCACGAAACTCCCTGCCGCTGCTGTCGGTAATCTTCAGTTTCCGATTTCCCGCCAGGGCATGCTGACTGGTTACAATATAGAATACGTCGTCCTTTTTGATAATACACCCCGTGGCCGGATGATCACTTCCCTCGATCATTACAACTGCCCTGAACCGGAAATCCCCTGCCGCAACCCTCTCGGCTGAACTCTTTTCATCAGACCCACCGTCAGTGTCCTCACCAGAAGACAGGAGTGACCCCGGCTTAAACTGGCTCCAGTCAATTTCAGGTATTCCACCTCTTGCCGCCGCCTCCATCAGCGCCGGGTACGCAAACGGGTAGGCAAACCACCCGCCGACGACAGCCCCCAGAAGCATAATAGAGTACCACTTCAACATAGGCAGCATGCTAACGGATATTTCCCACGACACCAGTTCAATCGCGTGTCTTGCCCCTCAATTGCCGATGCGCTTGTGGTAAATACTCACCTTCTCAGCCAACTTCCCGGAGCCGGATCCTGAGTTTCGCAACCTTAACACCACTCCACTTTTCACGATTTCCAGATCATTGGGATTGAAGGTTCTTCGAATACTCATGACCAACCAATATTGTCTCCATCCACGACCAGGGCCCCATGGTCAACGGGCCGATGTTGAATTCTCGGGTGGTGGACTCTCCGTTCACAGCGCCCGGCGCTGTTGGGCCAGTAGTCGTAACAAGAACGATTGCTGTCCGGGCGGGTGACGGTCTAAAAACTATGCCGCTCATTTATTTGGGCTTTTCAGCCCCCTGAGCGAAGCCCCGTAATCGAGAGGACCACCTCAGTCGGAAATGCTCTCAGTACATGGTAGCCAGCCTTTTCTCCCAGCTTGACTACAGCAATACCTTGGGCTGGCGAGTATAGCAGAGCACTACCGTGATCATAGTTCCAGATTTCGATGCCCCATTCGGGGTGAAACTTGAAACCGTCAGGTATCTCTACCGCTTCCTCTGATTTTGATAAACATTCAGTCAATGCCCTCCATAATATTGCCCGTGCTTCTGGATCCTCAATATCGGCGGACTCAATAATTGGATAATTGTGGCAAAAGCTATCGAACTCCACACGTCGCCTGGGCATCCCCCTCAAGGCGAGAAACTCGCATCCAACTTACAATCGTTGTTCCGTATACATCGGCAGGAATTGTTTTACTTGGAGTCTCGGGCGCTGATATGCGCCCGAGAAAAAATACTGACAGACAACTTATCAATGCTAGGATTGCGATCCAATGTCGATTCATAGAAACTTGCTCTAGATCGATTCTGCTACGCTTACGCGATCACCGTCCTGTAGGCGAGGCTTGCGCCGACCAGGTCGCTGAGCGCCATGCCGATGGATTTGAAGAGGGTGATCTCATCAGCACTTTCGCGGAGTGTCGCGGTTCCGGCGCACATTTCTGTCAGCTCAGCAACGATGTCTTCTGGTTCGAAGACACCTTCCGAAATGGGGACAAGAATTTCTCCTGCCTCTTTGAAGGCGTTCACTCTACTGTCCGCATACACTTTTGCTTTGATGACCAAAGCGGTGTCGCACTCACGCTTCGTCGCATGATGGTTGCCGATGAAGTCGGTATGGGTGCCGGGCTTGATCCAATCGCCCATCACCAGCGGCTCATGGGAACCTGTCGCAGCGACGACGATATCAGCTTCGGCGCAGGCGCTCTTGATATCATTTGCGACAAGGCAGGTGACACCTTCCAGCTCTGCGTTCATTTGTTCGACCACCTTTGCGGCCTTATCTGCAGTGCGCCCCCAGACCAGCACCTTTTTGACGGGCCGAACGCTCACATTGGCACGAATGATATAAGTCGAAAGATTGCCGGTTCCGAGCACTAACAATGTCTCTGAATCCTCACGTGCAAGCAAGCGCGTGGCGAGGCCGGAGATCCCAGCCGTTCTCCAGAAGGTCACACTGGTGCCGTCCACCAGCGCCAGCGGCTCGCCGTGCTGGCGGTCGAAGAGCATGATCTTCGAATAGAGCGATTTGTATTCTGGCCCTTTATTGTCCGGAAAATAAGTGAACGCCTTGACTCCGATGACATCATCATTCCACGAAGGCAGCAGCGCGAAGGCGTTGTTGTTGCCTGGATCGTCATCGAGCATATGCACCTGACGCGGCGGCATGCTGAATTGGCCGGCGTACGCACGCTGCAGTGCATCGACGAGCGCGGGATAGCTGAGGGCTGCGTGAACTTCTTCAGGACTGATGATCTTCATGGTGCAAACCTGTAGGTGCCCAGACATCGGCGGTCAATCGTGATCTGCCACCGAGCACAATGTGAGCGAAAAGTTGGTGGACATTCGATCGTTCTCCGTGACCTAAGTGATGTATGCCCAAAATATCTCTCGACTTGCTTGGAGCCGTCTTCGACTGGGACGGCATCATTATTGACTCCGCCGAACAACACCGGGAGGCATGGGCGATCATGGCGGAAGAACTGAGCAAGCCGCTGGCAGCTAACTTCTTCGAATTGACGTTTGGCATGCGCAATGAGCAGATCATCCCGGAGTTCACGCCGTGGGCGGAGCCCGGTGAACATGCGAAGATCGCTGAACTGGCCGACCGCAAAGAAGCCCTCTACCGCGAGGTCATTCGCCGCGACGGCATCGCGCCGCTGGAAGGAGTGGTGGAATTTCTTGAGGCATTGAATGCGGCAGGAGTCCCCTGCTCCGTCGGCTCATCGACACCGCTGAAAAATATCGAAACGATCATCGAGGTCATCGGCCTGTCCCATCGTTTTCAGGCGATCTCTGGCGCGGAAGATGTCACTCGCGGAAAACCTGCGCCCGACATTTTTATCACAGCGGCAGGAAAAGTGAACCGCCAGCCTGAGCATTGCATCGTCTTTGAAGACGCGCACGTGGGCATCGCCGCCGGCAAGGCAGCGGGTTCCAAAGTCATCGCTGTCGCTACGACGCATCCGCTTGAAGCGCTGGGCGAGGCAGACCTCGCAGTAAGTTCGCTAGCCGAGGTGACGATCGACCGGATGCTTGACCTGATAGGATAATCAATCGTTCCACCCTTCGGGCTCGGCTCGAAAGTTGGCGAACTTGCCTTCGGTGCGATCCCAGAGGTAGACGTCCCATAGGTAGGCACGGTAGGCGAGTCTGCAATTCTGTCGCACGAAGAGATCGAATCGGGCACCAGGATATTCCCACCGCAGGTTGCGCCCGCGGGTGCGGAATTTTTCGCGATTGATGAGGATCCAGATGCGGTCGTGCTTTGCCATCGCTCGTTGCAGAGTGCCGAGGCGGCCCATTGATTCTGCACCACCGTTGCGATCGATCAATTTGCCGTCCTTGTCACGGTAGACAAAATCGTAGAGGATGGGAATGGCGATATCATAGTCCGCCCGCCCAGTTTCCAGCAGGGCTGCGTGGGGGTGCGGCTCGGTGATTGCCACAGCATCGTTCTCGCGCAGATGCGCCCGAACGTAGGCTGTGGCGCTGGACGAATCGCCCAGGATGCGCAGATCGTACGATGGGAGAATTCTCCATGGGCTGAAGCTCAACACACCGAATGTCATGACAACGATGCCCAGACATATCAGGGCCGGGCGGCCACGATCCATGGCAATGTTCGCTGCACACACACGAATTCCGAAGGCCGCAGTCAGAACCCAGAGCGGCAACACGGAAAACTGATAGCGAAAGCCAGTCGCCGTCACCAGCAGCACCGTGCCGATGATTCCCATCACCAGGAAGAACGACGTCGCGATCATCCCCTCATCACGCTTGCGGAATCCAGCCAGAATTCCGATCACTGAGAACACGCCTAGGAACACGTGGAGGCGTGAGTAGCCGAGCCACATCGAGAGAAAGTTCAGCGGTTCAAAGAAGTGAGGCTTCAGAGTGGACTCCACATTCGGCGAGATACCGTCCAGCCGCGTGAGGCACACCACCTTGAACACCAGAAGATTGAGAAAGATCACCGCACCTGCCAGTCCGGCCGTGAGTCCGAGCTTGATCTCCGTGCGCAGGGATTCCGGTCTCGCCATCAGCGCATAACAAAAGCCGAAGGGCACAGCAATGAGCAGACTGATTTCCTGGCTCAACACGGCAAGTGCGGCGCTCACCACTGCGGCGGCACGGTGCCATCCAGGGCCTTTCTGTACGAATCCGCTGACAAAAAAGTAGACGGTGGCCACGGTCAACGTCTGCTGCTGCTGATAGAAACGCGCGATGTGCGAGGTGAAGATACAGAACGGATGCAGCGCGATGAGAAAGCCGGAGGCGAGACCGAGCGAGCGACTGTGCAGCAGCCGGGAACCTAACAAGTATGTAAAGAATGCGCTGACTACCCCTGCCAGGATCGCAGGCATGCGCAACGCCCAGATATTGTCACCAAATACGATTACGAAGAGCGATGCCGCATAGTGATAGATGGGCCCGCGGGTGTAGTAGATACCTGGCGCGATTTCAGGGACGCCTTTTTGTGCGATTGACAGGGTCGCCTGAACAGAAGCGTATTCGTCATCGTCAAGCGCTTGCACGTCCAATTGCCAGGCACGCGCAACGAACGCGAGCAACAGCATCGCGAACAATGCGAGGCGGTGGTATCCGGTGGGCGGGCGCTCGTGGGACTCGTGATCTGGAGAGGCTTCACACGGAACACGATGAACAAACCAGGCAGCACCGACTCCCACAGCCAGAATCGCCAGCCTCCACCAGTGAAAGCCCGTCATCCACAGTTGCTCCGAACGTTCCCGCATCGTCACCTCGAGCAGCAATCCACAGAAGGCCACCAGCCCCAGCGCCATGAGAGGAGACCCTATCACATCCAGAAAACCCCGACGAGCAGCGAAGAACACGACTGCGAAAACTGCGAAAGGCACCCAGCGGCCAGCGGGTGCCGGTTGATTGATTCTCCGGAACTGGTGCGACATCAATCCTCCGATCGGCTGCCTTCCTGCCACCGTGACCTCTCCGTCGCAGGTCCAGACGGTGGTGGCCCCCACTGCAGGCTCAACTTTGCCGTCCTTCACCAGCGCTCCGTCCACAGCCAGACGAATCGGTTTTGCATTCCGATAGAGCAAGTCATCAGCTCGGGGAATGGCCACGACTTCAATCAAGTTCTCTCCACTTTCCAGCCAATGGGTGAGATCAATGCCGGTGACGTCCGGGATAAGTGCTGCCGCCGCCGCCTGCTCCGGCCCACGCCCAGTGATTTGCTCGCCCATCCCATCCGCTTCAGTGGGGCGCTCCGGCTTTTCCTCACCTGCCCTGCGGAAGAGATCACCGCGCGTTTCGCTACTGATTGTATCCTGCGACAGATCCAGAGGTTTTGATGCCGATTCGTAGTTATTGTCCGTCGGATCTCCATGCCGCGGGTTGAGAAACTCTTCGCCGATGTAATTGCTCGCTGCCTCATCGGGATCGAGTCGTTCTGGAGACACTCCGAGGATCCGGCGTCCTGCTGGCCTGGCGATCCACTCTCCTTCTGACGCATGCCGCTTCGATCCTCCAAGTGTTCGGATCTTGTTTCCATTCACCCGGATCAGATATTCGGCATCGCACGCGATTCGCAGGAAGGCTTGATCAAAGGGAGTATCGATCTGCCACTTGGTAGCAAAGGTGTGACGTCCGCCATCTCGTGGCGTCTTCAGCCACTGCCCCATGAATGGTTCCTCGTAAATCCCGGGAGTAGGATAACGCCATGCCTGACCTTCCCGTGGCTCTGCAGCCCGGGCATTCAACCAGTCGTCTGCCAGATAACGTCGGTTCTTCCATTCGCGATCGAACAACCGCGCCGGTGTTTTGATCGACTTCCACGCTTCGTTGCTGTTCAGCGGAAGGCGTTCGCCATTGGCGAATACGATCTCTCCCACCAGTCGAAAAGCCGGTTGCTCGTGTCGTGCATGAATGACGGTGCACAGTGCATTGCGTTCGCCTGTGATCAATGCCGTGGTAATATCGATGAACATCGGAAGCTTCCAGTTGGCATTGTCCGACCACTGGTACTCACGCGGATAGTTCAAGGAAAGAGCCGGCGGCTCGTAGCGCAACTGTTGGCCGTAGGCGGTGTGCCCCGATTGGAAAGGGCGCGTAGGCCTGTAGAGGTCCCAGCGTGCCATCGGGTTGCCATTCACGATCACTTCCATGCCGCAGTCTGCTGCGATGGCGATCCAGGCGCGCTCTACCGTTTGCGGAGGCAACTGAAAATCGAGCCGGAAGCCTGCGGATGCCTGTGCCTCTTCGCCATCGTCAGCAGCAGCGATCCAGCGGGCCTCAGGTGGAAAGGAGAATGGCCGAAGTTCGCTCTTTTCCGGAAACAGCCAGGTGATAGCCAACCAGGCGGTGATGGCACAAGCAATCGCTACGCTGAACGGACGCCGGATCATTTCTCCAACTCCACCCGGTTCACGGATTGTTTCCACGCTTCGTGATAGTCACCAGCGGAGTAGGCAAGATCGATGAGGTGCTGATGTCCCGAAGACAGATAAGATCGCTTCTCCGACAAATCGATGCCGCCGGCCACTGTGTAGAGTCGCTTTAAACTAACGAAGGCCTCATCTTTCTGCCCCAGCCTTACCGCAAGCAGCAGGCGGACATAGAGGGCTTTCGGCAAAGCTGGAAACTCCGTAAGCAACGACTCCGTGCGCCTGAGCGCTGCCATCTCCTGCCCTGAGTTGAAGTCGATAATGCCCAACCGGAACAATGCCCGCAGGGCCTCCCGGCGCACGGGTTCATCGGCGGACTCCGTGAGATTGATGTAGATGGACTCCGCCTGCGTCTTAAAATTTCCCGTCTCCAGCACCAGCGCGCGGTAGTAGTTGGCAGCCGGAGTCTCCCTGCGGTTCTGATGTTCATACAGCCCCTGCTGAACGATCATGCTCGTGTCAAAGTGCAAACAGGGCATCACCCGCTTGGCCCATTCCATGCTGGCCACCGCAGCCGGATAGTCAGCATCGTCGCCGAATTCCCGAGCATTCTCCAGTGCTTTGGCTGCAACAGCGACACGCGCACCAACCGCCCCAAAGAAACAGATCATCGCGATCCCTGTGCTGCGAACGCCAAAGCTGACCACCTGGCTGGCCAACCGATCACGTGCCCCTGGCAGACGCGTGGCGAGCGCTCCCACCATTGTGAAAATCGCCCCCACCATCAGGAACCCCCAGCCTTTCCCTTTGAATGTAGTGAATGGCGAACCGAGGCCCATCCAGTCAAAAAGATCGTGGAGCGATCCCAAATCCACAGAGAAATACGGCAACGGAACACTACCGAGAATCTGCTGGGGATCCTTCGCCATCAAGTCGAGCCCACCTCCTACCTGCTCATACTCACGGGCCGTGTAAATATCGCCCCCCAGCCAAGTCAGGTTATCATGCTGTGAAAGGATCCAGGCTGCACGGTGCGACAATTCACCCTCGTTCACGATCGTAAGATGTGAGAATGTCAGGCCGACTACGAATGCTGCCAGTCCGATGCTGTAGAATACCTTTGCGCGCAGAAGAACATCCCGCCAGCGGCGCAACCAGATGCCCAGACTGAGGAAGACCACACCGCACAGCACTGTCTTGAGTGGCATCTCCCACATACTCTTTGAGTAGATCAGATCGCCATCTTCCCCGATGGATAGAGGCACCCGGTACCACGGCCCTTTCAACCCCTGCACCAGCATCAGAGCGCCCAGCGCCGCGATCCCAATGCCCGCAAGCATCGGGAAATTCGGTGCCTGAAGGACAGCGATCCCGTTACCCAACAGCGGTCGGAGATTACCAATCCACTTTCTCAACGTCGATCTTATCACCTTCTTTGAGTATTCGATGCCCCTGGCTAATGATCTCCTCGCCCGCTTCAAGGCCACTGGATACCTCGATCCAGGTATCACCGATGTAGCCGACTCCCACTGGTCGCACCTCCCAGCCGTCGTCGGCAGTCGGCACCATGACAAGTCCCCGTCCGGCAGCCAAGGATAGCACGGCATTGCGGGGCACAATCACGGCTTCCTTCTCCGTGAGGACGCGCACATTCCCCGTCATTCCCAGAGCGATTCCGTCCGCCGGTTTTGCCTCCACCGCGAATCGAACGCGAAACGTCGCCGCCCATTCGGGCGATCCCGTCCCGCGTGGACGCATGGGACGCGAGATCTCAGGCCCGCCTTCAGCGAACGTTACTTCAGGAACGATTCGCTCCACCTTCGCCTGCCAGCGCTTCCCGGGAAATGCCTCAAGATAAATCTCGGCCATCTGTCCCACCTCAATGCGCGACAACACAGCCTGATCAAAGTAACCTTCAAACCACAAGCCCGTGGTGAGCAAGAGCGCAGGCTTGCCGGTGTCCTGATTGTACTCCCCTTCTCGCACGAGCACCGCGCTGACGATGCCATCAGCAGGAGCCCTGACAGTGTGCCGTTCCATTTCCGTTTTTCGGAATGCCAGCGCCTGCTCGGCATCCTTCAGGGCATTCTCCGCGATCAATTTGCTGTGTGCGTAACCTCGCTCGGACATGCTGGAGAAGAACTCAGCTTCGCGCACACCGCTCTTCGCCTTCTGCAGGGCGCGCTCGATCTCTAGAACTTTTTCTTTGGCGATCAACCCACGGGCAAGCATGTCGCGATTGGTAGACAGCTTCGCCTCGAGAAATCGCTGCTCCGCCGAGGCCGAGTCGAGCTCGATCTTGTCGTGCTCCGGCCGTTCCTGAGCCAGGACGTAGGCAGAGCCAATGCGGACACGCTCCAGCTCCGCTCTCGCCGTATTTACCGCCAGCTCTGCCGATGCCAGATTCCGCAGCGCTGCCGAGGCGTCGAGAACCACCAGTTCATCCCCCTCCTTGACCAGGTCGCCTTCCTTGACGTTAACAGCCGTGATCGTCGCCATCGGGATGACAGGCACGCGCAGAGGCTCACCAGCGATCAGACCTTCGCCCATATAGGGGATGCTCACCTTCTCACGGCGGGTCAGAACGGTCTGCACATCAAAGGCTGTGCCGAGTTTCCGCTTTACCGAAGCGTAGCCCAACCCCGACGTGTACATTCGGCTGTTCGGATCGCGATACCCCGGCCAAATCACACCCAGAACGATCACAAGGGACAGAATACCGACAAGAATGGTCGGAATCACGTATCCCCTGTGTTCGCGATACTCATGCAGCCCCAGCTGCCAAACCCTCTTTAGCATCTGTTTGATTCGCCCAATATAATTATAAATTGTATATTTACAATAATTGTTTATAGTTATATTAAATAGCAATAAATTGTTCGGTTGTCTTAAAGAACGAGGCAAAAGCCGGTGTTTTAGCCGTCTTTTAGTCTTGCTGATCGGGGGGATGCTGGCGGGTTGCGCAGTGGGACCGGAGTTCCTGTCCCCGGACATGACCGTGCCTTCCCGGTGGGAACACGCGCCCAAAACCGAGCAGGAAATCGCGGATCTCCCCCTGCCAGAGAACACCCAGGCGTGGTGGGACGAGTTCTGCGATCAGGACATGAAGCGGTTGATTGCCCGCTTGATCGAGGCAAATCCGGACCTCCACCGCGCCCGCGCGCGCATCGATGAGGCGCTGGCCCAACGCAAGACTCACGTGGCAGGCCGCATCCCGCACGCCGACTTGACTGCCTGGCGAGATGATGGCTTCGCGGAGTTTGGTAGTGGCAAGATCAAACGTTCCGATCCGAAGTCCCGGAGCGAATTCTGGCAAATCGATGCCGGATGGGAATTGGACCTTTTCGGTGAACATTCGCGGGCGATCGAGGCCTCGACTGCCGAAGCTTCTCACAAGGTCGAATCCTGGCGCGATGTGCTGGTGTTTCTCATCGGCGAAGTCGGGATCTACTACACCGAGATGCGGGTGAACGAAGAAAGAGCCGCGATGGCGAGCGAGTTTGTCAATGCGTATCAGGAGACTGTAAGAGTCTCGCAGGAGCGGGAAGAAAGGGGTGCCGCGAGCATTCTGGAAGTCGAGGAAGCAACAGCGCGGCTGCTCCGGCAGCAGGCAAATATTCCCGAATACGAGAGGCTGGCTTCCCAGGCACGGCACCAGCTTGCGCGGCTGCTCGCCTGTTCATCGCAGGAACTCTCACAGCTGATCACCCCTGACATTCGCACACCTATCCCACCGCTGAACATTTACGCGGGCATTCCGGCCGACGTGGTGCAGGCACGGCCTGACATTCGCGCAGCGGAAGATCGAATCGAAGCACAGGTGGCCCGCCTTGGCCTGGCGACCACACAACTTTACCCAAATCTCCATCTTTCAGGGGCCATCACCTACGAAATGATCACGAGGGGAACCACCGTGGATCTCCTGCGGCAGACCATCGGCGGTGGCACCACCTTCGCCAAGCGGTTGTTCCACGCGGGTGCGGATCGAGCTCGCGTGGCTGAACAGGAAGCCTACCTGCAACAGGACATCCGCAGCTACGAGGCCACAGTGCTGACAGCGATCAACGAGGTGGAAGATGCGCTGTCAGACCTTCACTACGGCCGACTTCGCAAGCAACTGCTGGACGAGGCTGCACGGGCCAGCAGCAGCGCAAGCTCACGCATTCGGGAGGCCTACTCATTTGGCCTGGTCGATGTGGGAAGCCTGCTCCGTGCACTGGAGGAAGATTTTCAAATTCAGACCGAACACCTGTTCGCTCGCAACCTCCTAGCCAAGGGGAGCGTCCGACTTTACAAAGCAACGGGCGGCGGACAGCTGCCGTTGCCGCCCGACGAGACGCCAGAGAATCTTATCGCTACCAGGAACAAAGGTCTCCTGCGCCCGTTGTCCGTTCTGTTCTCGTTAGGATCTGACCGGAACTACACACTTCACTCGCGCAACTTGATTGCCAAAAAGGACAAAGAAGTGGCTCCTGCGGGAACGGGCACCTCCACTCCCGTCAAACCAAGTCAAGCACCCGTGTCCCCCTTTGACTCGAACACTCCCTTCAGTCAGAAGCCCAACCCGGCCGATCGATTCAACAGGGCTTTTACCCGTTCTTCCGAAGGCTGATCGACTTTAGCGATCCCTCAGCTGCCAATGGCAGGCGTTGCTCCCATAGCTCCGGTGACAAATCGTTCCCTGCCTTACCATCCGTTTCGAGCTGCCTGAGGATTTCGCTCACTTCGACAAGTCCAAACGTCAGACAACTACCCCTCAACCTGTGAGCAAGTTCCGCTGCCTGGGATGAATCAGACGCAGCACACGCCGTGCGCAGTGCTGCCAGATGCACGGGCAATTCCTCTGCAAATTCCTCATAGATCTCTACACACTCCGAGTCAGAGAAATCCACGATTCCCTCAAACTGTTCCCAATCAATTAACTCCATCTCCAAACTTTCCATCAATTTTCGCAATTTTCCAGATTAATAATAATTGATTAATTTTGGATAGAAACTTATTGGTTCAGCCATGAAGGGAATCATTTTTACGGAGTTTCTTGATCTGGTGGAGAAGGAATTTGGCTTTGAGATGCAGGATGCCATCATCGAAGAATGCGACCTTCCTTCAGGCGGAAGCTACACATCAGTAGGAACTTACAACCATTTAGAAATAGTTGCACTGGTGAGCAAATTGTCTGAAAAGACCACCATTCCAGTCCCGGATCTCCTTCAAATCTACGGCGAGCATCTATTCGGCAGGTTCACCCAGCTCTATGGCGGGTTTTTCACAGGCGAGACTACGGCGTTCGAATTTCTGGAGAGCGTTGAGTCTCAAATTCATGTCGAAGTGCTGAAGCTCTACCCAACAGCTCAACTTCCCAGATTTGATACCAAACGCATCTCTGAGGACTCTCTCGAAATGATTTACCACTCAGGACGGCACTTGGAAGACGTTGCCCAGGGATTGATCCGGGGCTGCTTAAAGCACTTCGGAGAACCTGCGGAGATACAACGGGATCCCGCCAGTGATGATGGCGGCGTTCGATTTGTGATCACACGCACACCAGCGGCAATAGCCAGCTAACCGCTCGGGCACCATGGGCGCAAAGGAAGAGACTCTACAGCGACGGTATGAACGCGAGCGCCGGGCACGCCAGGAAGCAGAACGCTTGCTGGAAGAGAAAAGTCTTGAGGTCTACCATTCAAACAAGAACCTGAAGCAACTCACCCTAGACCTTGAGAAGCGTGTAGAAGAAGCGACTCACCGCACGCGCTTTCAGGAGTCAAAGTTCACAGCACTCTTCGAGCACTCGTTCGATGGCATTCTCATCCACGACACCGATGGCAGAGTGCTGGAGGCGAACCACGAGCTTGCCCGCATGCTGGGAGTAACTCTCGAACGTGTCTCATCAATGAACCTGATGGACATGCATCCAGAGAGTGAGCTACACACTGCGAAGGCGGCCCTGCAAACAGTGGAGGATCAGGGTTTCCATCGTTTCGAGATCGACTTTCTACGAGCAGATGGCAGCTGCTTTCCTGCGGAAGTAGCGGCTTCCAGATTCGAGGTCAATGGCAAGACGGTGGTGCAGGGCATGGTGCGCGACATCACGCACCAGAAGCGCCAGCAGGCCGAGCTTCGCGCCGCCCGAGATGAGGCTGAGCGCGCGAATAAAGCGAAGTCGCTGTTCCTTGCAAACATGAGCCACGAGATACGTACACCGATGAACGGCATCATCGGCGTGTCCGAACTCTTGAATGCCACCAGGCTGGATCCCGAGCAGAAAGAGCTGACCGAAACCATCCGGAAAAGTGGTGAGAATCTCCTCGAGATCATCAACGATGTTCTCGACATCTCCAAGATCGAGTCGGGCAAACTCGATCTGGAATCTGCCCCTTTCTCGCTCTCTGAGGTGATCGAGCGGGCAGTGACAGGAGTCATGGCCACTGCCTCATCACGCGGAATCGAGCTTGCCTGCATCATTGATCCAAAAGTACATGACTGGCTGCTGGGAGACCCCACACGGCTGCGCCAGATTATTAGTAACCTGTTAGGTAACGCGGTCAAATTCACTCATGAAGGCGAAGTCAGCCTCAAAGTCGACGCGCTAGAAGTAGCGAACGGACGCCAGCGACTGTCTCTGGCAGTGAGTGACACTGGCATCGGCATTTCGG
>JAGROY010000101.1:24129-34089 GCA_020439995.1 Verrucomicrobiia bacterium
CGCCACTACGGCGGCACCGGGTTGGGACTCGCCATCTGCCGTAGTTTGGTCGAATTAATGGACGGCACCATCTCGGTCGACAGCGTTGCCGGGGAAGGCACTACCTTCACGGTCGATTTAGAAACGCCTCTAGCTCAACGCCCCACTTATGCGCCTGCGGTGGACCGCTCGGTGCTGAAAGGAAAGCGGGCCCTCATCGTTGATGACAACGCTACCAATCGCTCCGTTCTCGAAAAATTGTGCGGCGCGCTGGATGTGAACTGCAAATCGTTCGATTGCCCGCAGGCCGCACTGGCATGGGCGCAGGCAGGCGATCCTGCCATCGACATCGCACTGCTGGATTTTCACATGCCTGAGATGGACGGGAGCACACTCGCCCTGGCCCTTCGCGAGGTTCCGTCGCTCAAGTCAGTTCCATTCATCCTGGTCACTGCACTTGGCAGTGCTCCATCCGCAGACGACCGCGGCTCCGACTGGCCATTCGAAGCTCAGCTGTTCAAGCCAGTTCTGCTAGCTCCACTGGCCGACGCCGTTAGCAAGGTCATCGCCGACACTGCCCACTCTGACCCCGCTCACGGTTCAATCGATCAAACTCAGCCAAATCCGTCGCTCCACATTCTGATCGCCGACGACAACAGGATCAACCTTCGCGTTGCGCAGAAGATGCTGACAAACTTGGGCCACACCTGCGTCACCGCCCTGGACGGTTCAGACGTTCTCGAAACTCTTGGCGACAATCCCCGCAAGTTCGACACCATCCTCATGGACATTCAGATGCCCATTCTGGACGGAGTTGAGACTACTCGGTGCATCCTGGAAAAATGGCCCGAAGAACGCGATCGCCCGCCCATTATCGCCCTTACGTCCGACGCACTCAAAGGTGACCGCGAACGATTCCTGGCCGCCGGAATGGATGGCTATCTCAGTAAGCCCCTGCGCATTGAAGATCTGCGCCAAGCTCTCAGCCGACACCTTTCCTATGATGTCGGGATCTGAGCAGGCAGACAGCCGCACCTGCACTCATCCCTGCCTTTACACCTTTTCATTTTGAAATTGTTGCCCAGCACGTTTCCCAGTAAAGTTCGGAGATTTCGCTCCCCTTCCAATGCTGCCTGCCGACAAAAACGCGTTTCTCCGAGCACTTGCGATCGCCGCATTGTTCAGCGTCATCGGCGGTTGTGACAGACCGACTGATGGCGTAAGCGCTGTGGAGAAAAACGTAGGCGATGAGGGACGCCCTGTCTCTGTCATGCCCGGGATGGAAGTTGCGACTGCGGGAGTCGTGGGAAATTTAAACGACTGGGCGGACGAGGGACTGGCCATTCAGGCGGGTAATGTGATGCAGGAACTGGTGAGCTGGCTGCTGTCAGAATCCAACGCCGGATTTCCATTGCCGACAAGCGCGGAAGCGGAGGTGATGTTTCCAGAAGCCGAACTCGAGAAAGTGTTCAACAACGGCGGATTACAAGTCATGCGGATGGGTTCCACTGACGACAGGAGGCAGCCGATCGCGGATGCTGCAGCGGCTCTACGAGAGCAGTTTAGGCATCTGTCAGAGCGGCATGGCAAATCCAAAGTAATCGGTCTGCATCCTGGATCTGCCAGCAGCGATATTACCCGCATGGAGGTCCAGGTTGAATTGTACGGATTGGACGCCGAAGGCGGGGAATCGGTGCAGGTGAACACGCGCTGGGAAACCGCATGGTCTGCATCAGAAGGCGCGCCCCTGCTTGAGCAGTTGCAGGTGCGCGCATTTGAGATGGTTCGGGGCAAGGTCTCGGCAGGTGCCGTCGTATTTCAAGATGCCACGGCACGGGTGCTGGGTGACACGGCAGCCTATCGCGAGGATCTTCGCTTCGGGATCGATTACTGGATCGAGAGAATTGAGGAACAGGCCGGGATCACTATCGGTGGATGGAATGGGCTGGCGGTGGGAGATGCCGACGGCGATGGGCTGGACGACTTGTATGTTTGCGCCAACGGCGGCCTGCCGAATCGCCTGTTCCTGCGCGATGATAAAGGAAATCTGATCGAGCGAGCAAAAGAATCCGGCACCGACTGGCTGGAAAGCACACAGTCCGCGTTGTTTGTCGATCTGGACAACGATGGCGATCAGGATCTGGTGGTCGGCACGTTGACGGGCTTGTTAGTGCACTCGAACGATGGCAAGGGCCACTTTGAAGTGCGCGCCGCGCTGCCTTTTCCCGCAGCGATGCCGTTTTCGATCTCGGCGGCGGACTATGACCTGGACGGCGATCTCGATTTGTTTGCAGCCTGCTACAATCACCGGCAGGGCATCACCGTCGCACAGCGCCAGTTGTTCGAGCACCCGGTGCCATACCACGACGCGACCAACGGAGGACGCAATGTTCTACTGCAGAATGCTGGCAACTGGAAATTTCGCCACGTCACAAAAGCGGCTGGGCTCGATGACCACGACCGCCGCTTCAGCTATGCCGCCTCATGGGAGGACTATGATCTGGACGGCGATCCGGATCTTTACATTGCCAACGATTTCGGACGAAACACCCTTTATCGCAATGACTTCACTCCAGGGTCCGGTGAGCCGGCGCGATTTACCGAAGTAGCCGCAGCAGCAGGGGTGATGGACCACGCGGCGGGAATGTCCGTCGACTGGGGCGACTACGACAATGATGGATGGGCGGACCTTTACGTGAGCAACATGTTCTCCTCCGCAGGAAGCAGAATCTCGCAAATGGGCAAGTTCCTGCCGGGTGTGGAAGGCGAAACCAAGGCCCTGTTTCAGCGGCACGCGCGCGGGAATTCGTTGTTCAGGAACATGGGTGCGGGTGGAAAATTTAGCGATGTTAGTGTCGAACAAGACGTCACTCTGGGGCGCTGGGCGTGGGGATCGAAATTCGTTGATCTGAACAACGACGGCTGGCGCGACCTGGTGGTGGCGAACGGTTTCATCACCCAGCCCGAGGACAGCGGCGACTTGTGAAGCCTCTACTGGCGGCAGGTCGTGTCGCAGTCACCCGCTAGTGAAGCCGACAAGGTCAGCAGCTCTTACATTGAAGCATGGCGCGACCTGGCGACTCGCATCCGTGATGGCGCTTCGTTCAGCGGGCACGAGCGCAACAAAGCATTTCTAAACTGCGGCGCTGGCACTGCATTCGCGGACGTATCGGCAGCAGTAGGACTGGACGTTGCCGATGATGGACGCGCCCTTGCGGTGGCCGACTGGGATTACGACGGAGACGCCGACTTGTGGACAACCAATCGCAGCGCACCACGGATTCGCTACTTTGAAAATCAAAGCCCCAGCAAGCCTTCCCACTTTGTTACCGTCCGCCTGCAGGGCGATCCCACCAACGGATGCAATCGCGATGCCATTGGCGGGCGTGTGGAAGTGCTTCTGAAAAATGCGGCAGCCGGTCGTCATGTCGCCACGCTGCACGCGGGCGATGGCTTTTTGAGCCAGTCCAGCAAGTGGCTGCACTTTGGCCTTCCTGCCGGAGCCGAGATCGCAGCCATCGAAGTGCACTGGCCATCCGGACAACCAACGACCACGCGCTACGAAGCGATCGCATCAGGCAGTTTCTATCATTTATCTCAAAATGGAAACGCCACGCTCTGGACTCCACCTGCACGAGCGCAAGCCATCAACAACCCTGACAATGCTCTTGCCGACACTCAGACAGGCGAATCGCCCATTCGCGTTCGACTATCCAAACCAGCCAGCGGCCCACCCATTTCGTATCTGGATGCCGACGGGAAGGCACAGGCGGTAATGAAGGGCCCGGTGCTGGTAAAACTGTTCGCCACCTGGTGCCCCAATTGCTCCGCTCAGTTCAAGGCGCTCGCTCAATCGGCGGAAGCGATTCGTGATGCAGGCCTTGAGATCCTGCCGATCTGCGTCGATCGGCTCGACCCCGAATTGCACACCACCAGTGACGAAGTGCGAACGCATCTGGATAAGCTTGGATTCAAGACCGCCGCAGGATGGGCTGACAACGACACCGTCAAATCGCTCGACAGCTTGCAGAGCCCACTGTTCTACCGGCAGCGTCCCCTGCCCCTGCCGTCTTCCTTCTTGTTCGATAAGCAGGGCGCGCTTTCAGTAGTCTACAAAGGAAACTTCGAGGTGCCTCGTTTGCTTGAAGATTTGAAAACTCTGGATGCCGCACCAGCAGACGCAAAAATGCAGTCACTGCCCTTCCCCGGACGCACGACCGATCGTCACTTTGTAACGAACCCAATTGAGATCGCCAAAGTATTTCATCAGGGAGGCTATCCCGATGATGCGAGACAATATCTGATCGCGTGGCTCAGCAGAAATGGGGCTGCGCCTGACAAGGCAACAGCCGCTGACAGCCGCCGCACGGCAGACGTTCACACCCTGCTAGGCATCATCACTGCCCAGCTGGGATTGCGCGCGGAAGCGATTGCAGCATTTGAATCTGCCATCGCCCTCGCGCCTGAGCTGCTTCCCGCCCATCTGGAGCTGGTATCGCTGTACGAACGCGATGGTGCACTTGATCAGGCCAGAGACCACCTCGAAGCCATGCTGAACACCCGCGCCAATGATCCCGACGTCCTTACGAATCTTGGAGCCATTCTCGAGAAGCAAGATCAGGCCTCCGCCGCAGTGGCGCGCTACCGGCAAGCGCTGGACGCGCAGCCAAGAGCGATTCCCGCCCTTCAGAAACTCGCCTCGCTGCTGGCGACATCTTCTGAGCCAGATGTCCGCGATGCCACGGCAGCGCTGGCACTGGCGAAGGTGCTCGAGCAATCTCCCGCACGCATGCAGCTGCCCATCCTGGAAACCATCGCCGCCGCCTATGCTGCTGCCGGTGACATCGATGCAGCCATCCAACGCACCCGAACAGCTTTGGCTATTGCTCAAAAATCCGGCAATTCCAATGCCGTGATGCTCATCCAGAAAAAGCTCAACACCTACCTAGCCGCCAAGACTGACTGACGCCCTCCCAATGGGCTCACGGTCAACACCGTAGACCTCCATCTTGGCAAACCGACTAAAAAAAACACCTTCACAAATTACCCCTTTCTTGCTAAGTTCACCCTTTCAGGTCAGCTGGTGGACCCAGCTGAACGCTGACAATTTTGCAATTTTGCAACTGGCAAGAAGAACCCAAGGCCAACCAAGCAATGATCCCCCGATACACTCCCATCCTATCCTTTCATTTAATAAGGTTCCCGATCCTTGCCGCATTAGTGGCAATACTTGTCACATCAAATCTGCGGGCGGAGGTGATCGCTGATTCGATCACTGAATTCTCCGGCGTTCAAGGGCAGGACGATTGGCGCTACGGCTACCGAAATTACACGCTCGACGGCGAGGAGAATGACTACGATCCAGTGGCCGATTTTATCGAATTTGCACCCAGTGATTGGCGAGGTACCGAATGGGACCTGGAGCCCGCAGCATCCGGACCGTGGACGAATATGGCGGCAGAAAGCGGCCACCCCAATGGCGGCGGTAACCACGATAGTTCCACCAATCAGGAACACTGGACGATTCGCCGCTGGGTCGCAACTTCTGCTGATGTTCCCGGATTTACGCCGCTGGCTGTCACCTGGCATATCCGTGAAGTGAATCTGGCCGGGGACGGGGTCACCGGGGGTATTCACCACAATGGAGTTCAAGTGGACGCAGTTGCCCTCGAAGGAGGGGATGATATCGGCGTCGAGCGCACCTACTACATCAACGCCCTGCCAGGCGATTTTATTGATCTCATCATGACCCCGGAAGGAGCCTCTGGCGACCGCGGCGACGGTTCAGATGGATCCGCCAACTGGATGAGGATCGATACCGATATTCCAGCCAACCCAGAGCAACCGGACGGCACTCCGTTTGAACCGGCCAGCGACAGCGATACGGATGCTGATGGCCTTCCAGATTCCTGGGAAGAAGTCTACTTTCCCGATGATTTGACCAAGCTTTCGAGCAGTGGTGACTACGATGAGGACGGGCTTTTAGATGGTGAGGAGTTGGCCCTTTCATCCAATCCCACGGTAACCGATACGGACGGCGATACACTTTTGGACGGCGTCGAGAACGGGACGGGCGTCTTCGTCGATGCATCCAATGCTGGCACCAGCCCCACCAAGCAGGACACGGACGGTGATGGATTAACTGATCCTGATGAAATCAATGGCGATCCTGCCACCGATCCTAACAAGACGGATACGGATGACGACGGCTTCTCCGACCCTGCCGAGATTCTTGCTGGCACCAATCCAACCGATGCTGCGGACAGCCCCGTCACGTTCGTCATCGCCGACTCCATCGCGCAATTCTCCGGTGTGCAGGGACAGGACGGCTGGCACTACGGATACCGCAACTACACGCTGGACGAAAAAGGAAATGACTACGATCCGGCGGCAGACTTCATCGCATTCACGGGTGGCAGCGACAACACCGACGAGTGGGACGGAATCGACCAGCAATGGAGCGGAACGCAATGGGATCTGGAAACCGCAGCCGCCGGCCCTTGGACTGCACTTGGAGCGGAAGGAGCACATCCCAACGGAACGAATAGCGATCCTGGCGAGGAACACTGGGTCATCCGCCGCTGGATTTCAGATGTCACTGAAACCACTCCCGTCAGCCTGTGGTGGGCAGTCCGAAAGACCAACGCCAGCGGTGGCGGCGTGAGCGGTTCCCTGAATATCGATGGCAGGCAGATCGATGCAGCCACGATTGCTGGTTCAGATACCGTTGGAGCGGAACACCGTTACTGGTTCAATCTTGCACCAGGTGAAGTGATCGACCTTGCCCTGACCCCCGAAGGAACCGCAGACAGGGGCGATGGCTCAGACGGTTCCGCCTTCTGGCTTCGGGTCGACGCGAAGGAATTCCCTGACCCGCGTTATCAGCCGAACGGTGACCTTTTCATCCCCGCCGATGCCGAAGACAGCGATGGCGACGGTTTGCCTGACTTCTGGGAGCGTATCTATTTCCCAGATGACCTAACCAAGCTGGCCAGCGGACAGGACTTCGACGGCGATGGCCTCAATGACGAGGGCGAACTCGCTCTCCTCGATAGCGATCCCACGAAAAAAGACACCGATGGCGACGGCCTGGAGGATCTCGCTGAGACTCGAACCGGAGTGTTCGCCAGTGCAGGCAACGCTGGATCTCATCCGCGCAATCCAGACACGGACGGCGATTCATTTTCCGATGGAGTGGAAGCCGCTGGAGGATGGGATCCGAATGACCCGCTGGACAATCCACTCATCGCGGACTCCGTTCGGGATTTCACAGTGGACGGCGTCCAGGGTGAAAACGACTGGTTTGCGGGCTATCGCAACCTTACCCTTGATCTGGATGGGGCGGATCCGCTCGATGATCCTGAGCTCAACTACGACCCTGTGGAGAACTTCATTCCGTTCGACGAAGGTGAATGGACGGGCACTCAATGGGATCTGGGCGCCGATGCCCCGTGGACTGAAATCAGCGCTACCGGCGGTCACCCCAATGGCACCAACAACGTGGACGAACACTGGGCCATCCGCCGCTGGGTGGCCAACAGCATTGCCAAAACCACACCCCTCGCCATCACCTGGACGCTCGCAGCATCAAACGTCGCTGGCGGCGCTGGCACCGAAGGCCGCCTCTATCAGAACGGCCAGTTCCGCGATGCCGAAACCGTGGGTGGCACTGATGCCGTAGGGATTAAGCGCACAGTCTACCTCTGTGTAGAACCCGGCGACATGATTGATCTGGCACTGACACCCGTCGGCCCGACCGGTGATCGCGCAGACGGCGCAGATGGCAGCCTGTTCGGATTCAATGTCAGTGGCAGCATCCCACCTGGTGCCGAACAACCGGATGGCACGCCGTTCGTTTGCTCCAGCACCACATTCTCCATCACCGACATTCAAATCGAATCGACTGGAGTGACATTGACGTGGACATCGGCCGCTGGAAAAACCTACAAGGTAATGGCCTCGACCGATCTTCAGAACTGGAGTGAAAAAGATGACGGTGTCGCCAGCGGAGGTGACGAGACCAGCTACACTGACGAAGGAGTCGACCTGATTACCACACCAGTGCTCTACTACCAGATCATCGAAGAATAGTCGTTTTCCCTCGCTGGAAACAAATCGACCAGAAACGCGTTGCGAAAGCCGCATTGGCTTTCTAATGTGCAACACCAGTCAAAGCAGATTCCATGACCAGCACACAGATCAGCGCGATTTTCTTTTTTGTAGGGGTCGTTGCCGTAGCGCCCGTTCTCTACTACCACTGGCGTAAAAATCCGCATCCCCGCCTGCGGCCTCCGATTGGGGAAATGGTGATGCTCACTCTTTTCGCCCTCATGTTCGTAGGTGGCGGTTCTTATTTTATGGGCACCCTGCTCTCCTCGGATGTGGATTTAAGCAATGAAGGACTGAAGAAACCCAGCACGAATCGGGCACAACCCCAGCAAGAGCCCGAGCAAGGCGGCGGCAGTAAACCGAAAAAGGAGAACAAGACCCCGTTCGGGTTCTGATGATTGCTTGAAAACGGGTGGGCGAAACCATCACCATTGCACTGCCTCAAGTGGCCGTTGCCGATTCGACCATTGAGTCGCCCGCCGGGCGCATTATTATTCCCGGGCAGCACTTGCCTGAGAAGCGGATGGATATCGATGTGGCCGTCGTCCAGCAACTTCTGAGTACGGCACGCGCAGCTGCCGCCAATGCCCATGCGCCCTATTCCAACTTCCATGTTGGCGCAGCACTCATCATGGCCGATGACCCGGAGCAGCGAATCATCACCGGGGCCAATGTCGAAAACAGCTCTTACGGCGCGACCATCTGTGGCGAACGCTCCGCTCTGACTACAGCATCCAGCCTCGGGTTCCGCGCACTGCGTTACCTCGCCCTCTCAACTGCCGACTCCCTCACCAGTCCGCTCTGCGATCGCTCGCCTTGCGGCATTTGCCGCCAGTCCATTCGCGAGTTCATCTCACGTTCGAGCAATGCCCGCGAAGCTCTGATCCTCGTCGACACCGCCGAACCAGGCACCCTCTGCGAAGCGTTCGACATCGACCGCCTGCTCCCCTACGGATTCAACTTTGCCCCACCGGTATAGACCGACCAAATGAGCGCGTCCCTACTTCTTAGGCGGATCCGCATCGCCGTCGTCTTCATCATCTTCGGTCTCATCGTTAGCGGTGTGACCGCATTCCCGCTGGAGTGGGAGCTCAAGTTGATGGCATCCGTGTTCGTTCAGAATGGCAACTACGATCCGGCTGCCTACACGGGCCTCGCCCACTGGATCATGAAGGTTCGCGAAGGCCTTGTCGTCACCGGCGAATCCTATCCCTTCATCGCCTATGGCACAGACTGGCTGGCATTCGGTCACATCATCATCGCCTTGTTCTTCCTGCCAGTTTTCAGCAATCCCGTAAGATACCGGGGCAACCTGAAGATTGGCCTCGCATCCTGTATCCTGGTTATCCCCCTCGCCCTCATCTGCGGCCCGGTCAGGGGCATCCCCTTCTACTGGCAACTCATCGACTGCTCATTCGGAATCGTCTGCTTCTTCCCGGTCTGGCTGACACTACGCTGGACGCAGCAACTGGAAGGCATGCGCTCGTGATCTGAGTGTAATGGACAGGGACTCCTTCATTCATTACAATCCCGTGGATCACGGGATTGTTTCATGAACACACTCTTCACGAAAGTCGATATCAATATAGTCATCATCAGGCATTCGTGCTCAACATCGTGAAAACTGGGCCAATCTCGCCTCCGTCCTCACTCGAAAGCCCCCATCGCGATCCCAAACCCTTCCGCCTGCGCGCCAGAATCGCAAACCTCGCTCACCCACGCCCAGCAAAGTCACCACCGACCGCCACCGAGCCCAAAAAGCTAACTCAATATAGACTGGTCATCCCCCTGACCAGCAGGTTCTTCCGGTTATATAATGGGTGCTGAGCCTCAGGGAGTTACGGTAGGGCCTTCATCCATTGTGCAGCATAC
>JAGROY010000464.1 GCA_020439995.1 Verrucomicrobiia bacterium
AGACCACGTTCGAAGTGCGGCAGCGGTATCGGCAGCGGCGAGATTTGCTGCTGTTGGCCGCCACGTACTGGACGCTCGGCGATCCCGCAGCGACGCTCCCGCAGTTGCGTCAGCCGGCGATGGGCCATGCGTGCGAGTGGGAGACGTCGATGATCCTGCGTCTGGATCCCGCGCTCGTCAAAGGACACGAGGCGGTCGTCCCGACGGCGTCAGGCAACGGATTCGAACCGGCGATTCGCGCCTGGACCACGCCCGATCGGACCGCCGAGGGGCACATCGGCGACCCGGCGGCCGCCACCGCAGACAAAGGCGAGCGACTGTTTACGATTTTCGCCGACGGATTGGTGCGTTTGATTGATCGCATGCACGCTTGGGACGGCGCCTCCTGGGACGGATGACGCCCCCTTACACCCCGCGGCGAGGAGACTGGTCATGCCCGCACGTCACGTCAACCCTCTTTCATTGAACCGTCGCGCGTTTCTCGCGCACGGCGGCGCCGCAAGCGTCGCGGCGCTCGGCGGAGGCTTCGCGCTCGCGACGCGCTCCGCACAGGCACAGGCGCCCCCCGCCCCTGCCCGACCCAGGGTCGCGTTCTTGGGCACCGAAGTGCGGACGCACTCCCATGCGCAGCACTTCCTCGATCGCCACACGCTCGGCTACGCCTGGAACGGCGGCTGGCAGACGCCGCGAATCGAGGTGGCCTCGGTCTTCATCGATCAGTTTCCGGAGGGCGATTTGGCGGGCGAGCGGATTGCCCGGCACGGGCTGCGGCAGTATCCCACGCTCGAAGAGGCCCTGACCCTCGGCGGCGAGCGCTTGGCTGTCGACGGCGTCATTGTCATCGGCGAACACGGCGACTACCCGGACAACGAGAAGGGGCAGCGTCGCTACCCGCGCTACGAGTGGTTCAAGCGGATCGTCAAGGTGTTCGAGGACAGCGGCCGCAGCGTGCCGGTGTTCAATGACAAGCACCTCTCGACCGAGTGGCACGAATGCGTCGAGATGGTCGAAGACTCGCGGCGACTCGGTTTCGCTTTCCTCGCCGGTTCGTCGCTGCCGGTCACGCGGCGAATGCCGGCGATCGATCTGCCCTATGGCGCCACCTTGCGCGAGAGCGTCTGCGTGGCCTATGGCGGCGTCGACAGCTATGACATCCATGCGCTGGAAACCGCCCAATGCATGTCCGAACGACGCGCCGGCGGCGAGGTCGGCGTCGTCGCCGTCCAGGCGCTCCGCGGAGATAAGCTTTGGAGCCGCCTCGCCGAGGACGATTGTCGCAAGACGCGCGAATTGATCGAGGCGGCGCTCACGCGCAGTCATAACTTGCCGGTCGAGAATGGCTTTCCGACCGATCGACCCACCTGGCAATGGCTGCGACGCTGCGCTCCCGACGCCGTCGGCTACCTCATTGAGCATCGTGACGGATTGCGGACCACCATGCTGCTCACCCCCGTGCGGGACTTCAACTACGCCGGAATGCTTGACGACGGCTCCATCGCATCGTGCCAGATGTACCTGCCCATGCCTGGCCACAGCGCTACCACTGCCGATTTCTTCAATCCACTCGTCGAGCACATCGAGCAAATGATCATTACCGGTAAAGTCCCCTACCCGATCGAGCGCACATTGCTCACCAGCGGGATGACATTGGGCGCAGTCGAATCCCTGTTTCGCGGCGAACCGGTCGAAACTCCAGAGATGGGCATCCGCTATCGTGCTCCAGAACAGTCGACCTTTTGGCGCAACTGATCAGCCCTCCCAGGATTTCCCGTCCCAGGCGATCACGCGATCCAGGAAGCTGCTCACCTCTGACGCAAACTTGCTGAACAGCACTTCCCCTTTCTCCGCAGTGGCAGCCTGAGGCAATCCGATGTGGCCGGGCGCGCTACGATCGCGGGTCGTCCAGCCACGCGACGCCGGCAGGAAGGCATTGCCCGGCGCGACGGGATCAGCACTTTGATGGTCGCCGACCAAATCAGCATTCAGCGCCAGCATCATCGACGTTTCCCACTCGCAGGCGTGCCCCATTTCACTCTGATCAAAAGTGACGGCATCCGTGCCAGGGGAATTCACACCCAGCCCCCAGTAAGTAGCCATCAACAACAACAGATCCGCGCGATCACGATGCGCCTGCCGCAGCTCGAACACCGCCTGTTTTCCCGGCACATCATTGCCGCCGTGTCCGTTGATAAACACGATCCGTTTGAAGCCGTGACACAGCCAGTTCTCGCCAAGGTCGCGCAACAGATCAAGGTAAGTCCGCGGTCGTGCCGAAACCGTTCCCGCGAAGTCGATGTGGTGATCAGAATTCCCCAGCCATTGCAGCGGACAAAAGAGGGCCGTCCCATTGTGCAAAAGCGCCACCCGCCGCACGATTTCACCCAACAGGTAGCTGTCCGTGTACAGCGGCAAGTGATGCCCGTGCTGCTCCACCGCAGCGATGGGGATCACCACTGGCACGTCACGAGACAGCGCGTTTACTTTCGGCCAAGTCACTTCAGCTAGTTGCATGGAAGCAGGATAGGAGGTGTTGGATCACCAGCAAAGGCTGAAATGCCGACACTTCAATAGCAGGCATTCTGCACTCTCATCTGTGTTCATCTGTGGATATCCTCTTTCATCTGTGTTCAATCCGAAACCGATAATTCCCCGCCATCAGTCACGACTCACTGAACAGGTTTGCCGCCCCAGGCTCCGGCTTGCAGATTCGCCAGTATTCCAGCAGTGGTCGCGCCATCGGCTGGCAATTCAGGCTTACCAATCAGCTCCTGCGGCGGCAACTCACCGGTGAGCGTGGCCAGAAAAGCGACAATTGAGCGGACACGCGAAGGATCCAGGTATTGACCAATTTCATGCCACGCCATCCATTCCACCGTTTGCTCAAGTGACTTGATCGAACCATCGTGAAGATAGGGCGCGGTCTTAGCGACATTGCGCAGGCCGGGAACTTTAAACACAAATCGATCTGCCTCCTCGCCCGTCAAGCCAAAGCGCCCATTGTCCTTCAACTGCGGCCATGGGCGCACCAGTCCCAGCTTCTGGTAGAGCTTTCCACCCAGCGCTTGACCGGAGTGACAGGCGACACATCCCACTTGAACAAACTCCACGAGCCCAGCCTTTTCCCTGGCTGTGAGCGCCGCCTCATCACCTCCCAGAAACTGATCGAAGCGCCCTGGCGTCACCAGCTTGCGCTCGAACGCACCCACCGCTTTGCCAAAATGGTCGAGACTCATCGGCGGCTCCTCATTGTCCGGAAATGCTGAAGCGAATGCTTCCACATAGCCCGGAATCGAATTCAACACTTCCAGCATGGCGTCAATGTCAGGCATCGCCAGCTCAGCGGAATCGACGACCGCTCGCTTAGCGTGCTCCTCAACATCAGCTGCGCGACCATCCCAGTACTGCCCGACGTGCAATGCAGCATTGTAAACCGTCGGCACATTCCGCTTCATCTTGTTCCGACCACTTTCGACACCATAGGCATCCAGCACATGACACGAATTGCACGATGTCTTTCCATCGAGCGACAGCCGTGGATCAAAGTAGAGCGACCTTCCAAGCGCAACCTTTTCCTCAGTGATGGGATTGCTCTCCGCCGGCATCTCCCCCGGCAACGGCGCAAAATACGAAAGCATCTCCTTCGAGATTGCGCCTTCCTCGGCACTGGCAACACCTGCCATCGCGGCGGAAAAAATCACCAAACGTACGAACGCAGCGATTGCCTGGGATGATGAGAACCAAGGTCGAGTCTTCATAAACAAAAAGGGGCAAAGTGTAGCGGAATCAGGCTGTACCGACTCAAGGAGGCCTGTCAATCGCTGTGCTATTCAATCGCTTTGAACGGACGCAATCCAGGCAATCAAATCCGCAAGCTCCTGCTCCGTGAACGCGGCAGCAAGGCCAGAGGGCATGAGGGAAACGGGCATCGGCTCAAGCGATTTGACGTCTGTGCTGGAAAGTGTGATCGGCTGTGCGGCCAGATCCCGCAGCACGATGTGATCGGGCGTGCGTTCGGATAGAATTCCAATTTGAGCACTGCCGTCCACTTTGGTGACAGTGTAAGCACGGAAAGCCGGATCGATCACCGCTGATGGATCGAGGATGCTGGCCAGCAATTCCGCAGGCGTGCGGCGCTTTCCAATGCCATCGAACGTCGGCCCGAGCGCCCGCCCCTTTCCTGCTGCCTGGTGGCAGGTGATACAGACTGCCGCTTTGCCACCTGCCAGCGCGGCTCCGCGGTCGGCATCACCTCGAAGCGCCAGCACTGACGTCGCATCGATCACCCCTGACGCCGACTCAGCCTTCCCCATGAAAGGGCGCAGCACGTCCCGAATTTCAGCGGAAGGATGGACTTCTGCGGCAGAGAGCAGCGCCTTGCGAAATTCCGGCGTGTAGCCGTAACGGCGCAAAGCATTCGCTGCGGCCAGTGCTGAGGATGGTGACGCCAATGCTGACTCGACATCGTCAGGAAACCATTCAGATGCCTCACCAGACTCCGCGATCCATCGTGAAATGAGCTGCACACCGTGTGGATCGACGACATGAGACCCCAAGTGCGGCATTCTGCCTGAACCAACCTTAGCCATCCGGTAAAGCAATAGCGAGTGACTTGGATCTCCCGGCGTCACCAGTTGTGCTGAAGTCATGCCAAAGTCGCCACGTAGCGGCGCCACCTGAGCTTGCATTTGCGCCAGCGAAAGCTGCCTTTCCAGACGCAGAGGGACAATTCCACCGCCATTGTCTCGATGGCAATGGGCGCAATTCATATGCAGATAGGCGCGCGCCCTGGTTTCCAGATCAATGTTAGGGTCAGCAGGGTCAGGGAACACTTCCTGCTCCCTGGGAGTGCTACGAAAGAGTCCACTCCGGGCCAGTCGCTCCAATTGGCCGGGCGTGTTCCATTGCTCCGTGCTGACGGCCAGCGTGTAGTTCGTGGCATAGGTATGACAAGCCAGGCAATCGGCCCGGCTGCCGTATTGCCACAGTTGGCTCCGATGCCCCTCGGGTGCCGAGCGGTCGTTGACTAGAATCTCACGGGTGCTGCCACGATCCGGCACCAACTCGGCGTCCGTCTGCGATTCGTTCCAGGCGTAGGTGTAGCCCCGCCATTCGCCAGCATACCTGTGGAGCAGTTGAGTCTCCAGTCGCACGCGAGAAGCACCGTGCCCCGGATTGGTTTCCAGAGACAACGTCTTCACCAGCACCGTGCCCTCGGGAAAATTGACGCCTCCACGGTTCATGTCGATCTTCTCATTGCCCGGTATCGCAACGAGACGCTCGGCAGTCGCTCCATCATGCCACATCGGCGCGGCAATTTCGTAAGGTATCACGCCATCGGCAGGAACATGCCGCCCAACGTCTGAAAACAGGCCCGTAGCAGACAGCGTTGTCGGAAACGATGCTGACGCAGTAGTTGCGGAAGGATCGAAGTCAGGGTTCGGCTCCAGCGTATGGCACTCGCCATTGTAACCAACCACCAGCAGTTCGCCATCGGGCAACTGACCAAAGGTAACGACCCTGACATTCGAATCCGTCAGCTCGCGCGGAGTATCCCCTTGTTTTAAACTCCAGATTTTGCCGGTTTCGTAGTCGCCGTAGATGTAGCGTCCCTGCAATGCCGGCATTTTCCTACCGTGGTAAACATAGCCGCCGGTGATCGATCGCGCCTCGGAATGCGGGTGCTCCGCCGCTGGAGGTGAAATGGTAGTGTTAGGGCCACGTGGATCATCGGGATAGATCGGCTGCCCGTGGCCTTCCGTGATGCTCCAGCCGTAGTTGCCGCCACGCTCGACACGAAATACCAGCTCCCACAGATCCCAGCCTACATCGGCAGTCCACAGTTCGCCAGTCGCCTGATCAAAACTCATCTTCCAGGGATTGCGAAATCCGTAGGCCCAGATCTCCGGACGCACATCCTTGATCCCGACAAATGGATTGTCTGCCGGGATTTCATACGGTTTTCCATCCTCCGCCGATCTCACATTGATCCGCAAAATCGACGAGAGCAGATCACTGCAGTCCTGTCCGGTTCGCAAGGTGTCCGGCGGCGTCGGCCCTGAGCCATCGCCCGTGGTGATGTAGAGGTTCCCGTCCGGCCCAAAGTGAAGGCAGCCACCATTGTGACCGCCACCCAGCCACGTGATGATCGACAACTCGGTGTCCGCCTTGATCAGCCAGTTTTTGCCATCGCCACCGTGTTCGATCTCGAACCGCGACACACGCGAGCCATCGTCATCCCCGGCTCGCATGATGTAGCAGAGGTAAACATACGGCCGCGCGGGAAACTCTGGATCGAATGCCATTCCATAGATTTCAGTTACGCCTTCAATCTCCTTCTTCGTATCGAATGCCAGGTGCTGCTCGGCCGTCGCGTCCGACTCCAGGGCGCTTGGAATCTGATAGATCCGCCCCGCCTGCTCCAGGACAAACAATCTCGTCCCATCTGGAGACGCGCAAACCTCCACTGGGCGGTCAAACTTCAGCTCCGGGAAGACTCGCTTCAGCCGGTATGGACTGGGAGGCTCGGGGGTGCCCCACATACGCGACTGTGTCCACGCTACCCGACCGGGGTTCTCGTCATCTTGGGCAGTCACCCTTCCCACTGGCAGCCAGAGGGTTATGCAGAAGATCATGGAGACCCATTGAGTCAGACGGAAAGGAAACATGACGGATTCTACAATTTAGGAGTCGCCATTAGCGAGTGCTTTCTCTTTGTGCCCGTTTGATTTAGCCTGCGGCATGAACCGCACTCTCCGATACCTCACCACCCTGATTCTCTCGGCAGCTCCGTTGCATTTGCTTGCGGACGAAACACAGGCAACGCCGCCCGCAGCTGAACTGGGATTCGTGGATTTGTTCAACGGCAAGGATCTCACCAACTGGGTCGATGTAAACACATCGGCGGAAACGTGGCAGGTCAAAGACGGACTGCTGGTATGCAGTGGTCATCCCATTGGCGTGATGCGGTCTGAAAAACAGTACGAGAATTTTATTCTGGTCGTCGAGTGGCGTCACATGGAAGCCGGCGGAAATTCCGGCGTCTTTCTCTGGAGCGATGCCAAGCCTGACAAGAACAACCGGCTACCGCTAGGGATGGAGGTGCAAATGTTAGAGCTTGAGTGGCCTTACATTCACGCCAGGGACGACGGCACTCCCCAGCACCTTGGTTACGTCAGCGGCGAATTGTTCGGCGCAGGAGGAATGAACGCCGTCCCGGAAAATCCCAGAGGCACCCGCAGCATGTCTTACGAAATGCGCTGCAAGGGCAAGGGTGAATGGAACCGCTACGTGGTAGTCGCTGTGGATGGCACTGTTAAGCTGTCGATCAATGGCAAATTTGTGAATGGCATTCGCGAAGCCGATCTTCGCAAGGGCTACCTGTGCATGGAATCGGAAGGTGCCGAAATCCATTTCCGAAAAATTCAAATCATGGAACTGCCCTCAGGCCGGGCTGAGGAACTGGGAATGGCACTCGCTCCAGACGAACCCGCTAAAGCCGCGCAGGAGGAGCCGATAGACGAGTGATCGCTGAGCGCTCAGCGACTCTCCTTACCTGCGTTCAACCGTTTGAGAATGCTCTCGGATAGATCGAAAACGTCTTTAGAATAGAGCAGGAAGGGGGTGCCTCCCAAAGATTCACCGCTACTGTCAAACAACAGGTCAAAGTTTTCGCGGCGCGCAGCATCGATCACTTCCGCCTGGATCTCATCAAGAATTGCCCGGCGCAGGCGCATCACCCGAGCCTGCAACTGAAGCTCCCTACGACTGCGAAACTCCGCCATCGCCCGCTCCAGCGCCTTGGCTTCCGCCGCGATTTCGTTCGCCGATTTCTGTAGCTGCACACGCAAGATTTCGTTAATTTGCGGATCGTTGATCGCTTTCTGCTTTTCCTGCCACTTTGAAATCAATGCTTTGTATTTGGCACTACGATCATCGAGTGCCCGCTTGGCGTCGGCTTTTGCTTCGTTTACAGACCGCTCCGCATCAGTGGTTTTGTGGTACCCGGAAAACACCTGCTTCATGTCGACAGTGGCGATCCTCAATGCAGGCATTGCCTCAGCCCGCGCTGGCGCTGCCAGCTCAGAAGATTCGTTCGTCCCTGCATGGCACGGCAAGGCCAGAGGCATCAGTGACAACGCAACCGTCACCAAAATTCTGCCGCCGAAATCCAGACACAGCCACGGCATCTGTACACAGTTGTTCCTTTTGTTCATCTCGCATTTCTTTGTTAATGTTAGTGCGTCGCCTGAATGCAGTGCGACCGCTTTCGCCTCAATTCCCGATCTGCTTGCTCACCGCCATAAGCTCCAGCGGGGTACGTGGGTTCATCCAGTCTTCCGAAACCTCACCATCTTCAGCACTCTCCCGCCGTGGAAAGGTGAACGGCTCCGATGAAAATTCCAGTTGCACGAATCCCATGAAAAGAGCCGAAGAAAATATCGCCTGCTGGATATCTGACTGTGCCGCCAGCCGACAAACGCTCCAGAAAGTAAGTGAATTGCAGCGGCTCAGGAAATGCCCTTTGGGAGAAGCGGGCTCGGGCTCAGGCACGATCTCATCCAGAGGCGAAATTGGCGAAAGTTGCAACAGGTCGGCATCGATCTCCGCGATATCGATCTCAGTCAATTCTACAGGCTCAATCGTTCCATCGAAAAACTGCTGAGCTTCGAATGGTATCGCCAAAGTCGGGAGCGGCCCGACCACCGCAGATGCTGACGACGGCTCGGTAGCCCACACGAGTATAAACCCCGTGATGGCTACCATAGCCGCCGCCGCTGATGCAGCAGCAACGAACAGAGTCCGCCGCCTGTCAGAATGGGCTCTACGCTCCTCACTCACACACTCCCAACTTTCCCGATCCCATTCCGGCACGTCGACTCCGATATCTGCCATGGCCCCCTCAGCCATCGCAACTGCCGCATTTTCTACCCGATAAAAATCCGACAGTACGGTCGACTGCTGTGCTATCTCTAAAAACCACACCCGCAGTTCCCTCGACCTCAACAACATCTCGTTGAGCAAGGCCACCTCGTCTGAGCCAGCCGAGCCATCCAGATACCGCAGCACCAGCAAGGTGGGCACATCCCCTTCCATCTCTATCTCTTTCATGTCCGTGATAGTTCCCTCCATCATGCCTCCTCCTCCAGCAGCCGCTGGCGAATGCACACCCGAAGCTGCGCATAGATTCTCGCCAGCGATTTGTAGATGCTGTCCACCTTGCGGTCGAGCCGCTTTGCCACTTCGATCCCTGACAACTCCTCGCCGTACCGCAGAGCCAGCACCTTGCGACTCCTCGGCGTCAACCCTTCCAGACATCTCCCCAATGCCCGCAAGGCATTCCCGGATGACGCACACGACTGCGGTGACTCTGCCTGTTCATTCGCCAGCAGTTCCAGCAACTCTTCAGATAGTGCCACCTCACCATGTTTCCTCGACCGATGCCGCAGCAAATCCACCGCCGCGTGCTTTGCCGTAACAAAGGCCCAGCGCCTGACATGCTCCACCCCGGAAAAGCCGCGCGTGCCCGCCTCACGCACGGCCTTCACGCAGGTCTCTTGAAAAATGTCATCAGCCGAGTGCACATCCCTCACCATCGCCCGAACAAATCCCGTCAGCTCCAGCCGCATCCCAAGCAATTGGGCTGCAACTACATCCGACGCTAAATGCTCTGACGAAACTTCCTCCATTCGTATGCTGTGACGGATTGAGACCACGCATCTGGACATTTTGATCGAATATATCTTCAAATAAAAGAAATCTCCCATGAGACTCAGGCGCAGTGATACCATGACCAGTATGCGATCGATTGGACGAAAAGAGTTAGCGCTGGGAGCAATCCTGCTTTTGCTCAGTGCCTCAGGTGTGGCGAAGGCTCAGGGCAGGCCTTCCATTGAATCCGCATTGAAAGCGCTGGCCGCCGGGGAAAAGCCACCCTCGATACTGTCGATTTACTATTCTGACTTGCACCCGGAGCACGGCCTTGAATTATCGATTCGTGGAAAGGGTGGCATTGTCCACAGGCCTCCAACAAAGGAAGGGCAATTTTTCTATCTCCGATCAGTCGATGCCGACGATTGGAAGGCGCTCGCCGGGCGACTCCTTGAGATGAAGATCTGGGAGCATCAGGAATCCACTCGAACAAAGCTCCCCGACGAAAGACTTGTCTCGCTGCATTTACAATTGGACGATCAAAAGACAACCGTCTTTGAATGGGTGCACGGCGCGCCAGGTGACGGTCGTCTTGAAGGTGTTCGAGAGATCGTCGAAGCGATCAACTGGACAGAACCAGTTCCCGGCGATAAGGAGCATGCGGCGCTGACCTCAGAAATGCTCCAGCGAGGTGTCGGCCTTGAACGTATACGGGAAATCGTCGAAGCGATGGTTGACTGGACATTGCCATTTCCCGGCGACGATGAATACGCTGCGTTGACCTCGAGAATCCTCCAGCGCATTTTGCCTGTCGCGCAGAATCTTCCATTGAGCGAAATACTGGAAGTGAAGGTCGAACCCGACGGCTCGGCTACATTTCAATTTGAGTATGGGGTGACCTATGAGAATTACGAGGTGCCTAAGGGTAAGAAAGGGACGGGGCAGCGGGCGGTCTTCACGCAGACTGGAGTGCAGGTGTCGCTATGTTTCTATCGTGGCCCGGAACAACTCCGCGCGGCAGTTGGTCCGGAATTCGGCTTTGGTGATCTAAGCTGCTTCATGCTCTTCGGCCACGGTTCAAAGGACGAAGTCGTGCCTGCAATCATCGAAGTATTACGAGAAGAGAAGGAAGCATTCGATAAACTCTACCCTGGCTTGTCGCTCCCCTCGAGGTTCAATCCATGGAGTCGTAAGTGAATGCCCTGCTTCGAGCAAAAGTTCTGAATGGTCCTTTCGGGCGCAGCGATAGGTAGCAATCCTGCCCACTCTCGATTCCTGCTCAGTAAGGAGCGGCATCCGTTCGCCCTCCCGAACGTGTCCTCCGATCTGACGCGCCAGCCGAACCATTTCCGTGCTCCACGATCCAGACGATGACTCCAACGATACACACCAGCAGGAACCCTACGGAAACGACAAGATAGAGAAAACTGAACCCGTCACCGCTTCCTGGCGAATGCGACTGGATGAATTCATTGGGCGATCCATCGGCCTCACCCTGCGACCGGGAACGAAACAGTGATTTCTCCTCTTTCACCAGTGCCATTGAACTCAGCAACTCGTCTGGATTCACAGGTTCGTCGATCGTAATCACGATCCCCTCCCCCAGGTTATCGAAATTCGGCTTCTCCACCGCTTTTTCTTGAACGAGCGAACCTTGACCAACTGCAATCGGGGACTTCCCTAAACCTGGATCGAAAAGAATCTGGGAGGAGACGAAATCGCTCCCTCCGAACCACATTGCCATCACCATGATGAACAGGCAACGCTGCCAAGTGCTACGACAGTTACAATTACAATCATTCACGACCTGCATATTTCCTTTCATTGGCGTCACTGTATCCGAAAACTCCCTTCCTATGCACCAAAAATCTAACAACACCGCCACGGGGTGCTCCCTCTGACGGACCAAGACAGCGCGTGTCGGCTCGAGCCATAGAATGCTTTAAAATGGGGGCGCTGCGGAGCCGATCGCGTAAGCTAATCTGGGGTCGCAGCATCCACCTGCCACCTGCAAGCTGGGGGCTACAATACATTGCGATACTGGGTTTCCGACTGGCGCTCTCGTTTCCACGTCCAAGTTCAGTGGCTCATTCAGCGTCATCCCCCCCCTGCGCCAGACAGTAGCGGCCGGTTGGGGACGGAAGATGCTTGTGTGCTTTCGATCTGGAGTGTGCTGGTCGTGACAGCGCTTTATTGCCGGACAAACAGTGCTCGAACAGAAAAGCTCAGTCATGCCTGAGCACTCCAAACTCAACACGAAGCTGCCTTTGCTGGTGTTCACCTCACGGTAATTTTTGGTGTCTTGAGTTGCACCTTCAGCATCACGGCATGGGCCGAATCACCGAGTCCGAGCGTAGTCGTAGTCCCGCCCGAGAGATCGTCGACATGTAGACAGCACGGGCGTTATTGAATCATCGAATCGTCCTTCCCCACAAAAAGGCCCCGGCGATTTCTCGCCGGGGCCGTAGGAGACTAAGTGTCCATTTTTGGGGGACGTAGCCTGGATTGGGAATCCTGATTAGTCTTCCAGAGCTGCCTGTGCTGCAGCCAAGCGGGCAACTGGCACGCGGTATGGCGAGCAGCTGACGTAGGCAAGGCCTACGCGGTGGAAGAACTTGACGGAATCCGGATCACCACCGTGTTCGCCGCAGATGCCGAGCTTGATGTCCGGGCGGGTCTTGCGGCCTTTGGTGATCGCGGTCTCTACAAGCTGGCCAACACCGGTCTGGTCGAGAGTCGCGAACGGGTTCTTCGAGAAGATCTCGTTCTCGGTGTATGGCATGAGGAAGTTGCCCATGTCGTCACGGCTGATGCCGAGTGCGGTCTGGGTAAGGTCGTTGGTGCCGAAGCTGAAGAATTCAGCGGTCTCTGCGATCTCGTCTGCGGTGAGAGCACCACGTGGAACTTCGATCATCGTTCCGACCATGTAGTCGAACTCGATCTTCTTGGCAGCCATGACTTCCCTGGCAACGCGATGGATGATCTCAACCTGCAGATCGAGTTCCTTCTTGAATCCGACGAGTGGCACCATTACTTCCGGCTTCACGTCGATTTTCAGCTTCTTCACTGCGGCAGCGGCCTCAAAGATGGCACGTGCCTGCATCTCGGTGATTTCCGGATAGGCGATTCCAAGACGGCAACCGCGGTGACCGAGCATCGGGTTGAACTCGTGCAGAGCTTCAATGCGCTGAACGACCTTGGCGACGGGCACTCCCATCTTCTTCGCCAGCGCGGCCTGAGCCTTGGCGTCGTGAGGGACGAACTCGTGCAAAGGCGGGTCGAGCAGACGGATGGTCGCTGGCAGGCCTTTGAGAGCCTTGAAGATTCCCGTGAAGTCCTTACGCTGGTAGGGCAACAGCTTAGCGAGCGCTTTTTTGCGGTCATCTTCATTGTCAGCAAGGATCATCTCGCGGACGGCGTCGATGCGGTCACCCTCGAAGAACATGTGCTCCGTGCGGGTAAGACCGATGCCCTTGGCTCCGAAAGCGATTGCCTGCAGGGTCTGCTCAGGGTTGTCAGCGTTGGTGCGGACGTCCATGCGGGTCACCTTTGAGCACCAGTCCATGAGCTGGTTGAAGTGCTGGAATTTCTCGGTCTTCTGCGCGCGTTTGTCTCCTTTGATGAGGCCGGTGATGATCTCAGATGGTGCCGTCTTGAGTTCGCCGCCGTAGACGCAACCGGAGGTTCCGTCGATGCTCATCCAGTCGCCTTCTTTGAACTTCTGGCCACTGACGGTCACAGTCTTCTTGCCATAGTCGATCTCCACAGCGCTAGCGCCACAGATACAGACTTTGCCCATCTGGCGGGCTACGAGTGCTGCGTGCGATGACACACCGCCCTTCGCAGTCAGGATGCCATCGGCAGCGATCATGCCGCGAAGGTCTTCCGGGCTGGTCTCGGTGCGGACAAGGAGAACACGCTCTCCCTTCTCGGCTGCTGCTGCTGCGCGGTCGGCATTGAGGTAGATCTTACCGGAAGCAGCGCCTGGGCCAGCAGGAAGTCCTTTGGCAAGCTCCTTGGCTTTCTTGGCATCAGCGATGTCGAAGATCGGCGCGAGCAATTGGTCGAGCTGGTCGGCCGGGTTGCGCTGAATAGCGGTCTTCCAGTCAATGAGCTTCTCTTTGACCATGTCCATGCTGAACTTGAGAGCAGCGGCAGCAGTGCGCTTGCCGTTACGGGTCTGAAGCATGAACAATTTGCCCTCTTGGATAGTGAACTCGACGTCCTGAACGTCCTTGAAGTGCTTCTCGAGGGTCTTGCGTACCTTCATCAGCTCCTTAAAGGGCTTCGGCATCGCTTTTTCCAGCTTGGAGACTGGCTCTGGTGTGCGGACACCAGCGACCACGTCTTCGCCCTGTGCATTGATCAGGAACTCACCGTAGAGTTCGTTGATGCCGTTGGCCGGATTGCGAGTGAATGCGACGCCGGAACCGGAGTTTTCACCAGTGTTGCCGTAGACCATTGCCTGCACGTTCACCGCAGTGCCCCACTCAGCAGGGATGTTGTACTTGCGGCGATAAACGATGGCGCGGTCATTCATCCATGAGCCAAACACAGCGCCAGCAGCACCTTCGAGCTGCTCCCAGGGATCGCTGGGGAAACCTTTGCCGGTGCGATCTTTCACCAGTGCTTTGAAGCGATTGACCAGTTCCATCTGGTCTTCAGCGGTAAGATCAGAGTCGACGATGTCCTTCTTGTATTTCTCGTGCTTGAACTCTTCGATGACCGTTTCGAATGGCTCGTGGTCTTCGCCCTCGCGCTTCTGCACGCCGAGCACCACATCACCGTACATCTGGACGAAGCGACGGTAGCAGTCCCAGGCGAAACGCTCGTTCTTAGTGGCAGCGGCCAGCGACTTCACGGTGTCGTCATTGAGGCCGAGGTTAAGAATCGTGTCCATCATGCCGGGCATTGAGTCGCGGGCACCGGAACGCACTGCAACCAGAAGCGGCATGCCATTAGCATCACCGAACTTACAGTTCATGATCTTCTCCATATTGGCGATGCCAGCTTCCATCTCCTTGCGAAGGCTCGCAGGGTAGGTGCGCTTGTTCGCGTAGAAGTAGGTGCAGACCTCAGTGGTCGCTGTGAATCCTGGAGGCACTGGCAGACCGATGCGGGTCATTTCCGCAAGGTTGGCACCCTTTCCTCCGAGCAGTGGTTTCATGGAGCCGTCGCCGTCAGCTGTTCCGCCGCCGAAGTTGTAGACGTATTTCACGTTCTTAGAGGCGCTTTTCTTAGCGACCGTCTTTTTGGAGGCGACTTTCTTAGCTGCCTTCTTCTTGGTTTTTGTTGCCATGGAATCGATGGTGTATCTATCTAGTTTTTTGGTGAATAAAGTCAGACTTCGCAGCTGGCGGATGTGTGCCAGAAACCGGCGGGCCAGAGGGGGGCCTTGGACGCAAAATTCCCGCGTCAGCGCGGCGCAACCTTACCAGACGCCATAGGGCTGTCAATTGACTATTTCGGCCTAAAAGCCCGCAATTTACAGGGTTTCACAAGAACTCCTCGACTCAAATCTAAGTGCGGTGCCACGCGTTTCTCAGAGAGGTTTCCCCACCAGAGCAGGGCAGGCCGGACGCTTATCTGGAATTCTCAAGGCTGACGGCTGCGGAGGCAGCGGATGCGGTCTTAAGTTCGTATGGCCAGAGCGTAGTCATCAGATCGCGCCCCCAAATGGGAGCCAGCGGTTCAAAGAGTTCCCGGTCATTTACCACTTCCAGGAAATCTGGATTCGCCTCGCGGGAAAGGCCCAGATGCCCGACCACGACGAACAATCGCTTTCCGGTAGCCTGCGCGGACCGCACCGTTTCCATGAGTGCCTCCCCCGTCGTCACACGGTAACGCAGCCGGGGGTCGTAAATTTCCCAGGACCGCCACAGACTCACGACGATGGTGTCGGAGTGCTTCGCATAGCGTTCTTCATGCCCCCAGCGGGTGACGCGCACGGCTTCACGAAAGTTTTCCTTCGGCTGGGAAACGAGCGTGGCGATGCTGCGGCCGAAAACTCCCAGGTAGGCGGCGGCCACCAGCACACACGGGATGCAGACTTTGCACAAGCCTCGCAGGCGCAGGATTTCCAGATCCTGCCCCATGAACCAGTAAAAACCGAGATCTTCGAGCATGAGAGCAATACAGAGTCCCGCTGGAGGAAGCGACGGCAGGAGGTAAGGAGCCAGCATCGCGTGACCGGCAGCGGTATTGTGGATCACTCCCACGACTGCCGCCAGCACTGGACTGATGAGCAGAAGGGCCTTCCAACCGTAGCGGCGAGCCAAATGCACCAGCGATGCAAGCAGGAGCACCGTCATCAGACAGAGCACCACCCGTCCTCCAGCGATGGTGGACACCGCAAACTCACGCGGATTGTCAGCCATTTCCAGATAGTAATTCTGCCCGGTAAAGACCTGCGCCCAGAGCATCTGATAGTCCCTGACTGTCATGTGCCAGGCGAACATCTTCGAATGCTCAAGGTAGTAGAGCGTCTGCACAATGTCCGGCAGAGCGATGGTCATATAAACCCCGGCAGCGACGGCATTGACCACCAACCAGCGAAAAAGCACCACCCGACTGGTCGCATCCCGCATCGCTCCCCCGCGCAGCCACATGACACTGACGATCGCCGCATTGAGCAGCGCCACCACGTAAACAGAAGCCGTGAACGACAACAACGTGAGCGTCTCAAGCACAGCAAAGCCGATCCAGTGCCGCCAGCGTGTGCGCCCCTCGAGCGCCGCGAATCCCATCCAGAAAGTCAGCAACAGCAGCACAATCATCAGCGAGTACCCTCTGGCCTCCGAACTGTAGATGATGTGCTGCGGATGGAGCGCCAGAAAACATGCCGCAATCAAACCCGCCACCGGATGCCCAAAGCGCCGCAAAAGCAAGCCGGCGACCACGATCCCGCCAAGACCGGCAACAAGAGCAGGGAAACGAACCGCCCACTCTGAAATGCGATCAGGACCATGCCCGTGTATGAAATTGTAAGCTGTCAGGCTGGCACGGGACAACACGCTGTAGAGAATGTGATTATTCGCCCGCTTGCAGAACCACAGGGTGTCCGTCCAGGGAGTCTGCTGAAAAGTGACTGTGCCATCCGCATTTTCGACATGCTTGCCCCACACATAGCTGCACAGCGCCCAGTCTTCATCCGTCCAGAACGACAGATCCATGCGAGCCACCCGCGGCACAGCGGCCGCCAGAGTTATGCCCGTCAGCAGTAGTCCGAAGCGCTGCACGGCAACACCCGTTGGATTTGGAAACAAAGGGTCACAGCCCCTTACGGCAGGAGCTCGTCGCATCCACCAGCGCGCCGTCGCTCCCGCGCCAAGAAAGATCACCGCCGCAGCTGCCGCGCCGTACCAAACCCAGATTTCGCGAAACGAACGGTGGGTCGGAGGTTTACCAATCGCTGCCCGTTCTGCATTCGCCGCCTGCACCACCCATGGCTTTTTTGCATCCTTAAGCGCCACAAATGTCCCGCCCGCAAGCGCGAGAAAAATCAGCGTGGCAATCGCCCAGGGATTCCTCCTAAGGAAGCCGATGATCAAATGCATAATGGCGAACGCCCTTTCGCCCATCCTCCATGGCTGTGTCAAGTCTTCCGAGCCCAGAGGGGCCACATTCTAAACCAGTCAGGCCTTGTCCGCTATCGCGACAAACTCGCCTGCGAATTCGCCAACCACTTCACCGGCACAGAAAAGTTCCGATTTGATCGAAATTCTCGACCGCGATTTCCGATTCAGAATGGTCATGAATTTGTCCCAGCTCCCGTCATTCTCGATGGTCGCGATCGATTGAAAGTCGCCGACGATCGGGCGCTGGTATTCCATCGTGTTTCGCTGAATGACCACCCGGCTGACGATTCCAAGATGGCGTAGCCGGACGTGCAGCAATGACCACGCAGCAACGATGGCCAGCGTGGAGGCACTGCCGCCAAATACCGTGTCTCGGTGATTGATGTTCGGCGCGAGCGGTGCAGATACGATGACCCGCTGCCACCCGGCCTCCACAACTGCCACCTGCATCGCGGCGGTCAACGGGATGTGCTCGTGCAGATAGGCTTGCAACGAAGCGGCATCGGACTGGCCGGGGAGCGATTGATCATTGTTCACCATGGCAACCAGGTTCGTAGCGCACGGCAGACCGGACTGCAAGTGATCGGCGAACGTGACACAGGCGCCGCTAGCAATTGCTGCGACAACGACTTAGAAATGGTTAAGTAGCTATCCTTCATCGTTCGCCTTCGTGGTGCCGGTAGAGGTGGATCGTGCTGTTTGCGTTGTCGGTGTCAGGCAGGTCGTATACGACAACGCCAGCCTCCTCTGTTGCTGCAATGTCGACTGCTGCGTTCCAATGAAACTCCTTACGGATAGTGTGTTCACGCAGCTTTCCAGAGGGAGGAACCTCGGCCATGACTAAAGAGGGAGGCTTCTTGTCGTTTCGCTTCGACCAACAGAAGAAAGCGGTATTGCCGACGACTACCAAGGGTGAATACGTCGGTTCCTGCAGTATCCCGTCTGCGTCGCCCACGTGGAGGTGATGGGCAAGATCAAGACTCTCCCGGTCAAACATGTACAAATGGAGATCTCCAAAACTTAACGACAGGTCTGACATCTTACCGACTAGAAAAATAAAATGTTGGTCGGTCACGGCAAAGCTATGAGCGCACCCCCAATACTCCTTCTCTTTCCCCCATTTCGGCATGATCAGCATCGGCCGATTCTCCTGGAGTCTGAAGATGCATGGCTTCCGGGCATGTTCTGCGCCAAAAACAAAGGTCGTCCCGTTCCTGACGATCCACGTTCCCGGGGGCGAAGCTGCTCCGAGCCCGGCCACCTTGGTTTCAGGAATCTTGATGGCGGCACCAAGTGCGTCCTCGAGCACTGGTGCGATCTTGTACTCGGTTTCATTACCGGGGGCATTCACGTGGAATAGAACCTTGAGCTTGCCTTCGGCAGTTAAAAAGGTGGGACGGATATCGCCACGTGGATCTTGGTGCGCCGAGGCCGAAGCGACCAGACTGAGGATGGCGATCACGCGTGCGAACATCTTCATTTTCTTAGGCGTCCGAGGTCTACTACCGCTGACCGACAGCGCACCTCCGACTCAGGTT
>JAGROY010000465.1 GCA_020439995.1 Verrucomicrobiia bacterium
ATCGCTACTTGCGTAAACCCTGGGCGCAGCTGGAAGGGGACTGCTTTGGGTTTGATGATTTAATAAAGATAAAGATTTAATAAAGACACAAGACCCTATCCACTTCGTGGATAGGATTGGGTGTCCATCCTGTCCCCACCAGAACCGTTCCAAACCTTCGCGTTTTGGAACCCTTCCGGCACCCCAGAGGAAGACCTGATTTGGGACGGATGTTCTTTCCCTGTGATGTTCGTAGCGAAACGGCGACCTACGCGTGGACAGGATGAATCCCAACGATCTCCCCGAACACGTCCGCCCCAATCTGAGCCATCTCGAAACGTACCGCTCCCTGGTCGCTCTTGCCCGCCGTCGTCGCTGGCCTTTCCAGGCCATCGCCTACTTGCTCCTTGAGCAGCACGGCCTGCATATCAGTCGGCGTTCCGTATCCGATTTCTGTCGCCGACGCGGGATCGTGAAGGGCAGGGGAGAGACACGCGAGGGGACACCGATGGAACCTGCGGGCCGCGGTTGGTGATCCGTCGACGGGGCTCGCGCCAACACCAAAGCTGCCTCGAGCCCGTAAGACGAACGGTGGAAAGTTCTTCTTTCGAGGAGGCCCGCTTCGAACGCGTTCCAACAGCCTGCTCAAAGACGAGTGAATTTGTACAGGCCAGAGAACTGACCGATGATAAATAACTGTTACTGGTTTCAGCATGTCAAGCAGTCCCCACTGCTGTCACTGCCGTGCTGTTTCTACACAGCGAAAGGTTGTGTCGTGATACCATTCGTGGTATGTCCCTGATGGGAAGCCTAGTTCCGTCCGTCGCGCGAAGTTTGCTGGTAATGCCAAGATCATTCGGTGACCCCGATTGCAAGACGGCACAGGAACAGCCCCAATTCGAAATGGCCGGGTTGTTCGTTCCCTGCCCAACGCGTGCCATGGAATTACGCAAGGGTCTATAGCTGCCTGCCTGAGCAATGAGGCGAGAAGCCCGGAAGCCCGGAAGCCGAATGGCCTGACGAGTTCAGTGAACGTGCAGCGGATGAAGTGGAGGGATGCACACGGTTCCAAGCAAATATTGTTATGTATGTAATTGATAGTGCCAGTGGTGGTTCTTTGAAGCTCATGGAATCCTCTTCTTCCAATAACCGGGCTTTCGTTTGGCATGCGCCCAGATCGCTCGTTCCTTGATGACGTAGGCAAGGTAAAAGGGGAATCGCCTCAGATTGACTCGGCGATATCCGGCCGGGCGGATTGAAGGGCGCAAGGGATCCTCACCGATTGCTGCAAGTTGCCGTCTCACCTCAGAGACAAAGGCGAGGCCTAGACCTGCTTCGCGTTCTTCATAGTAGGCGACAGCGTCCCAGAGTTCAGCCTCACCAGCTCGGAGAAGAATTACTTCGTCCACCCGTATTTGTTTTCGATGTCCGTGATTACGTCATCTGCAGGCCGTCCTTGAGCTGAGCCACATTCGACCTCCGCGATGCGGCGCATGATCTCAACATCCCAAGCCTCTTGAACTGTAGGATCTAAAGGAACGCTTTCAAGCAACCGCTCACCGAGAGCAAGCCGCTGCTCGGCAGAAAGCTCAAGGGCTTCACTTTCGATCTGTTCAAGTGTCTTAGCCACCACACCATCGAAGCAGAGAACTGGGGAATTGTCTATGAAGTCGGGAGGCCGGATGCAGCAATTGATGGATGCCAACAACGAAGGCCTGTTGCAGGAGCCCGTCATCGGGGAACTCGCACATTCTCCACGCTTAGAAGTCCAGTGTTCTGGTCGTAGTCGACATGATCAAGGATCATTTCGTCTGCTTTTACCTTGTCAGTAGCGAACCCAGTCGGCTGAATTCCAGAAAAGGCCCGATGCACACCGACAAAGAAACCTATCAAATCTTCAGGCAATGCCCGCAGCTGCTTTTCGAACTGGCAGAGATCGACGATCCAGGCAAGTGCTCGATGGAAGCAGTTACCGTCAAGTCACTCCAGCGCAGCATGGATGGCCTCGTGCGCTCGGAAGATGCCGACCAGCCGTTGAACATCATCGAGATTCAATTCCAACGCGCGGAGAACATCTACAACCGTATCGTCGTCGAGATGGCGCTGGTGCAGGAGGCCAACGACATGCGTTCCGTGCGTGGGATCATCTTCTTCGCCAGCCGCAGCCTGGACCCTACAGTCGCCCCGTGGACGACTTGTGTGCAAGCGGTGATGCTCGACGAGGCGCTCGCCCGCCGCGAGGCAGCCCTGCCTGATGATCCCTTCGTGGCAGTGTTCAAACCAGTGTTCGAATCCGATGACAGCAAACCTGAAAAAGAAGCCGCGACACACTACCCTCACCTTCGGATCAGTGACCAACCGAACATCGATCAGGCGGAGACGCTACAGATGGAGTTCTTGGGTTGGTTTCTTGAGCGCTTCCGTGACCGCAGCCACAAAGAAATAGCCATGAGACTAGACTTACCAGACATTGAAACGCTACAGCGCAAGGTGGCAGAACTCCAGCAAAGCGAATAGCACGGCGCTTTCGCATCAGGCACGTTAGCAGGGGAAATCTCTGATCGTCCTCCCCCTGGAATTCACGGATCCACGATCCAGCCTCATTTTTTCAGTGCCTCGATCAGCTTTGCTTTGTCGAGTGCTATGAGAGCATCAATGTTGAGCTTGAGACTAGCCTGGATTATTCATGAGCGATCTACTGCGACTTGCAAAAGACTCCATTTGCCGCGTTGCGCGCCATTTTTCGACATCAACGTATGCCTAACTGGCTACTTTCGTGGACGCGTGGACGCCCCGTGCCGCGACATCGCGCTCGACAAAATCGAACCAGCGCACCTTTTGTTCCAACGTCAGCCAGACGATGTATTCGCCGATGCCATTGTGCCGATAGGCTCGAAGTTTCTGATGCAGGTCGACAGAAGCACTGCTGGCGGCAATCTCGCAGACGAACCCCGGCGCGCCGTGCAGGTAGCCTTTGTTGTCCAGCCACACACGCCCGCCATCTTCGGGAGCCGAGCAAAGGATGGCATCTGGTTGCACCGCATTTACGAGAGGCTCACTTTCCTACTTTCTTATTGTCTGGTGAACACAGACAGGCCACAGGCCAGCACTACGACCGTGTTCTTGATATTGATAAGGCGAATTGGGCGAATTGGGAGAATTTCTAGTTTGCGTAGCGCATTTTTCTGTTTAATTAAGTGATGCAGCTGGTCATTGAACTTCCTTCCCGTGAGGAGCAACTTGCCTTTAATCGACGCAGGTGGGCTGAGGTTGCGGCTGATCCCACGCTGGCGGCTTTACCCTACAAGATCGAAACCAATGCTCACGGGAACATTCTCATGATGCCTCCAGCTTCAGGTGGTCACAGCTACCGGCAAAGCCGGATTCAAAGAGCCCTCGAGGACACGCTTGGAGGCTTTGCTCTACCGGAGTGCCCGGTTTCAACCATTGACGGTGTTCGTGCCGCAGATGTCGGATGGTATTCCGAGGAGAGATTTTCCCAAGTGGATGGGCAAATTGCTTTCGAAATTGCGCCAGAGATCTGCGTCGAAGTGATATCACCATGCAACACGGCGTCAGAGATGAACGAAAAAAAGAAGCTCTACTTCGAAGCGGGAGCGGATGAAGTTTGGTTCTGCGCGGACGGCGGTTCGATGCAATATTTCGACAGATTCAATCCCAACGTGCCGATCCCAAACTCCGCTCTCTGTCCGGATTTTGTAGAGATAGGATAGGAAGATAGGAAGCGTTCATTTCTGAAGATAATCGCCGTTGCGGGACTCGCCAGATTTCCGTGAGCATTTATCTGATCATGCCAACCGTTGACATCATTGCCGGGGCACGCCCGAACTTCATGAAGATTGCGCCGATCGTAGAGGCGCTGGACGCGGGGAGGAGAAATGGCAGTCCACTAATCGACGAACTCGAGGTCAGGTGTTCTGATTTTCGGGATGCAGCATGAAATGTGGACGATTTGAATTTTCGGACAGTACGGGCAAGGCAGCCTGCCGGGCAGGTGAAGGAAAAAGGGACGTGGAATAAAATAATAAAAATAGACATCCGCATTCTGCGGCGATGAGCCTTGCAACCACCAACATAAATTGTAGCGCTGCTGTGGAATCCATTCGTTGCCAGCGCCGTGCGGTCGCACTTGCAGATGCTCCACATGGCTGGCCCGTCCGTTCGCAGCCATGAGTTCCGCGAGGAACGCGTGCTCGTCGCCCTTGACCCCGAGCACGAGGCCACCCCAGTTCGGGATCGCCTTTGTCAATTGCACCAGGATGCTGTGGAATCCTGACGAAGTCTTGCCGCATCCGGTATCGCCAGTGATGAGAATGTGACGGCAGAGTTCGTTCTCGTTCCAGGCGAGCGATCCGAACCGCAGCACTGATTTGCGAGCGGGAGTCGCTATCAAGAGGAATCCTAACAGGATCCCAATGCCTGCTGCGGCATGTCGATAAGGATCTGCCAACTCGAACCAGAACCAGACACCGGTCGCAGCCAGGATCAATGCCAGTGGAAGTCTGGAGAGCGCATTCATGGCTTGGCTTAGAATTTGAAACCAGCGTTCAATCTTGAAGCGGCCGAACGAAGATATTACCGCGATCCGTCGGCTCTCCTTCTCTCGCGGCGACGATTTCGCCATTCACGCGCACCACTCCGATCCGTCCCAACGCAGGATCATCGATCTCCTGATAAGAGATGCGTCCGCCCTTCCACTCCGTCGGAGACTTGGGAGGCTCAACCATTGGGTTCAGATCCACCTTGTCCGTAAGGATGAGCGCCATGAGCAATGCATTGATCAGCCCGAGAAGTAATCCAGATACCGTGCTGAACACGATCAACTTGTGGGGCCGTCCGGCACGGCGAATTGGTTCAGCGAGATCCTGCACTTCCCGTGTGACCTGCCCGTGCACCACCTGCATCTGGCGCACGAGTTCGCGTAAATCTTTGTAAGACGGCGTGTCGACGGACTTCTTGAACATCGCCTCAATGTCATCGCGCAGTCCGTCGCGTTGCTCGTCCGTGAGGCCCGAGCGCGATCGATCAAGCATACGGCTCAGCTCTTTCGGAACGTTGTCCAGGGCCACCGTAATGAACCCCAGAAGTTCCAATACATTCAGCACCTCGTCGTCCTCCGGAAGGTTCTTAAACTTCGCCGCTGTCGCGTAGATTTGCTCGCGCCGTTCGGCAGGAACAAGATCCGCCAGCACCTTCAGGGCGGAAGTCGGCTTTTGATGGCTTGCAGATCCCTTGCGTCTCATGGCAGCAGAATTGCGGATGCGCAATCGAAGCCCTCGAAGAGGATGCGCTGATAGCGCTTTGCCCGCATGCGGTTCTTCATCCTGCGGAGAAACGGCGATGTCACTTTGCCGTCGATCACGTCCTGCAACGTGCAGACCTGGTTGCGCAGTTCGCTCTGGAACTCAGGAACCCGCGCATCCATGGGCATGATGATTGGATGAAAAGTGTCGACAAATTCCGTGACCGCAGGCTCACTGTGCCAGTATTCAAAGCCACCCTGGGCGTCGCCCATGGCATTGAGGACGATGAGATAGTCGACCTTGTCCTGCAGATGATCCGCCCACTTGAGAATCGATTGCACCGATCCCGCTTCATTGGTGGTGACCCCGATCGCAGTGAACCG
>JAGROY010000010.1 GCA_020439995.1 Verrucomicrobiia bacterium
CTGGCAGCGGAAGCGTGGAGTTCTGTCTGGGAAGGTTCCGCTTCTGAAGTCGACGCGGACGGCGGTGTATCCATGCCCATCCCACTGCAAGGTGGTGCCCGGTTTTTCAGGGTGATGGTGCTCCTCGCTGAGTAATCGATTGGAAAAGCGCCCGGCAGTCTTCTTTGATCGCGACGGCGTGGTGAACCGTTCACCAGGTGCTGGCTATGTGACGCGCTGGCAGGATTTTGAGTTGAACGAAGGGATCGATGCAGCAGTCAGTTTGTGCAAGTCCCGGGGCTACTATGCGGTGCTGGTTACCAGCCAGCGATGTGTCAGTAAAGGGCTGATCTCAATCGATACTTTGCACGCCTTGCATGATGAGATGCAGCACGCTTTAGGTGCTTCTGCGAAGTTCGATTCGATTCACGAGTTTACCGGTCTTCCTGGTACTGAGTCGCTTGAGAAACCGAATCCGGGTCTGATACTTGAGGCGGCAAGGGCGTTGCCTATCGACTTAGAGCGGTCGTGGCTCATCGGTGACGCGGATCGCGACATCGTCATGGCGCAGCGCGCCGGGGTTCCATCAACCGTGCGCGTCCTGACAAATCATCCGGTGGGTGTGGAGGCGATGTTCACCGTCGATTCCATCGCTGCGCTGATCCCTCTTCTGGAGCTGCGATTGCCCTTCGTTTAACGTTGCAAAATGGACCGCTTGCTTTTGGAAAACTTCGGTACAACGTGCCGCGATGCCGACTACTTCCACACCAAAGAAACGCCTGCTCTTCGTATGCATGGGCAACATCTGCCGCTCGCCTGCGGCAGAATGTGTCATGCGAAAATATCTTGAACGCGAAGGGCTTAGTGACCGGGTCGAGTGTGACTCCGCGGGAACGATCGGTTATCATGAAGGCAACAAGCCCGACAAGCGCATGCAGCGGGCCGGAGGAATGCGTGGATTTGCAATCAAAGGTTCTGCCCGTCAGGTCACTCGGGAAGACTTCAAGAACTTCGATCTCATCCTTGCGATGGATGATGAGAACATGCGGGACCTCCGCGCCTTCGATCCTGAAAATGTCTACGACGAGAAGTTGAAGTTTTTTTGCGATTACCTCACCGAACACCGCGCCATGTCTGTGCCGGATCCCTACTACGGTGGCGATGATGGATTTGAAAGCGTTCTCGATTTACTCGAGGATGGCTGCGCTTCCCTCGTGGAAGAAGTGAAGAAGCAACTGGCCGAAGAGGCCTCGTAAACTGCGCATCGCCTCGCCGTGTGGGAATCCATCGTGGAAGCTGTCAGCCGTGCTGAGGGCAGGGATCTCCACAGGGCTTCCGCACCACGTCCGATATCGGGTGGCTGCATCAATGAGGCATGGGCGATCGAACTGGAGAGCACAGCGGGTGACCGGGATCGTTACTTTGTAAAGCTGAACGATGCCGCGTGCACTGATCCATTTGCCGCCGAGACGGAAGGATTGGAACTATTGCGCCTGCCCGGCGTGATTCGCGTGCCGCGCGTGATTGCACGCGGGACAACGGGCGAGCGGGCATTTCTCGTCCTCGAGCACATCGACATGGGGAATTCTGGATCGCGAAGATCCGAGGAAACACTCGGCAGTCAGCTTGCCATGTTGCACAAGACATTCGCAACCGATGGGCAGTTCGGCTGGACTCGTGACAACACCATCGGTGCGACCCTCCAGGTGAATGCTCGAACGTCCGACTGGGGCGATTTCTTTATCGAGCGTCGGCTCCGTTTCCAGTTCGAGCTTGCAGAGCGGAAAGGATACGACTTCCGTCGGCGCGATGATTTTCTCAATCAGCGGATGCCGGAGATTCTTGCAGGGCATCATCCCCGTCCGTCGCTGGTGCACGGAGATCTATGGCGAGGCAATGTCGGGTATACCAGTGACGATCAACCGGTCATTTTTGATCCGGCAGTCTACTTTGGCGATCGCGAAGTAGACATCGCCTTCACACAGATGTTCGGCGGATTTGGTGCTGGTTTCTATCGTGCCTACGAAAAAGACTGGCCGCTGCCTGCGGGTCATAAACGGCGTGCCGATATCTACAACCTCTACCATCTCCTCAACCACCTGAACCTGTTCGGCGGCGGTTATCACGCCCAGGCTGCAGCTGCGATGGAGCGCATCTGGAACGTTGATTTCCGCCCTTAATGTGATCCGCCCGTGGGATCATAGCTGAGGGTTCCATCGTCCTGAATGACCACAAACGACTTCGCCAAGTCTTCCTGTAGTTCATCCATTTCGGAAATCTTGAACAGGGAGTCTTCGAAATCCCCAGCTCCATTCACACCATTCGTGAGTTGTTCGATGACGGATTCAATCGAACTGGTGTCAAATGTTGCTCCCGCTGCAACCGCCGCCCCCATGATTCCCACCAGGTTCTGCGCATTGCGCTGGGAAGATGCCCTTACATTTTCGATCAATTCGGAGGTTGCCAGCTTCTGAGCTTCGAGGGACAAGCCTGAATCTGCCAGCAGACGCTCAGCTTCGTCAGGGTTTTTGTTAAAGAGCGCACCGACTCCTTTGATCGATGCACGTAACTGTTCGTCCTCCGACTTGCATTCTCCGGCCCACCTCAGTGCTGCCTCTGGATCTGTCTCGGCAAGAACGTCGACCAATCCCTGAATAAATCCGTCCAAACCCGGATGGTGCATATTCTCGCTAAGCCATGCGCTTGCCCCTGCAGGATCTTTTCGCGCCCAGTTGAGCATCACCTGGTGCATTAACCCTTGGTGTTCTGCGGAAGCGGCATTGGCGCCAAACATCCAGTCCATCGCCAGCGCCGCACGCTCTGACCTACTGAGTTTGGCGACGGAGTCTTTCTGCGCCCCTGAATCTTCACCGCCTGCCTCTCCGGGATTGGTGACGGATCCTGACGGCGTGATCCCCGCCGGAGACACCTTCAGCTCGTACCTCGATTCTCCGATCTCGGTATCAGGTGTCGTTTTCGATGAAACCGTTTTTATACCATACCCCGCGATCACACCCAGAGTCGCCACGGCTGCATACTTAGCTGCTCCACAGATGCTTTGCTTTGCCATCATGAAAGTTATGGAGAGTATCTTGATTGTCAACGGGACGCCTTGCGTTCAGACCAAAACGTGGAGACGGAGCCCGGGACTGAAAACTGAATTTCCCCTTGCCACGAAAGCGGGAAAGCATCGTTTCCTTTTCGGGACGAGCTTGGAAGCTTCATTGGACACGAAAAAGCCGGGCTCCCTCACTGGGAACCCGGCTCATCCAAAATCTTTTTTCCGAGGATCAGCTGATCCCCGGAAGCGGACTAGTTGCGGCGACGACGGAACATCATCAGCACACAACCCATTCCTGCGAGCAGTGCGGTGCCCGGCTCGGGAACAGCCATGTAGTTCACTGCGTTGAGGAACATTTTGTTCCCCTCTGAAGTAAGGTCATAGAGTCCAGCGGTCTCTGAGGAAATGCCCGAAGCTTCCCTTGATCCAGAGAGGAAAACCAAGCGGTTGCCACCCAGCACATCGCCATTGTTCAGCGTGGCACCTTTTTGCCACTCAGCGATCGCAAAGCCGTTTGCGATGCCATCAACGGTTGCGAGAACGGTTCCGCCGACGACATTATTGGCATTCACAGAGATTCCCCGCTGAGTTGGAGTGGCCAATAGCGGCTCCTCCACATTGACCGCGTAGTCTACGCCCCCAGCTCCGTTGAGCGTGACACCGTCGAAAATCGGGTGAGCACCTACGATGCTCAATGCAACATTGCCCGTCGTGTCAGGCATGTCAGCGCCATCAGTAAAATTCAGGCGGCTGTTGCGGAGCGTGTAGCCTCCCATATTGATAACGGGTGCTGTGATCGCTGTGTTCCAAAATGCCGTTTCCTGCTGATAGTGACCGCTCGAAACAGCCCGGCTGATGATGACGAGGTCTGCAGCATTATAGATTGCCGCATCATCTGCTGTGGGATCGTCTTTCGTCGCGTATCGAGTGACGTTGTGGCCTGCAGCGGTCAGGGCATTGGTGTAGCCGATGTCTGAAGCTGACGTCAGACCGGCCGCAGCTGCAGCTGCAGACGGAGCATCCGTCGCATGAAAACTGATAAAGGCGATATTGGCAGCGTGTGCACTGGAAAGGCCAGTGAGCAGCAATACTGCGAGGAGAGCTTTTTTCATTTCGGTGTCCTAGATGTGAGTTGGGTTAACTAAGTGTGTCGATGGTGTTGTTGTCTTCTGTGACAAAACTAACACATAGGATAGCGATTACTTGGCACGATTTACAAGTATAAAGCCTTTATTTTCAGCCGATCCCTCGGAATACTGGCACGTTCCTCTGGATTACAGCAAAAAACTGCCGCCTGACGAGGACCAGACGAGTGCGACGGCAACGCTGCGTTACTATGCCGAGTATACTCGGCATAGTAACGGAGTTCGTCGCAATGTCGGAATTCTGCTACTATCGGCATAAATTCGCGTGGATTAATCCATTACCATGAAATAGGTCTACGACTATGACGTTCAAAATCCCCCACACGATCCGGCACCTTTTCCTGATTTTCGCGGCTGTCAGTTGCACCCTGGCCACCTCCCGAGCGGGCGATGTGGTCTGGGTAGCGCAGGAGGATTCTGAAGCGGGAGCGGAATACATATCACTTTTAGAATCAAACGGACACGATATCACACAGCTATTCATCACATCGAATACGCTGGTCTATCCCGATGACATTGACCGGATGAACGAAGCGGATCTGGTAATCGTGAGCCGAAAAGTAGGCAGCGGTGATTACAACACAGAAGACTGGAATGACCTTTCTGCCCCGCTTCTTTTGATGAGTGGCTACCTATCCCGGGCCAATCGCTGGGGCTGGTTCGATGCGGATACACTGGTGGATTCGACTCCTGACGCGATCATCGCTGAGGTGCCGGAACACCCTTTGTTCGAAGGGATCTCGCTCGAAGACGGTCAGACTGGCCCCTGGCACACGGCGGTTGATCGAGGCAATTCATTGACGAGCGATCCCGTAGTCAACGGCGGAACCTTGATCGCTACTACCGACGACGGGCTCGTGGTAGCTGCGGAATGGCCTGCGGAGACGGTGGCCGCTGGCCCCCGCTTCTTCCTGGGAGTTGGATCGCGTGAGCCTGATGGTGGCAGCATCGCCGACGCGGGTAAATACAACCTCACGGAGGCGGGCGCACGTGCGCTCCTCAATGCCGTAGCAATTTTCTCCGAGCCATCTGCAGTGACTGATACCGACAACGATGGAGTGCCGGATGAACTTGACGCATTCCCGAACGATCCCAATGAAACACTGGACACGGACGACGACGGTATCGGGAACAACGCTGACACAGACGACGATGGCGACGATGTGCCGGATGACGAGGATGCCTTTCCTCTAGATAAAACGGAATCTGCCGACGCAGACAAAGACGGCATCGGCGACAACGCTGACCCTGACCGTGACAACGACGGCGTCGAGAACGACCTCGACCTATTCCCGTTGGACCCGACCGAGTGGGCGGACACGGACAGCGACGGCATTGGCGATAATGCTGATGACGATGCAGACGGCAATGGAATTCCCGATGCAGACGAGCCAAAAATCGTTTGGGTCTCACAAGTAGAAGGCGACGTCGGCATGGAGTTTCTTGAACTGCTTCGGAATGCTGGATACGCGGTGGAAGAATACATCGGGACATCCGCGACCCTGTCCGCTTCCCCAGAAGACCGCACGCTCCTGAACAAAGCGGCACTTGTGGTCTTCAGCCGGAAAATCGGCAGCGGCGACTATAATACTGAAGACTGGGATCAGATCACCGCCCCCATGTTGGTGCTGAGTCCCTATGTCCTTCGAGCCAATCGCTGGGGATGGTTTGACTCCGACACTCTGGATGGAGAAACCCCATTCGCCATCATCGCTGACATGCCGGAGCATCCCCTGTTTGAAGGAATTCCACTGGACAACAATGAGAGCGAGACGTGGTATGAGGAAGTCGATCGCGGCACTTCGTTCATGGATGCCGAAGTAGTCAATGAAGGCACCCTGATCGCGTCGACAGATGCAGGTCGTGTTGTTGCCGCCGAATGGCCCGCTGGCACAGTGGCGGAGGGAGCCAGGTTCTATCTCGCAATGGGAAGCTGGGAAATCTCCGGTGACCCAATCGATGAAGCAGGCAAGTATAACCTTACCGAGTTGGGCGAGCGCGCACTGCTAAATGCGGTGAACATCTTTGTTCCCATCGGCAATGGCGCTGCCTCGTTCAACATCATGTCGGCAACTCTGAATGCCGACCGCACCCAAGTCACACTCCAGTGGAGTTCCCGGGCTGGTGAGAGCTACTCGATCGATAGTTCCGCCACTCTTGGAAACACCTCGGACTGGAACGAGCGCACCGACAGCGTTGAAGCAACCGGTACGAAGACATCAGCAACCGTCACGATTGAAGCTGGGGTTTCCGAACTCTACTTCCGTGTAAGGAAACAGAACTAGCAGACCCGGGCAAATGCGACATCGCCCGGGCATGGCGGTGCTGTCTTCCAGACAATGGGGCGGCCTAGCCTTTGCTGCACACGTCCTCTACCTCGATGGAGGTGGCATCATGGCACAGCTGAACGGTACAGCTGGTGGTGTCACGGCACTGCGACAGGCATGGGCCTGTGCACTCGGCAAGATAGGCACCACTTGGGGGGCTCGCCTCCGCAGTTTTCACTCCGTGGATGAACATCCCAGGCTCAGCGCTTGCCAACTGGCGGCGTCGCAGGGACCTTCGGAAATGCGATCCGCTTCACCCACCGTCACCTTGAGCCTATGAAACCATCATTCCGCTACGATTGCCCGATCATCACCACGGCCCTTCTCCTTCTGACGGTGTCGCTACTCCATGGCGCCACTGTTCATGTTCGTTTGCTTGACGCAGAGACATCTTTCATCACACCTGCGATGGTTTGCATCACCGGGGCAGAAGGTGAAGTTCGCTTGCCTCCTGATGGACGCATCATGACCTCTCCTTCATCGACACGGGCATTCTATTCAGGAGTGGAATTCGATCCCGATCCCAACTGGATCGGGCCCGTCCGCAAGATGCAGGGAATTGGCGACAACAACGACCGAAGCTACGTCTACGATCAACTTCCCTCAATCCCCTACTGGAAGGAACCGGTCATGTATCAGACGTCCGGTAACTTCTCCATTCAGCTGCCTGAGGGCAAATGGCGTGTTGCGGTGGATCGAGGACTCGAGCACATCCCGGTTATCAAACCATTCGAAGTCACCAGCGGCGATGATAGCACGTTGGAGATCGAACTCGAACGCTGGATCAATCTTCCCGAAAATGGCTGGTGGTCGGGAGATGTGCACGTGCATCACCCAACGCTGAAGGACAGCCATCGTCAGTTCTTACTCAGCTACGCGCGCGCCTGCGATCTCCACGTCGTCAATGCTCTAGAAATGGGCCATCACCAGGGCACCGACTTCAAACAGGCAGGCTTTGGTGAAAAGTTTAGAGTGCATGACGGCGACTACTGGATGGCCTCCGGACAGGAGGAACCGCGCAGCACGTTTGGGCACATCATTGGTCTCAATACGAGGGCGCTGGCCCGCGACCTTCCCACCTACGACTTTTATGATCTCGCCTTCAAGCGCATCCATGAGCAACGCGGAGCGCTGGTCGGCTTTGCTCATTTTTCATGGAACGGCTGCGATCTCCCGAGGGGATTTCCCTGGTATGTGACGACGGGTGGACTCGACTTCATCGAGCTCCTGCAGTTCAGCAAGATCAACGCCATCGACTACTACGACTACCTCAACCTTGGCTTCAAACTCACCGCCGCCGCCGGGAGCGACGCGCCCTGGGGATCGACCGTCGGTGAAGTGCGCACGTTTGTTCACTGCGGCCCAACTCTGAACCTCGACTCCTGGTTCCAGAACCTCAAGGCAGGCCATACCTTTGTCAGCAATGGGCCGGCACTGGAGTTCACCATTGACGACCAGCTTCCAGGCACAGAACTGGCAAGAAATGCTGGCGATAAAGTCAGGATCAAGGCACGCGTGCTCAGCCACCCAGCGATTGGTGTCCCAACGTCCCTAACACTCGTCGGCAACGAAGGCGTCCTGCTTGAAGTGCTCAATCCGGACAAAGCCAATTCGCTGATCATCAACTTGGAACGAACCATCAACCAGAGCCAATGGCTGGTAGTCAGCTCCGTGTGCGACAACAATGCACTTGCTCACAGCAGCCCGGTATACGTGAAAGTCGATGATCGACCAACGTGGTGCCCGGATCGCGGCCCGGTTGTAATCCGCAAACAACTGGAGTCGATCGAGAACATCGCCCGCGAATTCACCCCAGCCAGCGATGCCCGTGCCAAAGGTATCCACGAGCGCCTCAATCGAGCACGTGACTACTATGCCAAGCTACTGGCGGAGATGAAGGCATATTCCGCCTCACCAAGCGGAGAAGAGTAGGCAGGTATGCCAGAGCTGCGGAAGGTATTGTCAGATTGTTCTGAATCTACAGAAACCTGTCACTGGTCTGAAGGACGATGGGCGGGATTTTGACCGTGGGCCAGACGAGGAGCGGATCGGTGAAGAAGGCCCGGAAATCACGTAAACGGAGACGGGATGAATCGCCCCAATGTCGGCCACGGGCCACCGACACTTGTCCCTCGATGCCCCTGAATTGAGCAATCGCGCCGATTCAATCAAACGGATTGTGTAGCTGCACGCCGGTTTGAGCGAAGTCTGCTGTATTACGAGTCACCAAAGTAAGGTTGTGTTCAAGCGCTGTCGCTGCAAGCAAGCCATCAATGACTGGCAATGGCCGCACTGCCATAAGGCTGCCCCAGCGATCGGCGATGGTATCTGTAATGGGCAAGATCTCTTTGTAGTACTGCGTTAGAATCGAGTGGATCCATCGCTCGAATGCCGGGCACAGGTCAGGTGATTTCCTTCGGAGCAACTCAATCCCTTTCCGAATTTCACCGATGGATAAAACGCTGATCCAGTGTTGATCAGACGATGATTCAACCGCCCATTGGTGAACGTTTGGATCGCATTTCACCCCCTTGCGAAGCTCGGACAACACATTGGTATCAAGCAGCCAGGGCATCAGAAGCCGATATCCCGTGACGCCACCGCTTGACTCCTGGACAAGTCGAGTTCGATCTCGGGAGAGGCTTCTCCTTCGTTCGAAACAAGAAACTGAATCAGCGTTGGTTTCAAATTCTGAGCCGTTAGCAACACTTCGCGAAGGATCCGCCGGTGTTCTTCTTCCGCGGAAACACCGTGTTCTGCCGCTCTTCGCTTCAATTTGGAAACAAGCGAGTCTTCTAGACCTCTGACCAATAGCTGCGCCATACAAAGAAGTTGCTATCAGTGATAGCAATTGTCAAAGACTGCTCTTTTTTGGATCAATTCTCGAAGCCGCAGACTGCAACAACTGACTGCCGTCAGGACGGGCAAGCTCATCAAGGCCGCAGGAGCAAAGCGCCCGAATAAATACCAGTTCGGAAATAGACGCCGGTGCCGCCTTCTCAGCGGCCACAACATTGGCGATTGCCTCATGCATCATTCTGGTGAGGATCTCAAAGCATCCTTCGAGATTCGCTGGCACATAGTTTTCGAGTCGGCCGCCCTCTCGATAACTGGGCCAGTCCTCGATACCAAAAAATAGAGCCAGCCAGTCCTCACGCAGGTGACCGGCGACAGCCCGGACTGCCATGGCATCCGCCACCAGCTCATCGAGCAGACTGTTGCGCATGCTTCCCAGCACACGGCGGGTAAAATAGTGCACACACTCGTGCTCTCTGCGGAGGTTGATAGAAATCTGCTTCCACTCCGATTCTGCGACTCCCGCAGCACCCGCTGGAATGCCACTATAGTCACCCCCACTCAGGAGAATAAAACGATCCTGGTACAGCGGCTTCTGCTGAGCCAGCTCCTTGAAAGCTGCATTCCAGTCACCGAACGGATTCTTTTCCTCCCATGCTTTCCTGTAGCGCTCAATTCGTTCCCAGTTCGTATAGCCGGCCACCATCGATGCCCCCATCGAATCTGGAATGGGATCAGGTCGGTTCTTACGCAGGAGCGCTTGCACGATCGTCACAAAATCCCGCCGGTCAGCTATCGAGATCACAGGTATCCTGCCTGCCACGGACGGATGCAGACAAATGGACATACCATCCGGGTCGTTCATTGGAGGATGCACAGGGGCTAACGGGCGAACGCCCCTCCGCGTTGCGGCAGCGTATTCAGCGGATTCCGCGATCGAAGCATCGATCGGAAAGCTAAGTTGCATCAAATATCTGCTCAACACCGCCCACGCTCCTTCCTTCTCCGCCTCTAGAACGTATTTCTCCCACGCTTCGGCGAATGGCTCATCTTCGGGCGGCGAGTCGGTGACGGCAATCTCAACCCCATCAGCAATCAATGGATCGCAATAACTGAGCATTTCAGAAAGCAGGGCTTCATCAACGCCGATCTTCCTTAAAAAGGCAGATCTCCTTTCCAGCCGGGACAGGTTACTATTCTCCATTGCTGTTGGCGCTGCCAGATACCTTCAGTTTATGATGTCGCAGAAAGTCCATAAACTTCTGATAGTCCGTGGCCGGCAAATTCATTTCTGAGATTAAGCCTTTGTAGCTCCGGCAATCCCGCATTACGTTGTTGAGGATGGTTCGCACCTGCTGCCGGTTCAAATCGCGGTTCATAAAGGGAGAGTAGACCTCATCCCAGAAGTTGGAGCGCTTGGCGCGAATTCGGTTCAAAATCTCATCCTCTTCGGTGTGCTTCGGTTGCGCGACAGGGTCCAGACCGACCACCCCCATAGCAGTAACCCCATCATCCAGTGCCATCTCGAAGTCTTCGGGCTGAATGACTTTCCCTTCCGCCATTGAATACCCCATTGTCACGACACTTCGCAGCTCCCGCACATTGCCCGGCCAGGGGTAACCCTCAAGGACTTCGAGCGCCTTTTTGGAGAACTCTTTCCTGACCTTGTATTTGCACTCCAGCTTGCGGAGGAAATGCTCGACGAGGCACCGCCAGTCCTCGGCACGTTTCTTCAAAGGTGGAACTTCCAGCTTAAAGTAACACAGACGAAAATAGAGGTCATCGCGAAAGGCATTCGTCGCAATGAGACTCTTCAGAGGACGATTGGTCGCAGCGATCACACGAACATTCACACGCCGGGGAGTCGAGTCGCCGAAGCGTTTGAACTCCCCCTCGGCCAGTGCTCGCAGAAGCATCACCTGAGTATTCATCGGCAAGTCGGCAATCTCATCCAGAAAAATGGTGCCGCCATCGGCGGTCTCAAAGAGTCCCTTGTGATCGGCGACAGCACCGGTGTAAGCCCCCTTCTTGTGCCCGAATAGTTCACTGACGCTGAGATTGCCTTCTCCATATTGCGGACAGTTGACGGAAATGTAAGGGGCATTCGAACGCGGACTCAGCAAGTGACAAGAACTGGCGACGGATTCCTTCCCCACTCCGCTGGGGCCAGTGATCAGAATCGGCTCATCGAACTGGGCGAATTTCCCCATCTTGCGCAGCAGTTCAGTGACCCGGGAGCAGCCGCCTACAATCTCTATGGCGCGATCTTCACCCCACTTGGCAACGGAAAGATCTCTGATCTTAGCGGCTACCGGGCTCAGTTCTCCGCAGGAGTTTTTTTTCATATCGTTGGCTTTCAGTTAATAGGTTCAGGCAACCTGGCGCTTCGCGAGATCAGCAAAAATCCCCCCTTTGGCCATGAGTTCCTCATAGGTCCCCTCTTCTTCAACCCGTCCCGCAACCAGGACTACAATTCGATCAGCATTGATGATCGTGCTCAAGCGGTGGGCAATAACGATGCGTGTTGCGTGCATCGCGTCGAGACTGTCGCTCACCATCTTCTGTGTTCGGTTGTCGAGCGCACTGGTCGCCTCATCAAAAAACAGGATACGCGGACGGGTCACAATTGCCCGCGCAATCATGAGGCGCTGCTTCTGACCACCAGAGAAAGCCCCACCGCCTTCACTGATAACCGTATGCATGCCCATCGGCATTCCTCGCACGTCGTCAGCCAGGCCTGCCATCTCTGCGGCTTCCCAGGCATCATCAATCGTCAGCCGGGCATTGGGCCCGATGATATTCCGGAAAATATCTGTCGGCATCAACTTACTACTCTGGAGAACGACACCCATCTGCTGCCGGACTTCACGCAGATCCAGCGTCTTGAGGTCCTGTCCGTCATAGTAGACATTTCCGGATTCCGGCGTTTCGAAGCCGAGTAGAACCCGGAGGATCGTCGATTTGCCCGATCCCGACGGCCCTACAAACGCGACGAACTCGCCTGGCTTGATTTTCAGCGACACGTTCTGCAAAATCAGCGGACCGTCCTCATCATAGCGGAAGTTCACGTGATAAAGATCGATCTCTCCAGTAAGTTCACCGGGATGCTTGCGCTCATCGTCGATCTCCGCTTCCGAAGTGATGATCGGCACAATTCTTTCATACACCGGAACGACGGCGAGCAAACTCAGGGACGCTTTGGAGAGCGCAAGCATCGCCATCAGGAACATCGAAAATGAAGTGGTAAAAGCGATGAAATCTCCAGTGGACAGCTCCACAGTGCCCGAAGCTTGAACCGAGACCATGGTTCCGAAAATCACAAGCGAGCAGATGACCGGGTAGCCCGCGTTGAATACTGCGACGAAGTTTTCGATCCGCCCGATCACGAATGCGATCCGTTTCTGCTCGGAAAAGTCACGCGCCCAGACTTTGAAAGCGTGATCCTCCGCCCCAGCGACGCGCAACTTGCTCACCCCTGTCAAAAACTGGAGCACCCTGCCCGCAATTCTGCCACGAATAGAAAACTGCTTCCGCTGATGGCTCAGCTGCGCGTAGTTCGCGGCCGCTGTAAGGGCTACCGCTATAAACACGAGAACCGTAGCCATCAGCGCCATGTTCGTATTGATCCGAAACATGACGACCAACTGAAACAGGGACGTCACACTGCCAAGAACCGCAGTGACGCCGACTCCAGACGTGGTTGCCCGTATAGCATCTACACCCGCTGCTCGATCGGCCAGATCGCCAGCCGCGTAGCTACGGAAAAATGTTGACGGCAGATTAAGCAGCCGATCCCACAGCGCCGCCTGGATTGAGTAGTCCATCTTGCCCTCCACCCGCAGTACCGCGATCGCCCTCGTAATCGAGAATGCGGCCACCGCAATCGCCGCACTGAAGAGCGCGACTCCGTACTGGAGCAATTGGCCCTTTGCTGCACTGGGGATTACGGTGTCGAAAATCTGCCCGGAAAAGATCGGTGACAACGTTCCTAACATGCCTACTAGAACGCCCATGATCGCGATCGTAATGTAGTCGCGATTCAGTCCATAGGAGCCAAATTTGACGACGTCGACAATACTCATCGGCCCGTCTTTGAACGATCGATAGAAAGTTTCCGCGAAAGGTTCGATCGTATCGGCGACTTCCTCCGTTACCGGAACACGGGTGCCTTCCCCGGGGTTCACCATGTCGTAGGCCTTGCATCCGCGGGGGATGAGCGCGACGGGCTGCTTCGTTTCCGCTGTCCACCCTAGAAATGGCCCGTGATCCCGGTTCCACCAGTCTCCACGCAACATGATCTGGCGCACACGGAAGCGCGACGCCTTCGAAATTAACAGCAACGGCTCCACCAGCCCGCCGCTTCGGGTATCCGCAGGAGGCCGGACGGGAATGTTCAGCGCCGTTCCAACGAGTTCGCAGGCAGCAAGTAGCGGATCTTCGCTAGCCACTTCGCTGTAGCCACGACTGATGCGCTTCTCTTCCAGCACCGAGCCAATCGAGCGAAGGGCATCATCGAGCGCTCCCTGGCGGTGATCGGCTTTTGAGCGCTGCCGATTGATCTCATCAATGTTGAGCAGCGTCTTATTGATGAACTCGGACTCGCAAATCGCGGCATGCAATTGCTCCAGCCCATTCCAGAGCGCGCTATGATCCACCAGCGTCTCCGTGTCCCAGGACAACACCCGAGTTTCCGCAGCAAACTCCAGCCAGGACTCGGGAGTGATCGGAAAGATGAAGTCGCTCTGATCAAAATAGAGATCCTCCATGCCGATGAAGATCGCGTGTCCATCCGGCGCGTGCACCCAGACGACATTCTTCCGTGCCGTGGCCCGTTGAGATGACGGGATGATCGTTTCCGCGCCCGCCCTCAATTTCACATCTGCCTGAGGTCTGGGAATACTCTCGGTCACTCCGTGGGACAACGAGGTGACCCATCCATCCAGCAGTCCAGCCAGCTCAATTCCGGTTTCTTTGTGTTGCGCAGCGTGTTGAAGATCCTTCAACGTGAGCCGGTAGAGCACCGTACCTTTCGATCCAGCAGCCACAAATCCGTGCTGGTGACCGTACGCTGCGAGATCCATTCCAAACACCAAGCCGCCAGTGGGTACCGAAGTAAAGTGCGAGCGGGCTCCGGTGCACTCGCCATCCGTCACCATGGTGGTGAAGATCTCCAGCACACCCGATCCGACGTACCAGACCGACTGCGGATTGTCCAGCAACAGCGGATTGTTACCTTCGGAGTTTCGCGGCTTTCCGTTCTCGATAAATGACTGCGCGAGAATTCCCAGCCTCTCCTCTTCCGGCTCCGTGTCCTGCGTAAGTTCTGTGGTCGGTTGCGCCATTTATTCCTTCATCAAATCTTTGTAAGGCCCGTCCTCCTGCAGCATCCCTTCATGAGTGCCGCGCTGCACTACGGTTCCCTTTTCCATCACGACGATTTCATCACAGTCACGAATGGTACTCAGCCGGTGCGCAACGATGAGACAGGAGCATCCGCGACGGCGAATGGCCTCATCGATCTCCTTTTCCGTCGTCGGATCCAGCGCACTGGTGGCTTCATCCAGAATGACAAAATTCGGTTCTCCAACCAGCGCACGCGCAATTTCCAGTCGCTGCCGTTGTCCGCCACTGAAGTTCGAACCGCCCTCCTCCACCCGGCTGGAATCGCCGCCCGTGCGCCCGGCGATGATATCCGCAATGGCAGCATCCAACATTGCGTTAGTGATGTTACGGTCCGCGATCGTTGGATCCCACATCGCCAGATTCTCCCTTACGGTGCCCTCAAACATGAACACCTCCTGGTCGACCATACCAATCGAGTTGTTGAGCAAGTCCGGCGGAATCTTGTTGCGCGGAACTCCATCGAACATCACCGCGCCCGACCATGGTTCATGGAGCCCGGCGACGAGTTTTAGAACGGTGGATTTGCCGCTGCCACTGCCGCCCACGAGCGCGACGCGCTGCCCAGGCTTGATCGTGATGTTCAGCGAATCGATCAGCGGTTTTTCGAGAGGACTGTAACCGAAAGAGACATCTTTCAGTTCCACCAGACCGCTCAGTTTAATGACCCCCGCCAGCTCAGCTGGTCGCTCAGGCGGATTCAGATACTGATCGTCCATCGGATAACTTAAGACGTCGTCCAGGCGGTTCATGTCGCCCTGAAGCTCTTGAATTTGTCCCCCGAAAGTGACGAACGTGTTGATTGGCCGGGTGAAACTCACGACCAGCGTCTGGAATGCCACCAACTCACCCATGGTCAATTCCCCGTCCATCACCAGCAGACCACCAGCGACCAGGATACTTGCGGTGGTACACGCAGTAATGAAGGGCGGCAGTGCAGACAGCGTATTGGCGTACATCCCGAGTTGCTGCTTTGCCTTCAGCGCCTTGGCCTGATAACCCGCCCAACGGCCAAAGAACTCCGGCTCGCCACCCGTTGCCTTGATAGTCTCAATCATCTGCAACCCACCCATCGCCGTGCCCATAAGCTTGCCCTTCTCCTGGAGCAGGCGACGGCTCGCATCTACCCGCTTCCGCGCGATCATCTTTAATGCAAAGTAGTTCACTGATGCGAAGAAGATACAGATCAGCGTCAGCTGCCAGCTGTAGACAAACATGAGTGCGGCGAAAAATCCCACCGTGATCATCTCGAGCAACAGAGTCGCGACCTGGCCCGACAACACCTGTGCCACCTTATCATTGATCTGAACACGGCTTCCGATCTCGCCACCGAACCGCTGGGAAAAGAACACCACCGGCAGACGCAGCACGTGCCTGAAAAAGGCTGACGAGGTAGTAAGCGCCAGCTTTGTCTCAAATCGCAACAGGAAGTACTGCTGCAGATAGGTCAGGATCATGTACAAAGTGGCTGTAATCCCCATGCCGAAGAGGATCGGCTTCACCCAGGATTCCTTTCCGGCAACGAGATAGTCATCGATAAAGCTGCGAGTGAACGCAGGCACCACCAGTCCGGGAATCACTAGAAACAATCCCGTGAGCACCACGTATACCAGCGACATCTCGTAGCCCTTCAATCGAGGCCGGAGCGCTGCCATCAAGCCGGGCTTCACGCCACCAGGCTTAAAATCCGGCCCGGGGCTCACCAGCAATACAACACCAGTGTAAGAGCCCTCAAGTTCAGCCATCGTGCACTTGCGCGGCCCGCCTGCGGGGTCATTCAGAAAAACGGTATCGCCCTGAAATCCTTCCAGCACCAGGAAGTGATTGAAGTTCCAGAACAGAATCATCGGCATCTGTAAGCTCAGAGCTGTATTCAGCTCGTGCTTGAATCCCTTTGCTTCCATTCCGTAATTCCTTGCGGCCTTCAGGACATTGTTCGCCTTACTTCCGTCACGGGACACGCCGCACTCCACACGCAGTTCCTCAAGCGGAACATAACGCCCGTAATAGCGCAGAATGATCGACAGCGCCGCAGCTCCACACTCGACAGCCTCCATCTGCAAAACGGTGGGGGTCTTCCGGCGCTTACTCTTCTTCGGACGAGCTGTTTTCGGTTTGCTATCGGACATTCACAACGAATCGTTTGCGTGAAATCACAAAGGTTAAAGGCCAGTGGCCGACTTGAGAATGGGAAGCACGTAGCTTATGGGAGCACGCTCATCGACGACGATCTGCACGGTACACTTGGTGCCGCCCTGAATACCGATCGGCGGCCCCTCACCGGATGACCAGGCGTAGCCACTTACATTGTCAGAAACAACTTGAAGCTCGGCAGTAACCTCGAGGGGCGCGCTTTCGCCGCTGAACTCTTGTACCAGCGCTTGGTTTTTGAGAGTCTCGAGCATGCCCTGTGGAGTGACCGGATATCCAGAAATTGATGTCACCGTCCCTAACATGAATCCGTACTCTTCCGCCTTGACCGTAGAGGGCGAAATGCGAACGGTATCTTTTTGAGTGATATGCTTTCCCTCGCCAGCCGGCACATAGATCACTGCCTGAAGAGTTGCCGGCGTAATTTCTACGGCCATCGGCTGCAAGTGAACAAGCACGGCGCCTTTTTCTACGGTATCCTCTACCGCGAACAACACTTTCTCCACCTTGCCCGCCTTGGCGGCAGTGATCACGTGATCTTCTCCATTTTCCCGCACCAGTGCCACCGGCCCACCTTCTTCGACAAAACGTCCCTCGTCGATGATATTGACCACAGTCCCTGCCTGAGTTGAGGGAAGCCCCACTACTTTTCCGACAGGCGTCTCCTTGCGATCGAATGGCTCGAGGCTAACCACTACTGATTTGCTTGAAACTGTTGCTCCTGGCCGAAGGCGCAGCTCGATTACACGCCCAGTAGCGACAGATAGGATCTGCGTCGCCGAGTTCATCGAACGGATCTTATTTTCCAAGTCACGCTGCAGTTGAGACAATTCAAGCAAATGCGCCCGCACACTGGTATCCAGTTGATTCTGCAATGCTGCGATCTGCCCGGGAATCGATTTCAACTGTTGATCGAGAGACAAGATGGTGTCTTGAATCGCTCTCGTTCTCGCAATCTCAGCATCCACCTTGGCCTGAGTAGTGAGACCTCTGGACCGGGACTCCCTCGCCTTCGCAACGGCATCTCTCGCTTCCTCCAATGCCGTCTGTTGACTCTTCAGTCTCAAATTCAAAGATTCGATGTTACTTTCGAGACTTCCGACTTGCTTTGAGATGGAAAAACTCGCTTGCGCCTCCGCTGCGCCATATTCCTGCTTCTTCTGCGCGATTTCGTCTTCCAGAGTCTTGATCTGCACTGCAAGACCGCCCTGCGACACGGTCGCAATCGGTTGATTGATTTCCACCTCGTCGCCCACCTTCACAAGCAGCTCTCTGATGCTTCCCTCAGTCTTGGCCTCCACATCGACAAGCGCCACGCCACGAATCAGAATTCCCTGTCCATCAACGGTGGAAGGAATGCTGCCGAAGATCGACCAGAGGATGACCACGGCGAGAAGGAAGCCGACGGCACCAAGAGCAACCCAGCCCGCAGGCTTAGTCACCTCCATCATGACGTCCAGCTGTTCTGGAGAAGATAATTTCTCCAGTGCTGCTTTAGTGAATAGACCTTCTTTTTTCTTGGCCATGCTGCCGGGAATTGCGGGTAAAGATGCACATTCTGAACTGTGGGTGCCGCCCACAGATTCCTACCAGAAAGCGGGACGATAGTGGCACAGTCGCTCTGCGATACAAAGAAAAAAAGGAGACTCAGCTCAAGATGAAAGGAAAGTTTCTGTCGAACTCCTCCTGCATCCCGTAAACCGGACTCCTATTGACCGCTTTTGCGGTCCTTGCGAGGGCCACTGAAGCGCCAGGCGGGAACGTTGCGCCAGGATTTGCTCGCCTCTTCTACCTGATCAACCGGAGATGCTGCGGGAGCTGAAATTTCAATCGACGGCAAGGTGACCAAGTCGTCTGCGGCAATCTCTGGAGAATCGTTCACCTCCGTCAGAAGCGTGCCGGACTGGAAGCGCAACAATGCGAGACCTGTAGCCTGTTGCAGACGGGCATCAATCAAGCCGCTGCGCGAATTGGTCAGCCGTTCTTCAGCGAGAATCGAATCGATGATGGTGGAGGAACCCATACGCAGCTTCTCATTCTCAGCTACGAGGGCCAGTCGCGTCTGCTCCATAGACGCGACTTCAAAAGCGTAAAAGACAGCAGCATTGCGCACCTGCTGCTTGGCGGTAGCAATTCCGGAATCGATCGAGCGTTCTATGATTCCTATCTGCTGCTGCAGCTTGCGCGACTGCGCTTCAAACAATTTCAACTCGCTGCGTGGAATCCGGTTACCAAATGGCCAGTCCGCCTGAAGACTGACGAAACCAGATGGCCCTGCATGATTTTTCTCGTACGGGTTGAACAGCGTCTCCCACTGGCCGCCTTCATCCAGACCAGTGTAGCTGATACCAAGCTGCAAATCACAGGCAGGCTTCAAATTTGCTTCCGCCTGATCAATGATGACAGCCATCGCTATCTTCTGCTGAATCACTGCTTTGTGGTCGCCGCGCTTGAATCTGGCCTGCCGCACCAAAGCCTCGAGATCCTGAGCTTCGACCTCCGCAGCTGGAACGAGCGCCGGGAAGGGATCAGCGGCAAGCGGAGCATCAATCAGAGCCTCGCCCTCCGAGCCCATCGCGATGGCAAGTGCCTGCTGGGCTCTCAGCAGATCAAACTCCGCACGAATTCGACTCGCCTGTACAGTGGCCTGACGCCCAATAGCCTGGCCACGGGTGACTTTTGGAATCAAATCCTGTGCGATCATGGCGTCCGCCATCTTCAGGATGGATCCGGAAATCAATTCAGACTCCAGCAGCAACTGCAACCGCTCCTGTGCGGCAACCACTTCCCAGTATGCCAACGTAGTGCTCAACACCCGCTGGGAGATGGTATGCTCCAACTCGAAACGGCTGGCATCCAGCGCGAATCCTGAGGCAATCTCGCTACCGGCGGTAGCAATGTATCCGCGCCCTTTGCCTAGCGGAAGTGTCAGCCGCAGACCGAATTCCGTGCGATTGATCCGGCCCTGGCCTTTTCTCACCGAGAGGTGATCCTGCTCACCAGTGTATTCAACAAAGGGGCGCAAAATTGCCCCGTTGCGGAACTGCTTCACCAGCGCCAGATCATAAGTGGTAACGTCTGTCCGCAATATCTGGTTGGGCGGGAATCGCTCGATTCGCTTCAGCGCATTGCTGACATTCTTTCTGAGAATTTTGCGGACAAACTTGCGGTTTGCAATGCCCTCTTCAATGAATTGCTTCTCGATCTCTGCAATGTTCATCGCCTCCATCGGCGTCGCGAGGTCCTTGGCGGCATCAATCAGCGCCTGGTCGAGCTGAGCCTGCAAATCCTGCTCACCCGTCCCCACCGAAGATGACACATTGCCCCCGGATAAATCACCGAACGAACCATCGACCGTTACCGAACCGTCTGGATTTCGCACAAACCTTGACGTCGGGCTCCCTCCATCACGGATGACCTGGATTTCCTTCGTAATTGCCTCGATCGCATCATTTGCAGCTGAAACGAATCCCTTGTCGCGATCAAATGCGCGTTGCTCTCCAGCCACTCTTCGGACGTCCATTTCCTCCTGGCCGCGCAGGTAGGAACCACCCGCTGCCACATGCACATCGAATTGCCCTGCTGCACTCTGGACACTGCCTTCGCTGGCGATCACTTCCTCCTTGGCAATCAGAATTTCCGGTGCCCGCTGCAACGTGATTCTCACGGCATCCATGAGCGAGATGCTATCATCACCTAACATTGCCAAAACCTGATCTTTCCGGCTTTCCAAAACCCTGGGTTCGGGCTCGTAAGGAATGACCAGTTCGCCCTCTTTTACTGGCCGACGAGCGCCAGAACTTGCGCCACCGCCGAGCAGGCGGGATGCCAGTTTCCCTATCTCACCACTAGAGCTTCCAGCAGGAGGATTGCCGACTTCGGTAATCTCGCTTGTCAACTCATCGAGAGGCACTTCGACCGTTGGAATCACTTCCACTGGCGGCCGAACCTCTTCTGCTCCGGGATCAACGGGTGCAGGATCATCCTGAGCCGACAGCTGCAGCGTCGACACAGCAAAGGCCCCGGCCGTGAGTAACCGCAGAACACCCCGACACGCCTGTGGGCGCTGTTGTTGCTGTAAGCCTGAGTGACGCTTCAAAATGAAAATCGTTGAGTGAAAATGGGTGCTTCCGTTTCGCGCAGGTTACTACCACTTCTTCAGTCGGACTGCTGGCGGCGCCTCTGGAGGATTCTTCGAAAAGCTGGCAGTATTCGGGAGCGTCGTGACATTCCTTCGCTCAATTGCAGCATTCGAACTATCAGATGACGCCATAAGCGTCCCCGTTTCAAACCGCAGCTGAGCCAGACCGAGGGCATGCTGCAGCCTTGCCTCAATGATCGCCCGGTTGGCACCAGTCAGGCGCTCTTCCGTTAAGATCGTGTCCAAGAGTGTTGAATCACCCGTCTTAAACCGCTCCTGCTCGGCATTCAACGAATCCACCAGTGCGGCCCGGGAAGCATTGAGCGAGTCAATTTGCTGTAGAGAATTCTCGATCGACTTGCGGGCAGTCACGATATTGGTAAGGATCGAGCGCGTGATGATTCCTGTCGTGAGTTTTGACTGGCGGAGCCTCGCCTGACGTTCCTTCAGCAATCCTTTTGCCGTATTATTACCAATTGGATAGTCGAACCGGAGCCCGAGGAAATAAGACGGGCCAGCGTGCCCCTGAAGATAAGGTTGATAGTAGCTCTCGTAGTGTGATCCTTCATCGAGCCCCGAGTAACTTGTGCGTGATGTGAAATCAAGACCGGGACGAAGGTTGGTCTTCGCTTGCTCCGTTAGCACCAGTCCCGACTCCTCCAACTGAAGGGCAGACTTCCGGTCAGCGCGCAGTTGCAATGCCATGTCCACCATCTTCATGGGCGAGGTGGCGGAAATCGACTCCTTGCTCACAAGACCAGGCAATGAATCGGATGCGAGTGGTGCATACAGCAGATTCTCACCTTCAACACCCATAGCGATCGCCAGCCCCTGCTGAGCTTGAACCAGAGAAAACTCCGCACGCACGCGGGCCGATTGAGCAGTCGCCTGCCGCGCCAGAATCTGTGCCCGCTCGATTGGGGGGATCGCATCGGCGGCGATCATCTGTTCCGTCACGAAAACCAGCGCTGAAGAAATCATCTCGGATTCTAACAATATCCTCAAACGATCCTGCGCCGCCACCAGCTGCCAGTAAGCGGACGCAGTGTTGAGTACACTCTCAGAAACGGTGTGCTGAAGACTATATCGGCTCGCCTCAAGATCGTGCCCCGCTGCGATTTCCTGACCCGAAGCCGCGATCCGTCCCCTGCCACGGGCCAGCGGCAACATCAGTTCAACTCCGAACTCCGTGCGGGTGTCACGAGCGACTCCACGACGACGAGCCTCATTGTTCTCGCTTCCATTCAGGGTCAGGAACGGATTGATCACTGGCCCGGTGCGGAGTTTGCGCAGCAATCCAAGCTCATAACTCACCGTGTCCGAACGAAGTACCGAGTTGACTGGAAACTTGTCGATCTCTTTCTCGGTCGATTTGATCTCCCTGCGCTGGCTTCTGATGATGTCCTTCCGAACGAGAATACCGGCTTCGTTGATTTTGCTCTGGGTGGACGCAAGGGCGAAAAACTCGGCAGGGTTGGAAACTCGCTTGATCACATCCAGCGCGGCAGCCCGGATCTCGCTATTCAATTGGCTTTCGATATCCGTATTGGACGGAGTTCTTCCCGCACGCAGATCTGCAATTTCGGCCTCACGCTGCCGAATCACCTCTCGTGCATTGCTGATGATTTTCTTGTTCTTCGCTCTGGTCTCAATTTGTTGATCGACCTGCTCCTTGGAGACTTCCTGCTGGGTTCGTCCGTAACTTGCTCCCGCTGTCATCCTCACGTCGTAGGCACCCGAGGCGATCTGTAGTGATGCCCAGGCAATCAACTCGTCTTCGTTGGCAAGCTTAATGTTAGGATCGTTGAGCAATGTCAACGCGATCGCTTCTTCAAGACTGATCGCCTTGTCACTGACTGTTTGGAGAAGAGCAGCAGTCTTGGCGTCAAGCTCTTCATCGCCAGGCAGACTGAAAGGAATGCCCTGAAGTTCCTTCTTGGATTCCTGGCGCTTGGCCTCGCGATCGATGATCTCCCTCGCCAGCTTTGCCGCAGCGCTGTCTTCTGCAACAGTCCCCTCTTCGAGAAACAACTCGAAATCGCGAACCAGATCTGCGTCGGAGGGCAGGCCACCTAACAGCCCCCCCTCAAGCTCTCCTGCTCCCGTTCCCGGCGTCGCAGGTGCATCCCCGTTTCCCGGTGTCGCAGGTGCATCCGGCTTCAAGCCCTCTGCCGCAACCGCAACGTCCTTGGCAAGTTCATCATCAGCCTCGTTCCCGGCGCTTGCACTGGAACCAGCGATCGATTTTTCCTCCCGCTTTACAGGAGGATCTGTTGCTAGCCCCTGCCCCAGCGCCACTTGAGTAGTGAAACAGGACAAACACAACAGCGCCAGCAGGCCGTTGGTTACCAAAGAATTTGGTCTATCGCTATGCATGACAGGAATAGTTGAGAGTCTTAGCCGTCGATGTCCTACCATCCGGTTTCTAAGAAGTTTGAGTTGGTTGCAATGGTCCAGAATGGCCAAGTAGAACGGCAAGTCACGCTTTTAGTCAATCTTCAATTCACTTTTTTGCCTTATTTTCAGCACTAATCGGTGATCGGATTTCGTTCGAACTAACCGCGCTCCAGCATTGTCATAATGAACGATTGCTGGTAGTCTGCGACATCGAGCCGATCGCTCATCATTGCCTGTGATTCGTTAAGCCATGCCGGAACCGCTCCGATTTCAACATTTTCAAATCCTTACGAAGCCTGATGGGTCACCCCAGATTCTGGGTCAGGGAGCGATGGGCACCACGTATAAGGCGTTCGATACCAACCTTCACTCGATCGTTGTGATTAAGGTCATCAACGAGCAGTACGTTCACAATGACATCGCTCGCCAGCGCTTTTTACAGGAGGCGCAGGCGATGGCCAAGATCAAGCATCCGAATGTGGCGGCGGCTTACCATTTGAGCGAATGCTCGCACGGGCTGTTTTTCGCGATGGAATTCTGCGATGGCCCGACCCTGCAGGAATTTGTGGAAGCGAATGGCCCAATGTCGTGCGGTGATGCGCTGATGGCCTGTCAGCATGTAAGCAGTGCTCTGCAGGCAGCACAGAAAGTCCAGCTCGTTCACCGCGACGTTAAGCCGTCGAATTTGATTCTGGTTAAGGACGAGCAACAGAACACGATTACGAAAGTGATCGACTTTGGCCTGGCGCGAAAATTTGGGGACGACGACTCGACAACGAATGACCTCACATCGGGCGGCTTTGTGGGAACGGCGAACTACGCCAGCCCCGAACAGCTTCTGGAGCAGCGGGATCTGGACACGCGGTCCGACATCTACTCGCTAGGGGTCACGCTGTGGTTCATGCTCTGCGGGCATCCCACCTTCCGGGGTTCGCACTTCGAGACCATGGCCAGCCATGTCAACGACGAGCCGCCCTGGCACACGCTGCCGCCACTGCCGCAAAGCGCAATTGCGATCCTGCACAGGATGCTAAAGAAGTCCCCGGACGAACGCTACCAGACACCTTCCGAGCTGTGGGACGACATTCAGAATTGCCTCGTCGATGAAGGGCTGACACAGGCTGGAGCGGGCCTGTCCGTCCGACTGCGCAAGACGAAGCCCACTGAAGGTTCGATCCTTGGCGCGAATAATTTCGAGATCATCAGTGAGGTCGGAAGCGGTCAGACTGGCAAGGTGTTTCTGGGAAAGGACAGCGTTTCTGGCGAACGGGTGGCTATCAAATTCCTGCACAAGGATTTGATCGAAGTGCCCGGAGTCGTGCGCGACATTCGCCATCAGTTGCGTTTCCTCCAGAGTGTCGATGAGCACCCTAACATTCTTCGCACCGTTGCGTTTGATTACAATGATGCTGATCATGAGGCCCGCCTCATCATGGAATGGGTGGAAGGCACGAACCTGCAGTCCCTGCTGCGGACATGGAGGAAGATGGAATTCACCGACGCGCTGCCACTGGTGGCCCAGCTCGCACGTGGCATCGACTTTGCGCTGGCGAATGACATGCGGCACCTGGAGCTGGCACTGCATCAGATTCTGATTCACACGCCCACGGTGACCCGCGACCGCGCACAGGAATCCGCGTTCCTGCATCAGTCGCTCTCGCAGTGGCCAGAGTTTCTCATCAAAATTGATCCGCTGCGCATCAGCTGGACGCCCGAGGAACACGCATCCACCATCCCCGGCTCCGCATCCCAACCGGATGCAGACCAGACCATCGCGGGCGAGCGCGGCTTGCTGCCGGAGGAATCTGGCTCGCTGCTCTACCGGTTCTCCTACATCGTCTACCGCCTGCTCGGCGGTGTGGTTACTGATATCGGCAGACTGAAGCGCTACACTCAGCTTTCCGCGCTCAGCGAGGCGGGCAACGAAATCCTTGAAACTTTCCTGCTCACCGAGAATCCCGAGCGCACCGGTAACGGATGCGCAGACCTTGTTGGGCAACTTTGCAAGACCGAGAACCAGTCGCTTCCGAGCATTCTCGCCGAACTGACGGCCAGTCCGACGGTCACGCCAGACTCCGTCGGCCCGGGAAATCTTCTTGAGGAGCCATCTCCCACGCAGACATCCGTTGATTTCGGCAACGACGATCCGACGATCGCCATCCCAAAGGAGCGCTCGGCGTTTTCCCGCCCTTCCTCATCTGGACTGCGGCCGTCTGCTTTCGGCAGCAGCACGCCGAACTCCGCCTTCCGCGCCCGCCGCGGCAGCAGCAGCTTCGGATCTTCCGCTTCCTCCAGCAGTGGCGGCAGCGGTTCGGACTCGGCATTCGGAGCCCAGCGGCGGGAGGTTGAACTCAAGCTTCGGCGGCTCGAACTGGAGCGCATCGCCGCCGAAGAAGAGGCTGACCGCCTTGGGCGCGAAGAGGCTCTCGAAATGCAGCGCCGCATTGTCGAAGAACAACGGCAGGTGCTGGAGAAGCAAAAGGCGGATCTGGAACAGCGGCTGGAACGGGAGAAGAAAGCAGTAGAAGAGGAACGCAAAATCCTGCTCACCGAGCGCAAGCGGCTCGACCAGGAAAGCGCCACGCTTCGCCAGGAAATCGCTAAACAGGAAAGCACGCTGGAGAGCGAGAAGCTGCGGCAGCAGTACGAGTTTCAAAAATTCCTCGAAGACAGAAAGAAGTGGGAACAGGAAAAAACGGAGCGCCATCAGAAGCACCTGCGTGAGTTGCAGGAGGCGAAGGAGCGGCTCTACATCGAAGAGGACAAGGTAAGCAAGCAGATCGAAGCGGACCGTCTGGCGCTTGAAGCAGCAGCGCGTGAGCTGGCGGAAAAGCGCGAAGAGCTTCAGCGCGAGATCGAAAACAAAGATGCGGTTCACGCCGCAGAGATCGAAGCGGAGCGCCTGCAGATCGAAGAGCAGCGGAAAAGCCTGGAGGCGCGCCTTCAGCGGCAGACGCTCGATCTTGACGAAGCTCACAGGCAAGTGGAAGCGGCCCGGCAGGAATTGCAGGAACGCGCTGCTGCGATGCAAAAGGAAGCCGCCGAGAAGGAACGCGAACGCGAACGCGAACTCCAGCTGCAGCGTGCTGAACTCGAAAGTGCACGCGCAGAACTTGAGCGGCACGAACTTGCCCTGCGCGAGGCTCAAGCACAGCAGGCTCAGGAACTCGAACAGCGTTTCGCCGCCGAACAAGCGAGAATCGACGCAGCCGCTGCGAAGCTTGCCCAGGAAGTCGAAGCCATTACGGGTGATGCTCAGGCCGCACAGGCCGCCATTCAGGCCGCAGCGGAAGAAGAGCGCGCGAAACTGATCGAGGACGCCCGCATTAAGGAGCAGGAACTGCATCGACTGAGAGCGGAGCACCTTGCTCTCGAGGCTGAGCGATCAAACCTCCTGACCGCACATGATTCAGAGCAGGAGCAACGTCTGGCCCGAGAGGCAGCCGATCGCGAAGCCCTGCGCGCCCGCGAACAGGAAATCGAGACGCTGAAAAAGCGCCTGATGGAAGAGGAGGAGCAGCGTCGCGCATTCGAGAGAAAACGTGAAGCCGAACTGGAAGCGGTACTTGCCAAAGAGCGCGCTGCACTTGCTGCGGAGCGGGAACGCATCGAGCAAGCCCGCGAATCTGGCGGACTGGTCGCGGAAGACGTTGAGAAAGACCGCGCGGAACTCGAAGCATTGCGCGGGCAGCTTGAGCGCCAGGCCCATGAGCTGGAACAACGCGAAGCCGCTCAGGCAGCGGAACGCGAAGCCGCGATCCGCAAGCAACAGGAATTGCTTGATGCGCAGCATACTGAGCTTGCCCGCCGAAGAAGCGCATTCGAACAAGAACAGGCAGACCTCAGCGCTCGGGTCGAAATCGAGAAGCAGCGCCTGGCCGACATTGAGCAGGCACGCCAGGCAGAGGAGCGCAAACTCCAGGAGCAGGAAGCCAGCTACAACCTTCAAGTCAAAAAGCGGGCAGCGGAATTTGCAGCTCTCGAAACTGTCGAAGAGAAGAAGCTGGAAGCACTCCGAGCAAAGGTCGCTGCGGAAGAACAGCGACTCGCTGCAGAGCGCGAACGCATTGCGTCGATCGAGCGTGAGAATGAGTTCCACCTCAAGGCAACACAGCAGGAACGTGACGACCTTTCCGAGGATGCAGGCACCGCAAGCAAGGAGGCCGAAAAACTTGTCGGGCTGTTAGGCGAGTTAAAGCGCCAGCAGCGCAAGCGCGTTGCCACCATCGCCATTGGATTCCTATTGCTCTCGTCGGTCGGCACCTTTGCCGCGATCAAAGGAAAAGTCATCTTCGACAACTGGCGAGCGCCCGGCACGAAGGAGTGGATCGCGCACACAGAGAAAGCCACCACCTACAGCAACGCTGGTGACTGGGCCGGGCTTCTGCAGCAAGTCGTCACCACCGATAGGGAGATGGAACCCTTTGCTGAAAAACGTGCCGAGGTACAGCCCGAGCTGATCGCAACCGCCGACCGTGCGGTAAAAGGGCTACTCTCGAAGACCGCGGATACCGGCACCCCCAATCTCGAAGAAGGATCCGTATCGACATTGTTGTCTGCACTGACATACGTGAGCGGCTGGGAACCCGTGGCCGACAAAAAACTGCTCGCGGCCAGACTGCAGATGGGGCAAGCGGTGAAGGACGAGGGAGCAACTGCTACGGAAGCGGTGAATCGTTACGTTGAAGCCTGCACGGCAGATTCGAGATTCCGGGAACAACTTGCACCGGATCTCGAGAGCCTGGTGGACACCCTCAATGCATCCCTGAAAGACAGCACTACAGTGAGCCGCCGCGACGAATTGATCGCTGCTCTCAAATCCGTCCCGGAAGCGACGTACCCCACGAGCCCGAATCTGGTGCTACTGATAGGCAAACTGGTAGCAGACTCCGCCCGTGAGGAAAAAGACTTCGCGCGGGCGCTACAGGCCTGCAACGAAACAGCGACCAGCGCCTTTGCCAAAGAAGGGTGGAAACAGGAATTCGTGCCCGTGCTCAAGCGCATCCTCAATGACATCGATCAAACTCCAGAGCTTGACATGAATCCTCTGGTAACTCAGCTCACGTTCACTGCTGCAACATGGCAGGCACCACGCCCGTATATGATCCTCGCCAAGCACGCGAAGACCAAGCAGGAGGAATTTGACTACCATCAAAAAGCAGACGTTCTCGGCGACATGACTGCCAGGGCACTCGTGGGAATGGTCATCGTCATCAATGCGCCTGATCCGGTAACACTCGAGGCGGGCAGGGAGAAAGTGGAGGAGTCCGCAGCCTCTGAAAACCCGACTGGACTCTTCTGTATGGCTCAACTCTATCTGGACCTCTACGAGGATGCAGGCTGGAAACAAGACTACGATAAAGCGCTGGAATATGCCCGTCAGGCCAAGGCCAAGGGCCACATCGAGGCTGCGCTTTACGAAGGCAAAGCACTCCTGGAAAAGGGATTAACTGAGGAGTCTCCAGAGCTGGTCGAGCAGGCGCGAACGCTCCTGCGGGAATTTGGGAACAGCCAGCAGAACGGCGAGGCATACTGGTGCCTGTACACTTCGTATCTGGAACGTGGCTCATTCAAAATCGACCATACTAAAGCGCTCGAAGCCCTGGAGAAAGGCGCTGAACTTGGCGACCCTAACTGCATGCAGGCACTGGCCACTCAGGTAGAACTGGAACCCACCACCTTGAACCTCACAAAAGCCCGCGACCTCCACCTGCGTCTTGCAAAAGACTGGCAAATCGAAACATCGAAAGCCTGGCTTCGCGATCGCGCCCGGAAGGCAAAGTCTGCCGAGGAACGTCAGTGGTTCCAGGAAAACAGAGCCGCCTGGGAGTAAACAGCTTCACCCCCATTTTGATCAGATCCTAACAATCATCCCTACCAATGAATCTCCGCAGAGTCTCCTGTATCGTCCTTCCCGTGAGCACTGCGTGCCTCGCTCTCACCAGCTGTGAAACAGTCGATCCCACAGACCGGGGCGGCTCCGTCTTTGGCCCGAAAAAGGGCGACACGACAACATTCGTCGCCAGCACCGACGGCCCAGTGGAGCTGGGAAATCTCGTCAAGGTGGCAAAAACCATCCGCAAATACAAAGACCTGAACGCCAGCGAAGCGGCCATCCTTCAGGCACTGGCGCAGCAGAAATTTGACGGCATGGTAGTGCGCGAGATGAAAATCCTGGAGAAGAAGTACGAAGCGAAGAAAAAGGTGGTCCGCGCCAAGACTCAAAAGAAGGTCGCCGAAGTTCGACGCGAGGCAACCGTCAAGCGCAAGGCTGCCGCAACTGCCCCGCCGGAAAAGCGGAAAGTCATCATAGCCGAAATCGAAAAAGAGGAGATCCAAGCCGTTGCGGTCGTGGAGAAGCAGGAAGTGCAGGAGGTAGCGCAGATCGAGCAGGAGAAGAAAATCGAGGCCATCAACATCGCGAAAACGAAGATCTCGGGCATCGCCGTTCCCGTCAAAAACCCAGAAGGCAAACAGGTGATCGCCATCCACAACAAGATCAGCACGGAAGGCGTGGTTTCTGTGGCAAAGGCCGCTTACGAAGTAGACGTCAACCCAGCCATGATTGCCAAGAGCATTCAGGGAACTGCCGTTGCCGTCGTCGACAACAAGAAGCTGGCAGTCGTCACTGAGCTATAACACGCTGATAGTGGAATCAGGGTGTACGGGCCTCCTCCCCACCCGCGAGCAGATGACGCCGTGACGGGGGGCACGTTATCTTTCCCTGCAGGGTTGTTCTGCATTCGAAAGTACACGACACTGTGCGGTCGTGCGGACGAGTACTACCCGCAGAAACAGCCTCGCCTGCGTAGCGCCATTACAGAAGTGGTGGCAGAGCAAGGATCATCTCCTGGCCTTCGATCGTCCCCGCTAGAACGGCACCTTTCGGTTCAGCGTTGAGTGCTGGGGCAATATCCAATTCATAGGCAGTCCTGGCCACTGAGACTACTCCGGTCGCGCCGACGCTGGCGAATGCGACGAGGTTCTTCGAATCCGCGCTAGCGATGGGCACCGCGATGCTGGTTCCGTATTTCTCCTTCACCCGCCGGATGGCGATCGCACGGGGCGTTTCGACCACTTCCGGTTCGAACGCCTCTTCAGCCTTGGTGGCCTCCTGTTCCAAGCGAAAGATGCTTCGTCCCTCCTCCGCATCGATGCGACTTTGCGCCTTGGGGGCGCTGGTTCTGGAACGCTGCGTGTCCGCCTGTTGCCGAACTTCCGAAACCTTGCGTTCGACTTCTTCCCTGACCGCTTGTCGTTTTGCCTCAGCAGCGGCATCGACAACGGGGCGCTTTACGGGAGCCACCACGCTTTTACCGGATTCCGCTTCCATGGTTTTCAGCTCTTCCTCCACCAGACGGTCAAACTCCTTCTGTGCGCGGGCACGGGCTAATTCCATCTGAGCTGGCGTTAGCGTCACAGCTCTGACGATACTGCTGCCACCGCCTGCCGTGGGCTGGCTCTTCGCGGGAGCAGGAAATCGCAGCACATTTTCGCTGCCCAGAGAAGAAGCACCAGCAATGACCGGTTCTTCGCTTGGAGCAGACTGAGTCTCTGTGACGGTGCGCCTTTCCACCACGACAACTGGATCGCTCGGCGTGACTTCACTCCCGCTTCCTGGAGAGTTACCCGGCCCACCAGTGACGCGCCGAATGGTGCGCACAATTGTGGTCACCCTCTCAATCACTCCCCGGCGTTCACGTTCGGCTTCGAGAGCAGCTCTGGAACTTCCCCCACCGGACGGAGCTAGAAGGTAGATTCCGCGCATGTCCTCAGGAGAGACGCCAAAAGTGTAATCTTCATCGTCGTCCTGTGGAAAGGGATTGCTGGCAGACGGATCGGCGAGGTAAATGCCACGCGTATCGAGACTCGGCTCATCTGCAACTGGTGCCGGATTCTTTTCGTAAGCGTCCTTTCCGTAAGCGTAAGTCCCCTTGTCTGTCAGAGCACTCTTGAGGGCTGCCTTGATTTCTGAAGTTGACCGTGGGGCTGCAGCAACCGCGCATTCCGTAATGGTCGTCGCCATGCGGGGTGCAATGCTCACTGCAGTGAAGACGATATCCCCAACCATCGCCTGGTCAGAGTTCGAAGATTCGATGACCTCCTTAACGAGTTCACATGCGCAGGACTCGCTCTTCGTCAACGCTTCAGCGAAGTGCTGAAGCAGATCCGCTGGTTGCTCGTCGATCGCAGCACGTAGCCTCGTAGCAGATGCATCGCAATCTTCCCCGGCGAGCGCTGTGGTAAATGGCAGCATGAGCAGGCTGCCCGCAAGCAACCGGTTAACGGTCCGAGTTGGTCGATTCATAGATGAGGGTGCAGAAGTAGCGTGCAGCACAAGTGGCGGCGCGAGGGATGAATTGCGGTGGGAAGTGTGTAAGCCGATTGGGTAGAACGAACCGACTTCGGGCGACCCTAGTGAATCGACAGCAGGGAGTCAATCAAATCGTCTCTACGGCTCTACGGACGATTCCGGCCCCTCTACAGGTGCCCGCCTACGTGCCCCTGCCATTTCCTTCAAGACTGGCCAGCGCTGCGTTGTTCGATGCGCCACAGGCAATCCCTGATCTCACGCAGCAGCTGAAGTTGTTCTTCGTTCTGTCCGGCGGGTACCACAGTGGTGACACCCGTATCTCGCTGATGTTGAGTGGTGCTGAGCAATTCTTTCTGTTGCAACACAGCGTCGCGGAACGCTCGACCATTGTTGATGCCGATCACAGACGCCAATGCTCCCGGCGATGAACTTCCAGCCGTTTCAACGGTTACACGCTCGATGCCCAGTGCCCGCATGATCGGGCCCTGCGCGAGCCCCAGATCAGTTACCTTATCGAGCGGGATCGTCTTCTCGATTTTGTTCCACACACCGGACTTCAGCTTCACTGCCCGATCAGTCAGGACACACTCCAGGCTCTGTAAATACCGTTCGGCAAAAACATACGCCAGCGGAAGCCAGATGATCAGCAATGGAATACCCACGATCGTAGAGACCAGCACCAGTGTCGACGAGATAAGCCAGTAGGTTTTGACTTTCGGATTGAAAGTGGCGCGAAGAATGATTTTTTCGTTCAACATAGTGCCCACAATCCTACGGACAGTGAATGCCTGTGCCAACCCAAGACTCCAGATCTGGTGTTCAACTGTGCGCCGTCCCGCGCCATTCTGATTGTCTCGTTAGTCCACGTCCCTTGGAAGCCTCCACTCAGCGGCTGTTTCGCAACAGGCCCAGCAGATAGCGGATCTCCCCGTTCACCTGTCCCTCCTCTGCGACTGTCTTTCGCACCTCCCCGCGAAGGACGACACCGAATTCGCGGCGGAGTTCGGTGGCTGCCTGCTTCACCGCGCCTTCAGTCATGCCCAACTCGTAAGCAATCTGCTGATATTTTGCCACATCTTGCCCGGTGAGCACTCCGCGCAGCTTCTCGAACTGGCTGCCACGTTCCCTGGCAATCTGCCGTTCCTGCAGGACGGTCAGCGCATGATCATACACAGCCCGCGCCCATTGTCGGTCGTAGGCGTCCTCCGGCGTGCTGTATTCGTGCATCGCATCCTCCAGTTCCGCTTCCTCGACGGGAACAGGCACCTGGCCTCCCCCTCGTTTCAGGGCAACGGACGCCCGGTACTGGTCGGCTCGCCAGTTCTGCAGAGCATTCAGCAGAAACGACCGGAACAGGCCGTCTCCCGGTTCTATCCTGCGGATAAATGTCTTACTCAGGAGATGCGCGAAGAACCCCTGAACGTCGTCGCAGGCGGAGTGATGGTCCGCACCACGTTGACGGAGAAAGGCGTAAAGGGGTTGCCAATAGCCGCGCGCAAGCCGCCCCCAAGCGCGATCTACCGCTTCGGAGTCGTCTCCCTGCAATTGACAGACCATGGACCAGGCAGTGGGAGGAAAAGTCCCGCCCGCTCTGGACATCGAGTCCGACTTCGGTTCTTTCTCCCGTTTGTCCATTTGATAGATGCCAAGCTGTTTACCACAGCAGTAGCCCTCCGGCCAAGCTTCATAAACTGGCTTTTACGCGCAAGTCGCAAGTTCCTCCCTTACTTTCTGCGTGTAGAATTCGTGAACCCTATTGATATGGATTCTCCGACTTCGAAACGTCTCCTGTGCCCGGAATGCGGCGCGCCGCTCGAACGCGACGCGGCTTGCCTCGCATGCGCCTTTGAAGAGGCTCTGGTTGCGGACGATTCCCTGGAACTTCAGCCAGGGGACGCCGACGAAGGGTTTGGCAGTTTCGCGCCGCAATCCCCAGGCAGGTTTGGCAAATACACCCTGAGTCGCATGTTGGGTTCTGGAGGCATGGGGGTCATCTGGGAGGCCGAGGAAACCACGGTGAATCGCACGGTGGCGCTGAAGATGATCCGCAGTTTCGCCTTCTCCTCGGATTCAGAAAAGCAGCGATTCCGCACCGAAGCGACGGCGGCGGCGAACTTGGATCATCCGCACATCGTTCCGATCCATGAAGTGGGCGAGGCGGTAGGGCAGCCCTATTTTACCATGAAACTCCTCAGGGGTGGCTCCCTTGCGGAAAGGCTGAGACGGGGTGCCCTGTCGCATCGTGAAGCAGCTGGCATTATCGAAAAGCTGGCCCGCGCGGTACAGCATGCGCACGAGCGGGGCATCCTTCACCGTGACATCAAGCCGGGAAACGTTCTGTTTGACAGTAAAGGCGAGCCTTACCTCACGGACTTCGGTCTGGCCAAACTCGTCGATGCCGAACAGGCGCTGACGTTGCCCCACGCGCAAGTGGGCACTCCCCAATACATGTCCCCGGAGCAGGCCCGGGGACGCGCACGCGACGTAACCACCGCGACTGACGTGTGGGCGCTCGGAGCCATGCTCTATCAGATGCTCACAGGGAGACTGCCCTTTTCAGGTGCCACGCCGGCAGAAATCTTCAGCCACATCGCCCACGACGAACCCGCCTCGATGCGCACGCTGGCGGCGTCACCGGACAAAGACCTGGAGACGCTCTGCCTGCGCTGTCTTGAGAAGGAGCCCGCCCGGCGGCTACGCAGCGCAGGCGAACTCGCGGATGAACTGGAGTCGTGGCTGCACGGCGAGCCGATCCGCTCCCGGCGGGTCACGGGAACCGAGCGGACGCTGCGCTGGATGCGCCGCCATCCGTGGCGCGTGGCGACCGGGGCGGCGCTCGCCATTTCCCTGATTGCCGGATCAGTCGTGAGCCTCGTGCTTTGGCGAAGGGCGGAGGCAAGCGGCGAGCGCGCTGGGAAGCTGGCCGCCACGGAGCGGTTGACCAACTATGTCTCCACCATGTCCGCAGCACTGGCGGCCAGGGAGCGCCATGACTATGCCAGGGCGCGGCAGTTGCTGGAGGCCGCGCCGGAGGAGCACCGGGGATTCGAATGGCAGCTGCTGAATGAGTTCTGCGCCGGGGATCAGCGGTCGCTCTTCCGTCTCCCCGGCGGCGCCTTGCCGGAAACGATCGCGCCCGGACCGGTGGACGATTCCATTGCCATCGTCACCAACGGCGGCGCGCTGCTTTTGCTCCGTCCAGACGGAAGCGCGATTCGCGAGGCTCGGCAACTGCCCTCGACAACGGGCGCGCCCGATTCCGCGGCGCACAATCCGCATGAGTATCACGGCCTGGCCTTTGCGCCGGACGGGCGGCACTTCGCCTGTTCCTTCCGCAACACCGTGCGGGCGTTCGATTCGGAATCGCTGGAGGTCGTCATGGAAAGCGGCGGCATCGTCCAGCCACAAAGCGCGTGGCTGGACGAACGGCGGCTGTTGTTCGGATATGATCGGAGCACCGCGCTCAATGACGGAACGGGCGCATGGATCTTCGATGTGGAGACCGGTGACGTGACCGGGCTGCCTCCGCAGTGGAGCGCTCCCCTCGCCTTCTCCGCAGACCGGCACACGGTGGCTTTGACCAACGCGCAACAGGGAGCGGTGGCCATATTCGATACCGTCGACCTCACGGGTGCGACTCCGCTCGCCGAAGCCACGCCCTGGGCGCTTTGGCGACCACGATCCCACGGCAGCGGGAACGTGCTTTCCCTTTCGCCGGATGGAAAATATCTCGCCGCCCTGTGCGGCCCGCTGGAGGCGCCGGCGCACACTCTGGAGGTGGCGGAACCCGCGGTCGACCGGACTTGGCTGATTCAGGGCTATCGCGAAGCGCTGACCGGACTTTCCTTCCATCCGTCCGAGCCATTCGTGGCCGTGACGAGCACCGACGCCGCGGTGCGGCTGCTCCATTTCCTGAAACCAGTCCCGGAAGGACAGAGCAACAGCTATGACGACGGTTACGCCTACATCATCCGCGAGCGGCTGGACGACACCGGACCGCACAGTCCGGCGACTCGGCTACTTACTCGCACCGCTCAGCACTGGCGCGCCATTTTCCTGCTGGGAAGCGAAGGCCCCGGCACAGGCCTCATCTTCGCGCGGGATGGCACCACGCTCCATACGGCGTCTGCCGACGGCACGGTGCGGAGCTGGAATCCCGCCGTCCCACTTCCCGGCACTCGCATCAACGACGCCTCCTACCTTCAGCAGGACTCGCGACATCCCGCGGCCTCTCCCGACGGTTCGCGCATCCTCTATGCCGGCCCGAGAGGCACCGTGCGGTATTGGCGAGAGGACGGCTCCGTGCTGCTCCCCGGGGATCACATGCCGCTCGCCGTGCTCCCGGACGGCCGGTTGGCAACGATGGACCGCCCGACGAGCGACATCCTGCTCTGGCGGGAGGAAAACGCCGTCATGCGCCTGACCGAACGCATCGCCGGTCCAGGCTACATTCAGGGATTCGACGAACTGCTGCGCGGCGTTGTCTTTGCGGACGGCACGAAGATCGCGGGGATCACGCCGGGACGTGTCTTTGTGGTGGACCTGAAGACGCGGGCCACCGCAGCCACCGAAGACCAAGGCTGGGACACCGGCCCGTCGCGGGCATGGGACATCGCGCTGTCCCCCGACGGACGCCATCTCTTGGCCACCGGACTCGGCCGACGCGCCCGCCTTTACGATCCGGCGAACCTCGCCAAGCCTGCACCGCCGATCGGCGATTTCCGGACTTACGACACCGCGCTGGCTTTCCACCCCAACGGCAGCCGACTCTACTGCGGCAATGAGGACGGACGAGTGCGTGTTTTCGAAACGGCGACATGGACCGAACTCCCCGACAGAGGTTGGCGGGCTCAGAATGGCCCCGTCACCGCCCTTGCCGTCGGCAACGACACCCGCCTCGTTGCCACTGCGGGGGACACGACCCTTAAGCTCTGGCTCTCGGAACGGGCTACCGGAACCGCGCAGGTGGAAATCCTCAGCTTCACCACCTACCAGCCCGCAGCCTGGCTGCAGTTCGCCCGCGATGCCTCCGGCGCCGACGCCTCCCTGCTGCACGCCTCGCCCAATTGCCCACTTGAGATCTGGTCGGGGCGCGATGCCGCAGCCATTGCCCCAACACTGAAAAGGGCGGATCCAGAGGCGCCCGAATTTCCAGACGAGTCAGTGGACTCTCTTATTGTAGGCGGTCTCACCTACAAGATACGAGCCCTGCACGACCAGCACGGGAAGCCCGCCTACATTGGCTATTTCAAGGACAGCGCTGTGGAGAATGGAGAAACGCCGCTTCGGCTGGTCACCGAGGGCCAACCCGACTCGGTGATCCTCGAGTTCACCAGAGTCGATCTCCCGGAGTCGCCCGGGGCCCTTGTCCTGAAGGCTGAAAACGTTCCAAACCCCGCTGGCGGCGACATCAGTGGGAAACGGCCTCTTTTGCAGACCCGGGACGACGGCCGGATCGTGGTGATTCATCGCGAACGCGGCGCCGAGGGTCGCAGCCGGCTCGCCCTCACGCCACCGCGCTTCAGAGCCCCAGGATTCAGCCAAGCCGGCTCCCTGAAGTGCCTGTGGTCGGGGCGCAACGGCCATTTTCTCCGGCATCGCAGCTCGGAGATCAGGCTGTCCCTCGCCTCCGACGATCCCGATTTTCAAACCGACACCACCTGGATATTCGAGCCTCGATAGCCGCCCGGCCAGCGTTGGAGGGCAGGTAAGAAAAAAGTTCAACAAGTCGCCTTACTTCGGCGACCGAGTTCCGTGGAACAAGATGAAAGCTGCACCAGACCGGAATCATCAATTCCTGAGGACTCAGCGAGAACTCATTCAACAAATACAATCACTGATCAAAATGAAAGACAGAACCCGATTTATCACCGGAACAGCCCTCCCGGCGCTGCTCCTAGCCCTTTGCCCATTGTCCCTCCATGCGCAGCAACTGACGCCCTGGATGTTCAACGTGGGCGACGGCGCAACCACCCTTCCCAAAGGCGTATTGACGAGAAAAGGGGCGGACCGGCTGCCGGTGGTGTTTGATTTCGACAAAATGCCTCCTGAAAAACCGGCGAAGGACCAGCCCCAGTGGCAACTCGCGCCCCTCGACAATAAGGGCAAAATCAACTATGGAAGCTCCTCCAGCAGCATCATTCCTAAGTCCAACTACAACAAGTTCACCATGGTGGATTACACCTACTTCCGGGCATATCTGGATCTTAGGAGCGTTCCGAAGGATAGCGTGAAGACAGTGGAAATCGTGATTGGAAACGTCGATGACCAAGCCCGGGCGAAGATTTACAACAGCATGCACCTGGCCGGAACGTACGTGGAGGGCAGCGACGGCAAGCGGGGCGGCAAGAATTTCAAGATCGACTTCTCGGAATACGTGGTCGTTGGCGAGGTAAACACCTTTACCATCGTTCAGGTCGATGACAACCCGGGCGGAAACTTGCTGACAGGCGGCATCACCGTGTTCCTGAACGGCGCAGTACTGGAGCCGGATCCGAAGCCGTTGCCACCCAAAGTCGAGGGGTACGCTGAACCCAAATTTAACCTGGTGGGCAATGCCAAGCAGGTCGAAGGCCAGCCTCAGGAATACTCCCTCACCACGGACGAAGTAATCAAAGACGGCGACAAGTTCGTCGGGGGAGGAGGAGCCGTTTGGACAACCAGCGAGTTGGACCTATCCAGAAATTTCACGCTGAAGGCAGAAATATACCTTGGGAAAAATGATACCAACGGAGCCGACGGCTTGGCACTGGTGATTCAGAATACGTCCAACTCCACCATGGGAACGGGCGAGGGACTAGGATATGACACGATTGCCCCGTCCTACGCCGTCGAGTTCGACACGTTTCAGAACCCCCACCTGAACGACCCTGCGGCGGACCATGTGGGAGCACGGGGAAACGGCAGTGCAAAGCATGAGCCTAATGACTTCAAAGAAGTGGTAAACCTGGAAGATGGCAAGTGGCACCCGATAGAGTTCACTTGGAACGCCGCCGCCAAGACCTTCAACCTCACGCTAGACAGTGAAATGGTGTTCGAAGGAAAAAGTTTCCCTAAAGCCGACGGCCTGACCAAAGGCTACTTTGGCTTCACCGCCACGACGGGTGGTTATGCCAACCAGCAAAGCGTTCGCAACATGATCCTGGTGGACGAGAGTTAGGACATGGGGCCCGATGGTTTCGACTCCCCGAAGCGCATCGGTGTCGGTTCCTTGACGGGCAATTCCGGCATCCCTCAAAGCCTTCTGGGTCAGACGGATGGGCTCTGAACCGGTATCGTCCAGATCGGGGTAGCTCGCTTGAGCCACGAACGACGGAACAGATGGTCCAAAGATCGGATTCGAAACGGCCTCGCCCAAACCCTGGGCGGGGCCGTTGTCTTGAAGGCTAAAAGCTTCCCGTACCACCACGGCGGGGGGGCGACTTCCCTACTCCCGACCATGACTTCTGCCCAAGCGGGACGGCGACGAGCACTTCCATGCAGAAGCCGTGGATGATGAGCCGAGATGAATAAAGAAGAGATACGCCGTCGGCGATCTTTATGCGCTGAATTCTGTCCAAGTTTATTCTTGCACAATCAGCTGGTGCTTCTGCATGTTCCGCTCCGGTGAGAAGGGAACGACAGGTCACACTATTCTTCAAAGAGGGCTCCTCGGACAAGGTCTACGAGGTGGATCTTTGTATGGCGGGCGAGGGCGAGTACCTCGTCAATTTTCGCTACGGACGCCGGGGTGCGCGGCTGAAGGAAGGCACCAAAACGGCTTTCCCGGAATCACTGCAATCGGCGACGCGGATTTTTGACAAACTGGTCGCCGAAAAGCGGGCGAAAGGCTATCGCGAAGCCGGTGAGGCCGCTGGTTCCGATGAGGAAAGCGATGCCGAATCCCTGTCAGCGACTCCAGTCGAATCCGTTGGCGTGATGCCGACCATCCACGACAGCGTGGTGAGGCGCACGTTGAAGAACCTTCGTGAAAGCACGTCAAAGCCAGGGCAGTGGAAACTTTCACGCGTGATCTGGCGCGTGGGCGAACTCCGCATGCAGGAAGCGGTTCCGGATCTGATCGCGCTCGCGAATCAAGCGGACCGGTTCCAACGTTACTCCGTTCTCTGGGCGCTCGGTCGCTGCGGAGATGTCCGCGCAGTACCCGTGTTACGCCGACTTCTAGATAGCAGTGAGCTTACTGCCGAACAGAGCCGAATTGCGCTCGAGGCCCTGCGTGCGACTTTGCCGGACGATCAAAAGGAAGCCTTCCACGCTGAGATTCGGTCACTTTTGCCCGAGGAAATGCGGAGTGAGAAAACACTGCCCGATGCCGTGGTCAAAGCAGCTGAAGATCAATCGAACACGTTCGCCTGGCTCCATCCGTTGTACTTGCTTGCCGATGTTCTTCCTAATGCCCGGGATACCGTCTACGCCGTGGCCTCGGAACTTCCGATGAAGCCGGGCTCATTCAAAGCGCTGCGGCATCTCTTCAAGGCGGCCGAGTTCCGCATGGATGCTGAAGTTTTCGGTATGCTCGCGCATCGTTTCGAGAAGTCCCCTTCCCTTTTCAACGGCGACTGGGGCAGTGGCTGGGTGGCAGGTATGCGGCAGTCAGTACCGATAGCGGAGGAATGCGCCAAGCCAGACTCGCGACTCGCTTACTCCAGCAAGACCAGGAATTACCTGCGCAAACGCGTCGTGCGCACCTTGCGCCGTGCCGGGGAGGCCCGTGATATCGAGGGCTTCGTTACGCTGGCGACGGGAACGCTGCTGGCCTACTCCGACGATGATGCTCAGCAGCCATGGTCCGAGACTGTGGGGCTGTGGGATCCCGGCTCCCGACGGTACACAAGTTTTCAGCGGCACTACGATGCCTACTGCGCCTATCAGGCGTTCAATTTCCTTCTCTATACGAACAGCACGCGCTTCCAGCCAAACGAACGCCGCTGGCGGTGCGCTCCGGAATATAAGCCGGGCGATCCTCCGCCAGCGAACCGCGAGGAAGCCTTCCCGGAGATCTGGAATCACGCTCCCGATGCCATCGGTCACCTGCTCAGCCAGAGTACCTGCGAGCGGGTGCATGAGTTCGCGGTGAAAGTGTGGAGAGCGAACCCTGGATTTCTGGAAACAGCGGACGTCGCGCTTGTTGTCGCCTTGCTCGGTCAGAAATACGGTATCACTACAAGCCTCGGCCTTGATCTCGCGCAGCAGCTCTACGATCCGGCCAATCCCGACCCCGAGATCATCATCGCACTGAGTCGCGCCGATCTCGACGAAGCCCGCAGCCTGGCGATTCGCTGGATTCGCGAGGGTATCGATCCGTTGTTAGTAAGCAATGCCTTCATCGCAGATTTCATCATCAACCCTCACGCCGACGTCCAAAGCGCCGCTGAGGAAATACTAACAAAGCAACAACTCGACACTCCCCGACAGGAAGCCGTGGTTCAACGTGTCGTCACCGCTTTGCTAAACCTCGATCCACAGAACGTGGAGCCGACACGGGCGATTGCCACTTTTGCCAGCCACATCCTGTTCAAAGTTGCCCAGGAAAAATCGAAGACTGTTGCCTTTGAGATAATCAGCCGCCTGCTCCTCCATCCTCACCCGCACGTGCAGGCTTGTGGAGCTCAGTTCCTTCTTCATCACGAATGCCCGGTCGGCCAGATTCCCGGTGCCCTGATCGAAGACCTCATTGCTTCCGACTACCCGGAGGTACGAACCATTGGCGTGCAAATCCTTGCCCGCTTTTCGGATGAAGCGTTGCTCAAGCGCTACACTATTCTGGCCAGCTTCTGCATCTCGGAGAAGGCTGACATGCGCCAGGCAGTGCGCCCGATTATTGCGCGCCTGGCGGCAGCGCATCCAGACTTTGCGCGGGAAATGGTACTGCAATTCTACCCTATCCTGACTCGCAAGGAAGGCTACCCCGGGCTGCACGAGGATGTCTACCTGTTGCTGGCAGGCACACTTGGCGAGCATCTCTACGTTGTCCCGGGCGAGCATATCCTGCGCCTGCTGGGCAGCAAATATCTCTGTGCCCAGAAGCTGGGGCTCCTGTTGTTGAAAAGGCACGTCGACCTTGCGAACCTGCCGATGTCGGTGATTGCACCGCTGGGCGGTCACGATTTTCTTGAGGTGCGTGCTTACATTCGGGAATATCTCGGCGCACATCCCGAACGGGCGCGAGCCGAAAAGCAGGACGCTCTGGGATTGTTCGACACTGACTGGGAGGATACCCGGAACTTTGCCTGCGAGTATTTCCGCGAAACCTTCACCGAATCCGACTGGACACCGGAGTTGCTGATCAGCCTGTGCGACAGTGTCAGGACTGACGTTCAGGACTTCGGAAAAGAACGCATCACTACCTTTTTCAAAAGTGACGACGGCCCAGCCTATCTCCTCGCCTTAAGCCAGCACCCGACGGGCGAGCTGCAGGACTTTGCGAGCCACTATCTGGAACGCTTTGCATCGAACAACTACGAGCGTTTGCTTACACTTGAGCCATTCCTCATCACCGTTCTGTCACAGGTCAATCGCGGACGTATCGCCAAAGCACGCGTCATTCGGTTCCTGGAGAACGAGGCGCTGGCCAGCAATGACGCCGCGCACGTGGCGATGCGCATTTTTACCCGACAATCAGCGACTATGGCGATCGGTGACCGTGCAGCCTGCATTCACGCCATGGCAAAAATCAAGCGTGCCTGGCCGGATGTGAATGTGCCGTTCACACCTGTGCCAGTAAACACGATTGCAGCGCACTAACCAACACTTCAACGACTTTTCACCAGTGCTGTTCAACTACCGATACCGAGGCCAGACAAGCGTGAGCAACAGCTCGCGGGCCACCGGCATGTCGTTCGTTCCAGATGCCTACCGCGATCCGACTTACTTTGTTGGAAAACTGAACCAGCGCGTGCCCTTTCGCGAGGCCATCTCCGCACTCCACGACGTCGTCATCTCAGACTTGCGCTTCAAGCCCAGGGACAAGACGGCGTACAGGGAATGGGCCAGCCAGCAGGAGGATATCTGGATGGCCGAAGCAATGGCCGAGGCGGAAGACGTCCGCGACCGGGTGACCGAGGTACGCAGCGAACTCCACGCCATCAATGTGGATGTGGAGCAAGTGATGAGCCCGTTCTACAAGGCGCAGCGCAAGTACTTTCAGTTCCTGTGGAAAAAAGACAAGGCAGCCTGGTTTGTTCTCGACCCGGTGATTACCGTGCATCCAGACGAGGTCTTTTTCGAATGTTTCAGTGAAGACGAATCCTCATATGGTCGGCTGGGGTGCAACTACGAGGTCTTCACCGAGATCAGCGAGTGCGCCTGCGGGACGACGAACATTGACTACTCGGCATCCCTGTATGACGAATTTCAAAAGATTCGCGACTACAAGGAGACGTCCTTTTCGATTGATCCCAGAGGGTTCGAGATTCAAACCGACGAAGACGACGCCTACAACGAAGTGAAAATCGATCTACCGGACTCGTGGGTGCGCGGCTTTCTTCAGGTGAGTTCCGCAATGACGATTCCGGGCGGCGCGAAGTTCAATCTTCACCCGATGGACGTGCACAACTTCTGCTTCGTGCTACGCCGGTTCCGGGAAAAGCATGGGCCGCGCTCGATCCGTTTTCGGCTCAAGCCCGGGCAGCCCATCAGCGTGATTTTTGAGCCGTGGAATGTGGAATTGCACTGCCCGCGCTCTATCTATCATGGCTTCGAAGAACGCGAGATCCGCATCTGGGGACGACGACGGCTGCTGATCCTCGAGCGCCTGATTCCGATCGCAAGGAGCTTTGCCGTCACCTTGCTGGGCGATGGCATGCCATCGTTCTTCGTGGCTGATCTGGGCGATCTGCACTTCACGCTGGGGTTGTCTGGATGGACGGCCAATGATTGGTCGCGCATGGGAAACTTTGATCTGATGGCACCCCGCAAGGAAATGGACGTGCATTTGAAGAAGAGTGTGTTCGACGCATTGAAGGAAAAATGGGTAGAAAAGCCGGCTGACCTGGCGCAACGGCTCGGCATCAGCGAAGACATCGTTGGCAGCGCCCTCGCATCCTATGTGCAGGCGGGCCGGGCGATCTATGACCTCCACGCACAGGCGTATCGGGTGCGGGAACTGAGCCGGGATCCCCTGCCGATGGCGGCGCTACGATTTGCCAATGAACGAGAAGAGGAGGCCAACGCGCTGCTGCGGTCAGGAAGCATTCATGTTGCTGGATCTCAGCGGGACGGCATGCTCGTGATCGCGGGAAAAGTTACCGACACCAGGAAAAAGAAATTCAAGGTTCAGGTGCGCGTCGATGCAGATGCCCGGCTCGTGCACGGCGAATGCAACTGCAACTTTTACACACAAAACAAGCTCCGTCTGGGGCCGTGCGCGCACATGCTGGCCGCCCGGATGAAGCAGAACGAGAAAGCATTTCTCTGGACATGATTGTTCGTTTTTCTTTTAATCAATCCAAGACAGTGGCGGGGCGTTGCACCTTGCGATTTGGGCGGCGGATCGCCGTCCATGCCCATAGACTAGCAACGCACCACTGGCCCGCTCTTGACTGTGCGAGGCATCCGCCCGGTGTGCGCTTTTCGGTGCAGATCCGGGGGATCAAAAGCGCACACCGGGCGGGCCTCGCTGGAGTTGACCGCTCCAGTCCTGAGACCTGCACGAAGGCAATACCGCCCCGCCACTGTCCGCTTCCACCTTTGACCTACGATGGCTGATCCCGACCCGTCACAGCCATTTCGTCCGCTCTCGCGTCAGGAGATCTACGATGCGATCAAGGCGACATCGAAGCAGGAATTCATCCTGGACGACATGATCCGTCTTGGTTTCTGGATGCCTGAACAGGGCAATCCAGCAGTGCCAGATGCCATCATTCGCCGCCGTGGCGAACTGAACAGGGAACTCAACGAACTTCTGCACAAGCAGCGGCGCTTCGAAAATCGTGAAGCTGCGCTCGCCGCCCATCGCAAGAAGAGGATGGCTGAGTCGAAGGTGAGGCAGAAGGAGACGAAGGAGCGCAACGCCCGATTGCGTCAGGAAAAAGCTGAGCGCTGGCGCGAACGCAAGCAGCGCGAAATCCTCTACCTCGGCGAAGGCGTTTCAGGTGGGCTCAGCGAATTGCAGTCGGTTCCAGAGAGGCTCAGCCGTCACCAGTTGCCAGACTTTGCCAATGCCGAAACTCTAGCCAGCGCGATGGGGATCACGCTGGGCGAGTTGAGCTTCCTCGCATTCCACCGTGAGGTCTCGAAAACGACCCACTACCGGCGCTTCGCCATTCCGAAAAAGTCCGGTGGCGAGCGCATCATTTCCGCGCCGATGCCTCGCCTCAAAGCGGCGCAAACTTGGATTCTCGAAAACCTGCTGCAAAAAGTGTCGGTGCATGATGCGGCGCATGGCTTCGTTCCTGACCGCTCGATCATCACCAATGCCAGCAACCACATCGGGCGTGACATAGTCATTAACGTCGACCTGCAGAACTTCTTTCCCTCCGTTACCCAGGCTCGCACCAAGGGCTTGTTCAAAAGCCTCGGCTACTCGGAACACATCGCGACCATTCTATCCCTCCTGTGCACCGAGCCTGAGATGGACACGCTAGAACTCGACGGCCAGATCTGGCACGTCGCGATGGGTGGGCGTTTCCTCCCACAAGGTTCGCCCGCCAGCCCCGCGATCACCAATATCCTTTGCCGCAAGTTCGACGCTCGCCTCTCGGGCATGGCTCGCAAGCTTGGATTTACCTACACGCGCTACGCTGACGATGTCACATTTTCCGCCGGCGGCGAGACGGTGGAGAAATATAAAACACTCCTGTGGCGTGCGAAAGCAATCATTCACGAAGAGGGATTTATCGTGCATCCTGATAAACTCCGCATCATGCGCTTGGGTTCGCGCCAGGAAGTCACTGGACTCATTGTTAACAAGGCAATTGGCATTCCGCGCGAAGATCTCCGGCGCTTCCGTGCAGTGCTGCGGCAGGTCGAGCAGGACGGACCGGCAGGAAAGCGCTGGCACGGCAGCGGCCACAATATTCTTGCCGTCCTTGGCGGCTACGTGAACTTCATTCACATGGTCACCCCGGAGAAAGCCGCCCCCTTGCGGGAACGCGTCCTTGCTCTGCAATCCAAGCACGGCTGGCAGCGTGAAATTCGTCATCGGCCCCGGGCACTCGCACCTGAAGCAGGGAACCCTGCCGCCAGAAGCGCTGACGGGGGTGGCTTCTTCAAATCGATTCTTCGAAAACTGGGATTCGGAAAATAGGTGCCATCGCCGTTTATTGAGTTAGATCAGTCCAAATTTTCCATTGCCTGGTCTGCCCAGAAGTAGTCCCGGACAAAGGAGCGCATACTGCCCGCAGCTCCGATCCTCGGAATCAGCAGGCGGCTGTCATGGGTGCCGAGACAGCGATTGACAGTGGTAAAGGCCAGCCGGTAACCAACTTGATCGAGTTCCTGAGCGGAACCCGGATGGGTGCTTCCGTTAGGGAAGGCGAAGTACGGGCAATCGCTGTCCAGCTGCTGCTCCAGTTCACGCTTCGAATCGCGGAGTTCTTTCAGGCGCGTCTCTGGAAGTTGGCTTGCGTGGTGGAGCTCGTGATCCACGCCGTGGCTGCCGATGGTACCACCGCTGGCAGCGATGGAAGCCACTTCGTTCCACCGGAGCATCTGAAATCCCGGCCAGGCTTCAATCAGCCGCTGGGATTCGCCAGGCGGAAACTGGCTGCGCAATTGGATCAGATGCTCGTGCAGCTTTTCAGAGTCGCACTGCTTGAGCTGCACCCGGATCCCCTGAAAGCTCTGCTCGCGATCGGCTCGGGTGCGGAGTGACCAGCGATTTCCCAGAAGTTCGATCGATTCCGCCTGACCGTGGAGCATGAGCAGGGAAAGCTCCACTGTCCACACGGTACGTTCCGAGCCGATGAGTCCGGTCGAGACAAAGAGCGCCCAGGGCATGCGGGCAGCTTCGAGCAACTCGGCCGCAATGAGATTGTTCTGGTAGCCATCGTCGAACGTTATGACGACGCGCGGCAAGTATCCACGCCCGGGTTGGTCAAACTGCGCGTCTAGTTCGTCCAGGCTGAGAACGCTTGCCCGGGCACGTTTCAGAGCGCGGATCTGATCTTTGAATTCCTCGATGGTGTGACAGTTGCGCTCAAGGCGAGGGTCTTTCCGCTGCTCTACGATGCCGTGATAATAGAGCACGCGGATTCCGCGACCGAAGCGCTGCCTCCGCCGAATCCCGTCTGCGAACCCCTTCAAGATTTCGAGATACATAAAAACGGTTCGCGGTTCGCGAAAATTCGATGCTCTAGCTAGTGGCCACACGTGCGCTTGTCAAGTTGCGCCCATGCTGACAAAACATTTGCGATTCCACAGATCCGACGTTCCCTTTTTCATACTTTCGTTTACCAGCAATGACATGCAGCAGAGCGCTACCCAACAGGGACAAGGGAACCCAAATGCCCTGACAGACCAATCGTACTGGACCAACTATTACGGAAAGCACCGGCAGCCTGATCCGAATACGGAATCGATCATCGCGACCGGCTCACGTCTGGATCATTGCTGGGATGAAACGGTCAAAGCTGCCGGGGAGCCGAAGACGATCTGGGAGATCGGTTGCTATCCCGGGCGCTATCTGGCTTACGTCGCCGCCCGTTACGGGTTGCGGGCGATGGGGCTCGATTTTAACCAGGATACCGAAACGGTGGAGAAGAACCTGGCCGCAATGGGGGTTGCCGACTACTCAGCCATTCAGGCCGATTTCTTCACTTACATGCCGGAGGAAAAGGCGGACGTCGTCATTTCTCTGGGATTCATTGAGCACTTTCAAGATCTGGATGATGTGCTCGACAGACACCTCAACTATCTCTCCGCCAGTGGCGCTCTGTTTATCATTGTTCCGAACATGCTGGGACTCATTTATTCTTACAAGTTGCTGGTCGACCGGGCGAACATGGACATTCACAATCTGAAGGCGATGAAGCTTTCCGTCTATGAGCGGTTTGCCGCACGCAATAATCTCAAGATCAAGTTCCTTCGCTACGACGGCGGGTTTCCGGCAAATGTTCATCAGTCGTTGAACCTTTGCCAGAAACTCATCTACTGGCCGGTAAGGATGCTGACGAAGCGTGCCAAGCCACTGCTGGAACGCCACCCGAGTGCCCTGTATTCTTCCGAGATCGTTGCGCTGTTCACTCGCTGAAAAAGAAATGAAGCAAGTGTTCATTTCCGATATCAGCTGGCGCTATCTCTTGAACTATTTCAGGGATGAAAAGACGCTGTTCCGCCATTACCAGGAACTGGCGCTGGAAGACTGCGGCAAGACGTTCACTGGGGAAGTGATCGAACTGGGCGGCGAGAAACATTACAATGCGTCCGCCTGTTTCCCCAATGCAGAGAAATACGTCGTGTCCAACATTGACCGCGACTACGATCTCTATCTGGACGTTACGGACATGGCGCTCGCCGACGAGTCAGCCGACAACTTTGTCATGGTGTCCATGCTCCAGCATGTGGACAATCCTTTTCAAGCCATGAGTGAGGTGCACCGGACATTGAAAAAGGGCGGGCAACTACTGCTGATCAATGCCTTCACTCATCCGTTCTGTGACGTTCGCGACTACTGGAGGTTTTCGATCGATGGATACCGTTCCCTTCTCGGCGATCAATACGAGATCGTCACAGTGTACAAGTTGGGCGGCAAATATTCAGCCTTTGCCAACACATTTCAGCGCCCGCGCAAATCGAAGAACCTGCGGGTGCTGGCGAATAAAGCGCTGGGCCTTGTGGTAGCCCTGCTGGGCAAAGTGTTAGAAACCGACGACTTCTCACCACTGGGCGTGGGAATTTTGGCCAGGAAGAAGGGGTGAGTGAAAGCGAGTCAACTCCAATCCCGCTGACCCATGCTGTTTAACTCACTGGGATACGCTCTGTTCCTGCCGCTGTTCTTCGCAGCTTACTGGATGCTGTCACGCGGCCCGCTCAAGTGGCAGAATGCGCTGGTCGTTTTCGGCAGCTACTACTTTTATGCGCAATGGGACTGGCGTTTTTTGTCGCTGATCGTGATCAGCACATTGATCGATTACTTCCTTTCCCTGGGGATCTCGGCAAGCACGAGTGATCGGAAGCGCAAGCTGCTGCTGTGGGCAAGTGTGATTGCGAATCTGGGGATGTTAGGAACTTTCAAGTATGCTGGCTTCTTTGTCGACTCCTGGATCGCCATGTGGGGTGAGTTCGGGGTGACGCTGGAACCGCGATCTTGGCAGCTTCCGCTCGTCGCAGGAATTTCCTTCTACACGTTCCAGACGCTCAGCTA